>JBIOJL010000250.1:0-9096 GCA_044450885.1 Tepidisphaerales bacterium
GGCCGATGTTCAGGTTCATCCCGGCGATCTCGCCGCAGTAGCGGGTTTGCTCGGGCCAGTTCGGATGGACGAATTCCTGGTCGAAGACGGTGTCGTCGACCAGCACGTTGTGGCAGCGGGTCAGATTGGCTTTCTTGAGCTTCTCGGCCCAGAGTTTCATGGCGCTGGTGATGTCCCAGTTGGATTTGTGGAGATATTCCCAGTCGCCGAACATGGGATCGCCATCGCCCAACAGGATCAGGTCTTCGCCGCGCTGCAGCAGCAGCGTCTGGAACTTTAAATCCGGCCCCAGCGTGTCGAGGGCGGCGGACGTGGTCAGCAGTTTCATGTTGCTGGCCGGCATGAGCGGCGTGTCGGGGTTGTGGGCATAGACGAGTTTGCCCGGGCCGCCGGCCGAGTCCAGGCGCACGATGACGACGCCGACGGGGTTCTTCTGGATGAGCTTGTCATTCAGGATGGCGGCGATGTCGTTGTCGATATCCGCCAGCGCCAGAGGGGCGATGCACAGGGCGACGCACGCGACGATGAAGGGTGGGAAGCGTTTCATCCGTGAAACCTCAATTGAGACGGCAGTCCATTGCCAACGCGGGATAGAGTATCAGGAGATGGGCGGGAGGCAAGGGCGATTGCGAAGTCAGTAGTCAATAGTCAGTGGTCAGTGGTCAGTGGGGGAGTGCTGAGTGCGGCGGAGGAGGGATTGAGGCGCGGAGGCGCGGAGGCACGAAGTGGGGCGTCGGCGGCATTGCGGGCTGCGGGGCGCGACGGGCGTGACCATCGAGTGACTGACAGATAGCCGGGCAATGACGGCAGCCTCGTGAACCGGGGGAGTATTGTCTTCAGTGGTTGTCGGGTCCTACAATCGGTTGGACGCCCCGGCTGGTCGATCCGGGCGGTCCTGTGAACACTCAAATTCAATTGCGCGAAAGGCGGTGGCCCATGCGTTCACGTCGAACTACACGAGTTGAGTTCATGCGCTACAATTATGCCCACAGGGCAGGCGCTCAAGTACCTGCGGACCCGGCTTCGGCCTGCCGCGGCCGCGGATGGGGGACTCTGGCGCGCAAGGGCGTCGGGCTGATCTGCGTATTGGGCCCGGCCGGCGCCGCGGCGGCCGGCGACAGCACGAACACGGCGGGCATGCCGACGAGCGGCTCGACGGCACAGAACCCGTACATTGTCAACGTCTATACCGGCAAGCCGCCGAAGGCGACGCCGGTGAAAGTCCCCAACATCGTCGCCACCGCGGGCCTGATGCCGAACCCGCCGGGCCCGACGGCGGCCCAGGTGGCGGCCGCGTCGGCCGCCAAGGCCAAGGCCATCGTCGATGCGGTCACCGCCGCGGCCGCTGCCGACGCCGCCAAAGTTCCGGCGGGCCCTCTGGCCAACGTCACGGCCAGCGTCGGCAACACGGTTGCATGGCCGACGTACTTTCCGACCGGCACCGACGCGACGGTCAGGCTGCCCAACGGACAGGTCGTCAAGCTTCCCCAGGTGGCCAAGCCCGACATGACCCAGTTCACGATCTCGGGTGTCACTGCGGGGGCGACCCAGGCGGGCAACACCACCGGCGAGATCGGCAACGGCCGCAACTTCAATCAGAATGGCGGCGGCGGCGGCGGGGGCAGCATGAACAGGGGCAGCATGAGCGGGACGGGCTCGAGTTCGGGAATGTCCATGGGGTCGGATGCATCGGGCAATCCGTCGGTTGTCGGTTTCGGATTCATCGACATGACCACCACAACCCCGACAGACTATATTGTGGCGTTCGAACCGCCGTCGGGATTGACGGACAGCGTTGTGCTCGGGGGTCTGGCCGGTTTCTTCAACGCGACGTTCGCCTCGTCGGGCTATTCGGCGACGTACGATCCGGGCAGCGACACGCTGTCGCTGGACCAGCCCATGCCCGAGGCGGACTTCTTCTGGGACGCCAACAGCGACCCCGGGCTCAACTTCAGCGACTCCGTGGTTGCCGTGCCCGAACCCTCAACGCTGGCGTTGTTCGCGGCGGCGGTCGCCTGCCTGTTGCCGAGGCGGCGATGCCGGGGGCGCAGGGTCGAGAGCCCCGGATGAAGATCACCCGCGTTGGGCCGTGGGGTCTGGCCTGTGGATGAGGCCCGGATCTCAGCGGCCGTGGCTTCGGATGCTTGGGCACTCCACCGGAACGGTTCGTCGCTCCGCCTTCATCACTTGACTTCCTTCCGGGCTATCACCCGTCCACCGGCGCTGCCGTAGCCGCCGCATGTCCGCATGCGCCCTCTCGGATTTATCGTCACGCCCGAAACGCGGGCCACAAACACCCGGCATTGTGGCGCGGTGACGGCTGGCGTAGACTGGCGACGAGGTGATCCAATGATGGCGACGAATGTGCAAGCCAAGGTGGAGGTGAACGTGGGCGGGGTCGCGGGGGCGCTGGCCGGGGCGATGCTGATGACGGTTCTGGTCTTGCCGTGCCTCGGGCAGGCTCAAGGCCAACCCGCGCGCGATTTCGAGTCGGCCGCGTTCTGGTTCCACCGCGCCGTCGTCGAGTTATCCGCCGAAACGAAACCCGAAAAGTTGACCATGCTCGATTTTGCCGTGATGGGCCAGGCGAAATTGGGCGACGCCCAGGATCTGCCCAAGGTGGTAGAGATGCTTGGCCGGCTGGTGGAGTCGCAGACCGAGCCTATGGGCCGGGCCATCTTCCTGGCGAGCAGCGCCCGGCTCCAGTGGCATCTTGGAGACAAAGACAAGGCTCGAATATCGCTCGCGCGGGCCGACGCGGAATGCGCGAAGGTGACGGACCCGACCATTCGGAGCATGGTGTATGTGCCAGTGATGCAATCCCGTGCGGTCATGGGCGATTGGGATGGCGCAGCGCGAATCGCCCAGGATGAGAAGGATCCCGTTCGGCGGGCAGGCCATTTCGATGCCCTGGCGCTGCTGGCCGCTGGGCTTAAACAACCAACCGCCTCCGCCGACTATCTTCATCGTGCCCAGGCCATTGCCGATGGGGCGACTCCCGCCGAGGCCGACAAGATTCGCGGCGATGCCGGGATGGCTTATGTTCAGTTGGGCGACTATCCGGCCGCGCAGACGCTGGCCCAGGCCATCACCGACCCCGCGGCGCGCGTGTTCCTCTACTGCATCATTGCCGGCCGCCAGAAGGAGGCTGGCGACAAACTCGGATATGAACGCAACATCTCCATGGCTGGTAAAGATGCAGCGCGGATTGTCGAAGCCGATGACAAGTCGTTCCAATATACGATGATCGCCTCGACCCAGTGCGACCATCACGACAAACCCGGCGCGCTCGAATCGCTCCGGCTCGCCCGGACGGCTACCGACACCATTGCGGACTTGCGAACCAAGGCCCGTTCATTACGCCGACTCGCGGAAACCCAGGCCAAGGCCGGTGACATTCCGGGGTGTCTGGCCAGTGTGCAACTGGCTGACGACGCCACTGGCGCCATCCCCGCCACCGACCGCACCGCCTCTGATGCTCCCTGGGATCTATGCGACGTCGGCCAAGCCCTGGGCCGGGCGGGGGAAATCGAAAGCGCGACCAAACTGCTCGGCAGGGTGGATGATGAACTCTACAAATCGGGCATCCATCGCGGCATTATCGAGGGATTGATCAAGCTTGGCCTAATTGCCGAAGCGCAGCGCCAGATCAAGAACTTGACCGACCCGCACCAGCAGGCAATGAGTTGCCGGCTGATCGCCGAAGCGATGGCGAAGGCGAAGCAGTGGGATGATCTGCGAGTCTGGATCGACGGCCTTCCGACAGCCCCGGAGCGCGCCGGCGCGTGCGTTGGGGCGGGCGAAGGAATCATGGGGGAACGTGTGAACCAACGCGGGTTGCAGATGTTTCAAATCGGACTCTGAAGACCGGCTGAAATTGGTATTACGAACGGCCGGCGGGGATGCTGGCCCCACTTTGAGGACAACACTTCGTTCCGGGCTGGCGGCGTGTTGCAAAGGACCAGCCGGCCATGTACTCTTTGCGGTCTATGGGGTCGGCGGATGCGAGATTCTCATGGGACGATCTGCTGGTCACCATCGCCGACCAGCGCGTGATTCCCATCGTCGGGCGGGATCTGTTATGCATCGAGAGCAACGACGGCGAGCAGGTGCTGCTGGACCAGCGGCTGGCCGAAACCCTGGCGCGGCTTCTGGGCCTGCCGGGTGTGCCGCCTGGACCGGATCTGGTCGATGCCGTGGTTCGCGAATATCTGCGCGGCGGCGGCGATCGCTCCACCGTCTATTCCCGGATGCGCTCCGCGACCAAGGAACTGGCGCCGTTCGTTCCCGTGCCGCTTCGGCAACTTGCCCGGATCGCCGATTTCAAGCTCTTCATCTCCACCACCTCCGATTCCCTTCTGGAACAGGCGATCAACGCGGAACGATTCGCCGGCACCCCCGGCGTCCAAAGCTTCAAATATTCGCCGAACAATGCCCAGGATCTGCCTTGCGATTTCGACCAACTTAGCCGGCCCACCGTCTACCACCTCCTGGGCAAAGTCTCGGCCGTTCCCGACTACGTGGTCACCGAGGAAGACCGGCTCGAGTTCCTGCATGCCCTGCAATCCGTCGACAAACGGCCCAAGCTTCTCTTTGATGCCTTAAAGGCCAACCATCTACTGCTCATCGGCACGCGCTTCCCCGACTGGCTGACGAGATTTTTCCTGCGCCTGGCCAAGGGAGACCGGCTTTACCTCGATCGCGCCTGCGCCGAAACGCTGGTCAGCAGGGATGGCGACAGGGACTCCAACTTGAAAGAGTTCCTGCGGACTTACAGCCGGCCCACGCGCATCTTCGCCGAGAGCGGCCCGATCGAGTTCGTCGCCGAACTTTCGCGGCGATATCACGAGCAGCAAGCCGGCGCTCCGACCGCCCCCGCGGCGGATTCCGTGGCGTCGGAGGAGATGCCGGCGGGCGCCGTCTTCCTCAGCTATGCCCACGAAGACCGCCCGGCCGTTCAGGCGATCCATGACGCCCTGCAACGGGCCGGCGTGGATGTGTGGTTCGACGCGCGCAAGCTTCAGGCGGGCGACGACTGGGAACACACGATCAAACAGCGCATCCGCAACTGCTCCCTTTTCCTCCCGGTCATCTCCAACCGCACCAACGCCCGCCTCGAAGGCGTATTCCGCGAAGAGTGGAACGTGGCGCTGCGGCGGGCGCAGCGGATCGACAAATCCGTCACCTTCATCATTCCCGTGGCCATCGACGATATCGACAGTTCCGAGGCGCGCGTGCCCGAGGAGTTCAGGGCGCTGCACTGGACGCAGGTCAATCCCGCCGCCACGGACCAGGCATTCGTGCAGACCATCGTGCAGCGGGTGCGCGAGGCGCGGAAGGCGCAGTTGCGAGAGTAGAACATGACCGATGCGCCCGACAACCTCACCTCACCGCTGGTGACACCGGAGCGACCGTGGCCGGGTCTGGCGGCGTTCGATGAATCGAGCACCGGCTATTTCTTCGGCCGCGATGCCGACGGCGACAACCTGCGGCGGCTGGTCAAGCGCGAAACGCTGAGCGTGCTGTTCGGCCAGTCGGGGCTGGGCAAGACCTCGCTGTTGCAGGCCTGGTTGTTCCCGCACCTGCGCCGCGAGGACTGCATGCCCGTGCTCGTCCGGCTGGTGCATGCCGAGGACGCGCCGCCGTTGGCCGGGCAATTCATGTCCGCCGTGGCGGCCGAGATTGCCAGTGGACACATCGACGCCCCAATGCCGCGGTCCGGGCAGACATTGTGGGAGTATTTCCACGACAAACGCGCCGATTTCTGGAGCAGCCGCCAGCGCCTGTTGACGCCGGTGATCGTGCTCGATCAGTTCGAGGAGTTGTTCACGCTTGGCCGGGCATCCGACACCGCCCGGCAGCGCGGGCAGGCGTTCGTGACCGAGCTGGCGGATCTGATCGAGAACCGTCCGCCGGAATCGCTCAAAGCCCGGCTGGAGAGCGGCGAGGCCCAGGCGGCCGACTACAACTTTGATCCAGCGGCTTTTCGGATCGTCATCACCCTGCGGGCGGATTTTCTCTCGGAACTGGAGACCCTGAGCGGCGTGATCCCCTCGCTGCAGCACAATCGGATGCTCCTGTCGCCGCTGAATGGCATGCAGGCGTGCGAGGCCGTGACCAGACCTGGAGCGGCGCTGATCGACGCGGATGTCGCGCTGCGGATCGTCCAATTCGTGGCCGGCTCCGCCGCACAAACGCTCACGGAGGAGCAGCTTGCGGCGATGCGGGTGGAGCCGGCGCTGCTGAGCATCATCTGCCGCGAGTTGAACGAGCGGCGGTTGGCGCGCGATTTGCCGAAGATCACCGCCGACCTCGTGGCCGGCGACCGGGCGGAGATTCTCAGCGATTTCTACGAGCGCAGCCTTGCGGGCACGTCTCCCGAGGTGCGGCTTTGGGTGGAGAATCAACTGCTGACCGTCTCGGGCTACCGCAATTCACAGGATATCGACGACGCGCTGGTTAAAGTCGGCCGTGCCAGCCTGGACGCGTTGGTGGCGCGCCGGCTGCTGCGGATTGACGACCGTTTCGGGACGCAGCGCGTGGAGCTGACTCACGACGTGCTCGCGGCCCCGGTCCGGGCCAGCCGCGACGAGCGACAGCAGCGCGAGGAACTGGCGCGGGCCGCCGAACGCGAACGGGCAACCCGCCTCGAACTTCGCATCGCCCGGCGGCGGATGTCGCTGGTGATGGTTCTGGTCCTGTTCCTTCTGGGCTTCGGGCTGTTCAGCCATCGGCAATGGCGCAAGGCCACGGCGGCCGAAGTGAAAGCCGACCAGGCGACCGAGCGAGCGCAAAGCTCGCTGCGCACGGCCCAGGATCGCCTGGTCACCAGCCTGAGCTACGAGGGCAGTTACCTTGTTCTGACGCACCGGACAACCGAGGCTCGTCAGGTTCTGCATCAAGGGATGAAACTTCTGCCTGACACATCCGTCTCGCCGCTTTGGATCACCGCGCCGTTGCTTGACAGCGATGCCCGGTTTGGGTCGCCGGTCAGTGATGCTTCCGCATTCAGCGGTCATGCCAATCGGGTGACGAGCGTCGCCGTATCACCCGATGGAAGCCGGATCCTTTCGGGAAGTTCCGATGCGTTGCTGAAACTCTGGGATGTCGCCACGGGCAGGGAGATCCGTACTTTCAAGGGACACACTGGTTCGGTGCTGAGCGTGGCGTTCTCCCCGGACGGCCGCACGGCTCTCTCGGGAAGCGCCGACAAGACGCTCATTCTCTGGGATGTGGAAACAGCGAATCAGGTCCGGCCCTTCGTCGGACATCGCGACCGGGCAAGAGCGGTCATATCGCCCGATGGGCGCCTGGCCTTGTCGGGAAGCGACGACAGAACACTGAAGCTTTGGGATATCGGGTCAGGTAAGGAAGTTCTGACTTTCAAGGGACCAGGCCATGCCGGCAAGGTCGAATGCGTTGTCATTTCGCCCGATGGCCGCACCGCGCTTTCGGGAAGCGACGACAAGACGATCAAACTATGGGATATGGCGACGGGCACGGAGATGCGCACGTTCGCGGGACACACCGCTGTAATCAGGAGCGTCGCCTTTGCGCCCGATGGCCGCACGTTTCTGTCGGGCGGCGATGATTGCACCATCAGGCTGTGGGACGTGGCGGCGGCCAAACCAAGCTTGCGTTTCCAGGGAGACTCCCTGCAGGTGTCGGGCCAGACCGACCTGATTTTGGCCCACTCCGAACCGGTGTGGGGTGTGGCCTTCGCGCCCGATGGCCGCACCGCACTCTCGGGAGGCGATGACAAGACCCTCAAACTCTGGAACATCGCGACGGGCAAGCAGATTCGCACGTTCGCGGGACACACCGATTGGGTGACCCGCGTGGCGTTTTCCCCGGATGGCCGGACCGCATTTTCGGCGAGTGTTGACAAGACTCTCAAGCAGTGGGACGTGGCCACCGACACGGAGATACCCACTTTCACGGGGCATGGCGATGAGGTCCGGCGAGTCGCCATCTCCCCGGACGGCCGGACAGCCCTGGCCACGGGCAACGATAAGACGCTGCGGCTCATGGACATGGCGACGATGAAGGAGATTCGGTGCTTTACCGGTCACGAGAAACCATTGATCGGCGTCTCGTTCGCGCCCGACGGTCGAACCGCGATTTCGTCCAGCGAAGACGGCACGCTGCGGCTCTGGGATCTTGCTGCCGGGAAGGAGATACAGCCGCCTTTTCGAGGACATGTCGGCACGGTGTGGAGCGTCGCCTTCCTGCCTGATGGTCGTTCGGTCTTGTCAGGAGGAACGGACAAGACGATGAAGCAGTGGGATGTGGCCACGCACAAGGAGATTCGAACCTTCTCCCCCGCGCATGCCGGACACATATACTGCATCGCCGTTTCCCCCGACGG
The DNA here is from genome assembly GCA_044450885.1 of Tepidisphaerales bacterium. Lineage (GTDB taxonomy): Bacteria > Planctomycetota > Phycisphaerae > Tepidisphaerales > Tepidisphaeraceae > JANYKD01. The sequence continues at coordinate 8,369 of JBIOJL010000250.1, forward strand.
CCGCAGCGCACTGTCGGCAAGCCAGGACAATACCGTGAGGCTTTGGAATCTGGAAACCGGGCAGGTGATACGAGAGCTTGCCGGGCATACCTATTGGGTCATTGGTGTCGCCTTCTCACCTGACGGCAGCCTGGCGCTCTCGGGAAGCGCCGACAAGACCATGAAGCTCTGGGATCTCGCGAGCGGCAAAGAGATTCGGGACTTCGCCGGGCACACGGAGTCCGTGCTGGGAGTCGTCTTTTCCCCCGATGGCCGCACGGCTCTCTCCGCGAGCTACGACAAGACCCTCAAGCTATGGGATCTGGGCAGCGGGAAAGAGATTCAGACCTTCACCGGACATACCGACTGGGTGAGGAACGTCGCCTTTACGCCGGACGGATCGGCCGCGATTTCGGCCAGCAATGACAAGACCGTCAAGCTCTGGGACTTCTCCCGTCCGGCCCGGCACATTGAATTCGAGGCGAAACTCCCCGCCGCCCGGGCTGCACTTGTGAAGAACGCCGAAGACCCGGCGGCGCTCGGCATCGTGGGCCGCTGGTACGCATTCCGCGGCGATGACGAACTGGCCATCCAGTACCTCGAACGCGCCCGCAAAGCCGGCGGCCGGATTTCGCCGCTGATGCTGGGACAATGCTATTGGAACCTGTCCCGCTATCCGGAGGCACTGGCGCAATATGAAGAAGCACTGGCCCGGAAAGAGGCGCCGGAGTCCTATCTCAGCCTTTGCA
>JBIOJL010000251.1:0-9051 GCA_044450885.1 Tepidisphaerales bacterium
AAGAACTGGCCGCACCGCTTACCGATGTTAGGACTTTGGACCTGTGTCGGCCTCGATGGCAGTATAGCGCCGATCAAGATTCTTTGTGCGGCGACCGATGGCGATCCACTCGAACAAATCTGGGTGGCGCCCACGGTGCGCGATGCGGAGATACCGCTGGACGCCCTCCCGCACGCGATCCGGATGATCCTCAAGGAGCGCGATGCGATTGTCCAGATGATGGCGGCAGGAAAACGACCGCCATTTACCGGGTTGCACTGGACTTGGCAGATCGTCGATTTGCCTGGAATGGAACCATAATGGAGTCTTTTCGAGGAAACCGAGTTGATGCCGGAGGCGAATGTGGCACGTTGCCATTGGCATCTGGGTTAGCAAGACTTTCCTTCTTAGCCTTCTTCATCGCGCCCGTGCTTTCTGGCCGCGATTTTTCCCCCTGGCCTAGCGAGAGCTCTATTCGAGGTTTTCCGCAGAAGCGCTCAAAACACAATAAGTTCCCGCACCCGGGCGGCCCGATAACGGGCCGTACCCATCGTGATTCCCATGAATTGCTCGAACTCGCTGTTGAGCATGTCGGGCATCCCGCACGGAATGCGGCCATCGGTGCTCACGAAGTAGATGATCCCCACCGCCCAGCCTTCGGCCTTGCCCTTGAGCGGTTTCTCACTCGCGCGCAGCAGACGCAATGCCCTGTGGGCTCGCTGTTGCATTGTGGCATCCGGGCAAGCGGCGAAGTACCGGTCCACTATCGCGCGGCACTCTGCCTCAAACTCGGGTGACATCGCGTCCATCGGTGTACTCCTATAAATGGCCACGGACAGTATACACTATGTCTTGGCACCTTGACGGAGAATTCTCGCGAGTCGTGTTGCCGATCAAGTGTTGCTCGGTTGCATCGTGTTCCGCAGTGCAGTCGTGACACGAATATTCTCCAGCGCACGCCGAATCGGCAGCACTTCGGTCGCTCGACAAACCCCCGGTCCATTTCCTGTGGCAGGCCGGCCGCTTCAAACACGGCTCCCTTCAGTTTCCAGTTGTACAGGTCTTTCGACCAGTAGCACATCACTGTGCTCCGGCGCGGCGAGCCCATATCGGTTCCATAGAGATAATACACCTCTCCCCGCTGCAGAATCCCCGCACTGCTGGCCCGGATCGGCTTGCCCTCTGTATCCAACCACACCTCTCTGGGACGGAACTCCGGTCCAGCCAGGATATTCAGACCCGGGATAAGCGTGACAACGATGAAGACAACCAGACGTGGCATCATTGTCCATACCTACCGGTGCCGTCGGACAACGGTTGAACGCTGCGTTCGCAACTGTCGATCAGTTACGCCCGACTGGTTTCGTGATATCCAGGCGGCGTCAAACCGCCGTTGTCGCGACACATGTCGCAGAGACTCCAAGGTCATTTGGTCTTCTGAATCTCCACGCCGCCATTCGGGTTCCGGCGTTGCTGCTCGAATTGCTTCAGGTTCTTCTCCTGGATGTCCTTGTTGCCGCCCTTGAGGTTCTGCAGGAAGTCAACCGACGAAGCGGGGGCCGGCGGCTGGGCGGCCGGTTTACCGGCTGTTGCCGGCGGGCCGATCCACTTGTCGCCGCGATAGAACGCATAGCGCGAGTCGCCCACGCGGGCGATCAGCGTTGCTTTGCCGCGCAGTCCGTCGGCGATGAAGATGCCGCGCAGGTCGGTCTGGCCGGACTTGAACTCATTGTCAGCCGAGCCGATCGCCTTCACATGCACCTCGGGCACGTACTCGTTCTTGACGCTGTCCAGGACATTGGCCCGCACGCGGCCGGAGGCGCCATCTTCCTGCATCTCGATCTTCAGCGGCGTGATGAGGACGACGCCGCTGGTGAACAGGTCATCGCCGCGGCAGATCACCAGATACGCCGCCTCATCCTTGATCGGCAGCTTGGCCATGACCTCCTTCTCCACGTAGTCCCGGCCATCGCCGAGTTTCAGCGTGATCTCGGCTTCGGGCGTGATGCCCGAGAGGTTGACCCGCGTGATGTTGGCCAGGTTCTTCTCGCGCAGGTAGAGCTTCATCAGGTCCACCTTGTAGATGCGGACGGCCGCCTCCTTGATGTTGCGGTACTTGATCTTGAGCTGCGCGGCCTCGCCCGGCTTGAACAGGCTGACCTCATCGACCGATATCTTCGTCTGCTCGAAGTAGCCGATGGCCTCCTTCGCGTCCGGGTAGAGATTCTCGACCTTGTGATACCACTCGATCGCGGAGGCGGGCTTGCCCTGGGCGTGGTAAATCTGCCCGACGATGTAACGGGCGAAGTCCCGGTCCTTGCTCGCGCCATTGGCCACCAGTTCGGCGGCCTTGAGCGCGTCGGCGTAGTCGCGCTGCCAGAAATAGCCCAGTGCGCCCATGTACTGGAAGCTGCCGGCATATTCGCTCTTGGGATAGAGCGCGGCTGCCGACCGGGTCACGCTGACGATCGCGCTGTAGTCCTTCAGTTCCAGCAGCGCATTGGCCTGCGAGAAGGCGGCATCATCCGCCAGCGGGTTGTCGGGATAGAGCGAGCGGAACGCCACCAGCATGCGCAGGGCCTCCTTGAGCATCTCGACACGGTTGGGCACGCGGTCGGCCGGAACCTGTGTGCGCCCGCGGGTCAGGGCGATCTTGCGCTCCTGCTTGGCGATGAGGTGCGCCTGGGGGGCTTTCTGGTAGAGAAGCTGCGACAGTGCGAAGTAGGATGAGGTGACGTCGGCCGTGTCGGGGTACTCGCGCCAGAGTTCTTCCTGGAAGTCGATGGAGGCGAGGAACTGGCCCTCATCCGACAGCACGGCCGACACGGAGGAGTCATTCACGAAACTGGCGTCGATGACCGCGCGGAAGACGTACCAGGCGCGCTCGAACTCGCCGATGTCGCGGTAGGCCTTGCCGACGACGAGTATCTTGTCGAACGGGATCACCAGGTCCGGGTGCCGCTCGCGCACGACCTCGAAGACGGCCACGATCTGTTTGGCGTCATAGAACTCGAGGCTGGCATAGATCCAGAGCAGCATCCGCGCCAGTTCACGCTCGTTGTATGCCTTGTCGACCTTGTACAACTCGGCCAGATAGCCCAGGGCTTCCTTGTACAGGCCGTCGTTGAAGTAGGCGCTGCCCATGGCGAAGCGCTCGGCGCTGTTCCACTGGTACGGATCCTTGGACGGCTCGCCGGGAGCCAGAACAGAGAGTTCCTTGGCTTCGGCGATACGCATGCGGCCGGGGGTGACGACGTCGCGGACGACCGTCGGCAGGACGCGGTAACCGCCCGTCGCGTAACCGACAAGCTGGTACTCGAGCTTGTCGAGCATGTCGCCGGGTGCGTAGTAGAACGTGATCTTCGAGCCGCTGGCCTCGAACTGTCGGAAGCCGCCCTTGACCGAACCGTCGACCAGCACCACGCCGGCCGGCAAAGGTTCTTCGATCACCACATACTGGTCGGCGCGCCACTTCTCGGTGAGTTCCAGCTTCACGCTGATGCGCTGCCCGATCTCGGCGTTGGCCACGGGCGAGGTGCTGGCGGCGCCGATGGCGCGGCCACGATACTCCAGCGGGGCGTGGTAGTAGTAGCGGTCCTTCCATTTCAGTTCGGCCAGCGTGCCCGGATCCTTCATCTGCGCCGAGAAGCCGCGCAGCGTCACGGCGTAGGTGAAATCGCCCCGGCCCTTGAGGTTGAACGTGACCGTATTCTTGCCGGTCTTGAGCAGATCCGCGGCCACGTTGCTGAGCGTCGTGGGTTGATCGCCGTTGACGTCGATCGTCTTAAACGGTCTGCCGTTGACCTCGATGACGAGCTGATACTGGGCGGCGGCGTACTTGCCTCTGGCAAAGTATGCCGCGAGCGCCGCGATGGCGGGGCCGTTCGATTTCGCCAGCGGATAGCCGTAGCAGCCGCGTTCGTGCAGGAGGAACTCGGCGATCTCCTTCGCCTTGTCTGAAGTGGGTTTCACTTTCACGATCGCCAGCAGGGCCACGGCCGTCGTTTCGATGCGATCCGTGAGCCACGCGTGCGAACGTGCGCCCTCCCAGCTCATGAGCGCTCTCCCGTCGGCGGTCTTTGACCTGGCTCTGGTCGCCAGCAGGTCGAGCAGCTCGCCAGCGATTTCATTTCGGTTGAGGTTGGCCAGGGCCAGCGCGGTGTAGGCGAGCGCGGTGTCGCTGAGAATGTTGCGCTCGCGGTAGAGGCGGTTGATGTTGGCAAAGTCGGCCGCACCCGACGCCGACAGAGCGTGCAGGATCACTGCCTTGGCGTCGTTGTCGTTGGCGGCGGCCTTGGTGAACTGGCTCAGCAGGAACGCCTGGGCGCCGGCCAGCGTGGAATCATTGACGGCGATGCCGAGCGACTTGGCGCGCGACAAGGCCCAGAACGACATGGTACTGGCGGCCCAGTTGCTCTCAGTGCCGCGGCAGAGCCACATCCAGCCGCCATCCTTCTGTTGCGAGGCGACCAGCGTGCTCACCAGCGCGCGTGCCCGATCCAGCAGGCGCACGTAGTCGGTCTGTGGTGCGTTCACGGTCTTGGCATAATCCAGTGCGCTGACCACACCGAGCAATTCGGACCCGGCCGACGCGCCGTAGGCCGGCGGGCCGGGCAGATACGAGCGATCGCTGGCGAGAGGAACGCGGTATTCGCCCAGGGCCAGATCGAGGATCGCCCGCTGCATGCTCGGGCCGACGGAGATGGTCATCCACTGGCTCTTGTACGCGCGGTCGGCCGGCAACTCGACAGACGCGAGGGCATCGCTGGTGGCAGCGCCGCCGGCGGCCGTCGCGAAATCCAGGCCCCAGGGGCGCACGGCGAGCGTGCGCGTCAGCCGGTCGCTCAACTGGCCGGCCCTGGCATCGACTTGGAGCGTGAGGCGCATGGCGGCGGGAATGTCCACCGCGTCGAACAAAGCTTCACTGCTCGACTGTTTCTTGACCTGCACGGTCTGCTTCAATTCGGCGATTTTCGGGGCATTCCCGCCGTCGCCGGTGATGGCCAGGGCAAGATCGACCGCGCCCTCGTAGTCGCCGAGGTTGTGGACGCGGGCCAGGATGCGGACCCTGTCACCTTCCTGGAGCGATGCGGGGGCTTTGATTTCGACGAAGAACTCCTTGCGCGTGGTGACGGTGGCGGTCGCCTCGCCGACGAGGGTCTCGACCGTGCAGCCGCGCGAGGTCAGGCGCCAGGCCGTCGTGCTCTGGGGCATGGGGACGTTGACGGTCGCCTTGCCAGCGTCGTCGGTGACGATGGCCGGAGCCCAGAAGCCAGCCTCGGGCACTTCGCGGCGGATCGTGGGGACTTCGCCTTTGGCGGCCGCGGGTATGTCGGCGAAGTACGCCAGAGTCACGGCATCGGGCTGTGGCTTTGGATTGGCGGGCTGCGAGGGGCCGGGCTGCATCGGGGCGTTGTTGATGAGGCCGCTACGGAACTTGACTTGAGCGCCCAATTGCAGGCCCTCATTGCCGTCAACGATCCGGAGGGCGTGCTGCACGCCGGCTTGACCTTGTGGCTGAGGCATGCCTTGTGCTTGTTGCTGTGCGCCGCCACCGGGGATTCCATACGGCGCCAGCGCTTCCGTCTCGTTACTAAGCGTCTGGCCACCAAGCACCAGCGTGCCACCAGTAACGGAGAGCGTATTGTTGTAGGAATTGGCGAAGTTGCCCGAGAGGTTACTGGTCCCGCCAGTGTAGGTGTTGTTGCCGGTAAGGGTCAGGGTGCCGCTGCCACTGGGCAGCAGAACCTGGCTGCGGCCATTTGCGATGCCGAACTCCGCGCTGGTCTGCAAGTCAGTTTGAGCGACATCCAGATTCAACTGCTGCTGCATGGCGCGCTGCTCGACCTCTTTCTGCAGACGCTCACGCAGTTCGACGATCCGGCGCGTCTCATCCTCGCCGCGGGCGATGCGGTCGGCCTCTTCGGCGAACGCCTTGACGACATTGCGCGTCAGGCCCGCGTAGGCGAAGCCGGCCGACGTGGCGATGCGAAATTCGCCGGTTCTGCGGGCGTCGGCCTGGAAGAAGTCGAGGATCTTCGGCGTGCTGTCGGCGAATACCGCCAGCAGCGCCTCATCCACCATTGCCAGGCTTAGCTCGGCTTTCACCGGCTTGCCAAGCTGATCGGTGACGAGGATTTCGACCTTGGCTTCCTCGCCTGGGGCGCAGATTTCCCTGGCCGGCTTCACGGTCACCTTCAGTTCGCGCTGCACGGCGAACGATCGAGCCGCATACCGCAAATACTTGCTGTCCATGGCGGCGGCCGAGATGGTGAAGTTGGGGAAATGCTCGTGCCCGATGGTCAGTTCGATGTCGTTGTGGTCCTTCCTCAGGTTGAGGATGCGATATTCGAGGATGTCCTCGCCCTCAAACGTCAGTAGCGCCAGCGCCTTTTCCAGCCGCGAGTGCAGCCTCAAAGGCACCCTCGAGCCGACCTTGAGTGTATCCGTGTCGGCGATAAAACGGAGCTTGATGTCATCGGTCGCATCGGAGATGGTGAGCATGCCCTCGCCCGTCACCACCTGCTGGAAACGGTCTTTGCCCGTGGCGCGCAACACATAGATCCCGCCCGCGTCCAGCGTCAGCCTGGCCGTGCCGAGGCCCGTCTTCTCGTCGGTCTTGACCTTCTGCTCGGAGACGGTCTGCTCGGCGGCCGGCCGGGCCGCGACGCTCACCCAAGGCACTCCCGCCAGCACCGGGTCGGCTTTCAGCAACTGCCGCCGCAGCACGATGAGGTTGACTTCAGCGCCCGTCGGCTTGCCATCGGGCGTGGTGGTCTTCACGGTCACCTCGAACGGCTCGCCGGCAAGATAGAGCGGCTGCTGCGTCGTGATGGCGACATTGAACCCCAGTTGCGCCAGGAAGACACTGGTGTTGGCGGCCACGTTCTCGCCTTCGACGCTGGCGCTGAACGGCAGCGCCGAACCGGGCGTCATGGCGGTGGTGTCGAACGTCACCTTGAGCTTGCCCTTGTCGTCCGTCTTCTCCAGGAACTGGCGCCCGTCCGGCAGGTGATAGCGAACGGCTTTCTGAGCCACCGGGGCGCCCCAGTAATATTCGGCCGTGATGCTCAGCTCGACGCTCTCGCCGCGGAAATAGACCTGCCGGGCCGGCTCGAGCTTCAGCCGCATCTTCTCCGTCTGGAACTGCTGCACGGCAAAGTACCCGGAGAACACCAGCGGCACAGCCGCGCTGCCCTGCTCCAACTTCTGGCGGGCCGTCACCGTGTACTGGCCAACCGCGGCCGCCTCATCCAGCAACATGCGCGCGTTGAGCGTGCCGAATTCCGACAGCGTCTTCTCTTCTTCCCACAGCAGCTTGCCGCCGGGATCGGTGACGCTCACGAGATAGGGCTGACCCTTGGGCACGACGTATGAACCATCCTTGACGTGGCGGATCACTCCGCCGACGAACACCGGCTGGCCGGGGCGATACGCCGGGCGATCGGTGTAGAGGTAACCCTTGGGCGAGAGCCCGCGCGAGAGGTTCAGCCCGCTGGTGACGAGCATGTTGGCGGCCACATGCCGCTCGCGCACATCGCCCTCGCCGCGCACCGCAAAGACGCGGATCGTGCTCAGGTCCTTGAGCTGATCGAACTTGGCGCGGAAGACACCGTCCTTGCCGGTCTTGCCGGTGGCGAAGATCTTCTGGCCGTCACTGAAGAGTAGATCGACGCCCTCGGCGCCAGCGTTCTTGAGCATGTCCTGCACAAACACAAGGGCCTCGCGCCGGCTGCTCTTGAGGATCAGGTCGATGTCGGAGCGCATGACCAGCGTCGTGCATTCCAGGTCCTCCTCGCTGACGTTGATGACGCACACGCCCGGCTTGGCATCGGTAAACGGAACGGGGAGTTCCTGCTCGATCGGCTTGTATTTCGCGTAGTTGTCAACCTTCAGTTCCCAGGTCTTGTCCGGCTGAATGAGCGCGATGTCCAGCGATTCGACGGCCGCGATGCCGTGGGCCTTGCGGAAGTAGCTCTCCAGGTCCAGGCGGTACATCTTGACGGTCAGCTTCTCGATATTTCGGGTGTTGAGCTTGAGCTTCACCGGCTCATTGCTGCGGAATACGCGCTCGGTGCTCATGGCCAGGCTCTTCTGGCTCATCACCGCGACGCGCCCAGCGGCGCTGGCGGCGCTGGGGCCCCAGTTGAGCTTGCGGTAGGCATCGATGGCCTTTTCGAGATCGCCGAGTTTCTCCTCGTGGATTTGCGCGATCCGGTACTGCGCCAATGAGGATTGATCGGTTCCGGGGAATCGGGTGACGAGTTTGGTCCACTCCTCGACGGCCTGGCGATAGGCGTCGGTGATCTTTGCCGCCTCGCCCTTGTCCTCCTCCAGCTTCTGGGCCGCCGCGTAATGGATTTGCCCGTAGACAAAGAGAATCTGCGCGATGCGGGCATCAAGCGGGTGCTTCTCCATGAAGGCATCGAACCGTTTGCGGGCCTCGTCGTACTTCTTCGCCGCCACCGACTCCAGCGCCATCTGGAACTCGGCGTTGATGATCTCCATCTGGCTCGACGCCCACTGCGGGCCATTGGGATATTTGCTGACGTACGACTGCCATTGCTCGATGGCCTTGGCGTATTCCTTCTGGTTGAAGCGGATCTGGGCGATTTGATAGACGGCCTGTTTGGTGTACTCATCCTTCATTTCGGCCGGGCTCTTGTCGCGGCCTTCCTGGCGCTTGGTGGCATCGGCGCCGTCGGGCAGGCCGTAACCCTTCCCGTCGATGAACTCCTGGTAGGCAACGATCGCCTGATCGGCTCGGCCGGCGTTCAAATAGGCCTGGGGAATCCAATACGCCGCCTCGACGCTGTTGGGATGCTTGGGAAATTTCGCGGCGAATTCGCGGGCGGTGGCAACCGCCTTTTCCAGCAGATCGCCGGGCGTTGGCAGGTTGTAGGTGCGCACCAGCAGCCACGCTACATCGCCGGGGGCTACATCCTTCGACGCCTCGGGCTTGGCGGCCATCAACTTCTGCAAATCCTCGACCTCCTGCCGCGCCGCCACATGCAGGTTGCCGGCCAGTTGCGCCTCGGCCAGGCGATAGCGCGCCTCGATGAACCGTTTGCC
>JBIOJL010000252.1:0-9045 GCA_044450885.1 Tepidisphaerales bacterium
GCCGATGTTGCCGTAGCCGGTCAGCAGCTCCTTGATCTGCGGCTTGAGGTATTCCTCGCGATAGCGGGCGAAGTTGGGGTTCTTCTTCTGCCCGGTGTTGTAGGTGGGGTAATGCGGAGCTTGCGCGTCGGGATGGTGCCAGTCCATGATCGAGTGGTAGAAGCAAAGCCGCACGCCCTCGGCCTCGCAGGCCACCGACAGTTCCTTGAGGATATCCCGCTTGAAGGGCGTGGACATGATGGTGTAGTTGGACACTTTCGAATCCCAGAGGCAGAAGCCGTCGTGGTGCTTGCTGGTGATGACGATGTACTTCATCCCGGCGCTCTTGGCGATGCGCACGAACTCTTTGGCGTCGAACTTGGCCGGGTTGAACTGATCGCGCAATTGCTCGTATTCGTTCACCGGAATCTTGGCGTTGTTCATGATCCATTCGCCGATGCTGCCGATCTGCTTGCCCTTCCATTCGCCGGCCGGCACGCAATACAGGCCCCAGTGAATGAACATGCCGAAGCGGGCGTCGCGCCACCACTGCATGCGGGCATCGCGCTGTTCCTTGGTCTCCGCCGGCAAATCCTCGGCCGCCCGCGCAGTCGAAATGCACAATCCCGCCATGGCCACCAGAATCAGAATCCATCGATTCATGAGTTTCTCCTTGTCTGTCACCTGCAATGTTGCTGTTTTCACGTATCCGGGGCACAAACGCAAGCCCCGATCGCGTGTGGAGATCAAGCACAGTTCCTCTCCTGCACGATGGACCGAAGACCATTGACCCGCTATTGTGCGGAGACTACGATCCTTCACATGCGAGTGTTCATCAGTCACGCCGCGCAGGATACCGCCTTGGCGATTGGTCTGCGCGATGAACTTGCAAAAGCCGGGATGGCTGTGTGGAACCCTGAAGACGAGATTTATCCCGGTGACAACTGGGCCAAGAAGACGGGGGAGGCGCTGGAGCATTCGGAAATCATGGTGGCCCTGGTCACGCGCCATGCCGTGGAATCCGGCCCGTTGCGAAATGATGTCCAATTTGCGTTGACATCGGGCAACTACGGAGGTCGCGTGGTGCCGGTGCTGGTTGACTACCCCACCTTCACGGCGGGAACCGACGTCCCATGGATTCTGCTCAAACTCGATCCCGTTCTTATCGAGTCCGCACAGCCGGACTTTCAGGCAATAGTGGGACGCGTCAGGGATTTGGCCGAGAGGGATATGCATGTTGCCCGTTGAGGTCTTTCTGTCGCACTCCGCACAGGACAAAGAGATGGCGGTTCGCCTCGCCGAAGTGCTTCGGGGCCACGGCATTCCAGTCTTCTTCAGCCCGCAGAACTTGATCGGGGCCCAGCAGTGGCAGGATGAACTCCTCAAGGCGCTGCAACGTTGCGACTGGTTCATTGTCTTGCTCTCTCCCGATGCTGTTAACTCCATGTGGGTCAAGCGAGAGGTGGCGTTCGCATTGGACGAACGTCGATATGAAAACCGCATCGTCCCGATACAATACCGTCCCTGCGATATGACGGCCGTTCGGTGGCTGAGATTGTTCCAGATGGTGGATATGTCAGCCGATTTCGCGGCGGGCTGTCGCGATCTGCTGCGAATCTGGGGAATCGGACTCAAGACGGAAGTCACTCCGTGAGCAATCCAAACCGCGCGCAACCGCGATCAGCGATCGCGGCTACAACGGGTGACCGCGACTACAGGGGCGACTCTCCGAAGCCGGGATTCCGCGACGGCTGGGCGATCAGCTTCGGGATCTTCACCCGCGTGAAGAACTGGTCGGCCTGTTCCATGTTCTTGTTCACCTGGTCCTGCGCCGTTTCGCCCTGCTTCAGCATCACCATCGGCGGGGCGCCCGAAGCGCTTGTCGCCTGCCAGGCAACCATGTCAGCCGCCTTGACCTTCACGGAATACTGCTGGACCGTGTAGCTGACCGACTGCCGTCCGCCGCCGAACATGCGATACTCCACTGTTTTACTCTCACCCGGAGTCTTGGTGGCGACGATCTGCACGGCCTGCCCATCGGCCACATCCACGCCCGCGTGCTTCAACTGGGCCTTGATCGAGTCCGCGGCCCGCTGCTTGATCTCGCCGTTGATGGCCGGCTGGTCGAAGTCGAGCGAAACCTTGGCGCCGGGCGTCAGCAAATACGCCATCTCGGGCTTGATCCTCGCCGCGGCTTTGCGGACTGCATCGAGCTGAAACGCGGCGCCGACGAGCGTGTATTGCTTCCTCTGCCGGCCACCTTGCGAAGCGTCGACCAGCGTCCTGCCCGCGGTCAGGTCGATCAGTTGCGCCTGCGGGGCAACACACCTCACCCGACCACGAACCGCGCCCGGCTGCCGTGGTCGCCGGCGGAGACCTCCAGCCGGGCGTCAATGAGCTCGCGAAGCTCGTCCACGTGGGAGATGATCCCGACCAGGCGCCCGCCTTTCCTGAGGTCCATCTGGGCGCGGATGGCCAGGTCCAGCGACTCGGTATCCAGGCTGCCGAAGCCCTCGTCAATGAACATCGTCTCCAGGCGCACGCCGCCGGAGTAGGTCTGCACGACGTCCGCCAGACCCAGCGCCAGCGACAACGACGCCAGGAAACTTTCGCCGCCCGAAAGCGTTGCCACCGACCGGGCCTCGCCGGACCAGGCATCGTGGACCTCGATATCCAGACCGCCGGCCAGGCGACGGTCCTCCAATTCGCGGCAGCGCTGCAACTGATAGCGGTTGCGGCTCATGATGCGCAGCCGCTCGGTGGCCGCGAGCAACACGCCGTCGAGAAAGGCGGAAAGGACAAACCGCTGGAAACTGATCCGGGCCTGGTTCTTGCCTGTGCCCATGGCGATTTCGGCGACCCCGCCCACGATTGCGTAACGTCTTTCGATGTCCGCTAGCAACGCGTCGAGTTCGAGCAGGCGAGCGATCAACTCGTCGATCGCCTGAATTTCGACGGTCAGCCGGGTGCTCGCGGCGAGGTTGGCTTCAACGCTGCTCGCAGCCGCAGTGGTAGCAGCCGCCAGGGCAGCGAGATCGGGTGGGGCGATGCCCGCGGTGGCGGACTGGGCAAGTTGCAGACGGCCGCTCGCGACGGCGAGCGTTCGATCGAAGGTTGCGATCCATTCGGCGATGGCCGCCATCTGGGTCTCGGCTAGGATGGCGGCACGGTATTCGTCGTCGCTGGCGAAGCCCGCGCCGAGACGCTTCTCGTCGAACGTCCGCCGTGCGGCGTCGTATTCGGCTCGACAGGCGGCGACTTCCCGGTCCGCCGTCGCCAGCGCGTTGGTTGCGGCGGCCAGCGCCTGGCCGGCCTGGCTCAGCGCCGCCTCCGCATCACGGATCTCCCGGCCGATCCGGGCAATCTCGATTTCGCTGTCCCGTATGGCGCGGTCGAGTGCCTCGGGCGTTCGCAGGTTCGCCGGCAGCCCGCTCTCCATCTCAGCGAGGGTCGCCGTCATCGCCGCCACCGCCTGGCCGGCGACCCGGCACTGTGCGACCGCCGCCTCGACGGCCTGCCGCTGTTTGCTGAGCAACAGATCCAGATCGGCCACGCTCTTCTCCTGTGCGGCCAGTTGCCCCTGGGCCTTCTCCGCCTCGGTGTACTCCCGATTTGCCATCTCGGCGGTGCTCTTCAGCGCCGGGACCGCCTGACCGGCGTCTTCGGCCAGGGCTTGCAGCAGCGACTCCTCGGCCGCCGACTTCGCCGCCGACTCAGTGGTGAGTCGCGTAAGCTCGGCGTGTGCGCTCTTCTCCAGTTCCCGCAAGTGATCGACGCCCCCCTGCGCGCGATCAAGCTGCTCTTTGGAAATTAGCGGCCGGTCGCTTGTGGCCGGCGCCGGGTGGTCGATCGACCCGCAGACGGGGCACGGCTGGCCATCGTGAAGCTGCGTCGCCAGATACGCCGACTGCCCCTCGATCCAATCCCGCTGGATGTCCGCCAGCGCCGCCTTCGCCTCGAGCGTCTGCTGGCCCAGGTCGTCGATCCTCCGGCTGGCCTGCTCCACCCGGAGTCGCAGGACACCGAGTTCCTGCCGCACATGGTCCAGCGCATCACGATCCGTGTAGCGTTTCGCAGCCTGCTGCGCCGCCAACCGCCGGCCTTCCACCTTGGCGGCCAGATCGCGCACTCTGTCCCGCGCCTCGCGCTGTCCCGCCAGCGAACGTTCGGTTGCATCCCGCGTTTTCCTGGCGCTGTCTTCCAACACCTGGAATTTCTTCGCAGCCTTCTGTAGTTCCGCAAATTCGGACTGTTTCGCGCCGTACTGACGGACCTTGTCACGCTTGGCTCTCCGCTGTTCCAGTTCCGACTTGAGAAGTTCCAGCCGGGGTTCCTGTGCCTTGCGGGTTGCCAGCGCTGCTTCCGCGGCCGCATTCGCGCTGGCCGCCTTGTTGATGTCCAGCCTGGCGGTGCCAGCCGCCATTTCGCGGCGTTTCAGGTCGGCGCCCAATCCGTCGAGCACACGCACATCCGCGGCCAAGCCCGCCGCTCTGTGGCCTGCGTCAAAGCGGGATTTCCTGCTGTTGCGCTCCGGTTCCTGCTGCCGGGCCCCGCGCAGAGCGCGTTCGGCGGCGGCCAGTTCCTCCAGGCGGGCCGCGTCGGCCTGTGCCTGATCCAGTCGGCGCCGGGCGACGGCAGCCTGTTCGCGCAGGCCCGTCAGCGCAGAGGTCAGTTGCTCGACGCCGCTTCGTTTCTCGGCTCGCCGCGCGCTGAGTTCTTCGGGTACGGTCACGCCCGCCTGCTGGAGCAAGGCGTCCCGGGCCGATCTCTTTGTCCTGGCGGACGATTCGAGTGCGGCCGCCTTCTCCTTCAGCTTCAACTCGATCAGCCGGTAGAAGTCGGTCTTGAAAAGCGTGCGGAGGATTTCCTCGCGATCCCGCGCCTTGGCCAGCAGCAACTCGCGGAATTTGCCCTGCGGCAGGAGGATAACCTGCCGAAACTGCGCGCTGCGAAAACCCAGAAGTCGCTCCACTTCCGCGGTGACCTGGTCCAGGCGGTCGGCAATGACGGCGCCTTCCGGGTCGTCGGTGAGAGCCCCGGTGCGGTCGTATAGCGTGGCGCCCCCGTTTTCCTGCACGAGTTCGTTGCGGTTGCGCTTGCCCGGCCGCATCTGGGCAGGTTTGCGCATGACGCGATACGACTTATCACCGAGCGTGAAGTCGAACTCGACGCATGTCGGCGTGCCGGGGTCAGCCAACTGGCAGCGCAACTGCTCGCCAGTCCGTTCGCCCGACGTGTCGCCAAACAGCGCGTAGCACATCGCATCGAGGATCGTGGTCTTCCCAGCGCCCGTCGGGCCATGGATGAGAAAGAACTGCCGATCCTTGAGCTGGCGGAAATCGAGCTTCTGCGTGCCCGCATAGGGCCCGAAGGCGGACATGACCAGCCGGGTGGGTTTCATGGCACTACTCCTCCCTTTCGCCACGACGGACCTCTTCCACGGCGACGTCGAACTCCGCCTGCTCGGCCTGACCGATATCGCTGCCCGTGACCTGCCGGAAGAATTCCGCGAACAGGTCTGACTCGCTGCGCCCCCGATGATCCATGCGCTGCGGAACGCCGCTGGCAGGGGCAAACTCGCGGGCGTAATTCAGACCGATGAGATTGGGATAGACCTCGCGGATCCGGCCCACGGGGTCGAGCAGGGCGCCTTCATCCTCGAGAATCGCGTGGATGTAGTCGTCGCGGCTGGCATCAGACGTGGCCCCAGACAGAATCTGCTCCATGTGGCCGCGGACAATCCGCAGGTCGCGACGGGGCCTGAGCGCCACGGTTTCGACGACACATCGCCCGGCCGCGTCCATGTCGACCACCAGCACGCCTTTCTGGTGTGCCGCCTCCGAGATCGAGTACTTGAGCAGCGAGCCGGAGTAACGCACATGGTTTTGTTCCACCTGCTGGGGGGCATGGAGATGCCCGAGCGCGATGTAGTCAAAACCAGCAAACGTGTGCGCGGCAATGGTGCCCGTGCCGCCGACGGTCAGCGGCCGCTCCGATTCGCTTGCGGATCCGCCGGACACGAAGGCGTGCCCGACCAGCACGCTCCGCCGGCCCGACGCCTGCCGCTCGCGGATTTCCCGGCAGCAGCGGTCCATCGCCGTCTGGTGGTCCACCACGTCCTCGTCAGCGTACACCTGGCGGACCACCGCCGGCTCGGCATACGGCACCGCGTGGAAATCCACCGGCCCGTGGGCGTCGTTGACCGACACCAGCCCGGCCGGCCGCCCCGGCGCGCCAAAGATGTGCAGCCCCTGCGGCCTGAGCAATCGCGCGGCGAACTCGACCCGCTGCGGGCTGTCATGGTTTCCGGCGATGGCAATCACCGGCAGGCGGAGATCCAGGATCAACCGGTTCAGGGTGTCGTTGAGCAGTTCCACAGCCTCGGGCGGCGGCACGGCACGATCGTAGATATCGCCCGCCAGCACCAGCGCATCGGCCCTGGCCTGCCTGGCGATGTCGACCAGTTGCCCCAGGACGTGGGCCTGATCCTCGGTCAGGCGGATGCCGTTGAGCAACCGTCCCAGGTGCCAGTCCGCCGTGTGGATGAATCTCATGGGGGAACTCCGCTCACGTCCGGGCCTGCTTCGCTCGTCGATCCCGGCCGCCTGGCACACTGTCGCCGGTCCGGGAGGGCCGTGCTCCTGCACGGCCGGAATGGCCGCCCCGCAAAACGGCCGCAGGGGACCGCCCACCCGGGCGGATGGCGGTGCCGGTCATGCTCTTCTCTTATGATCGTCTCCGGCAAACGCCAGAGCAACACCCCCTCGGCGGGGGCGTGACCATGTTCCCGGGAGGGCCGCAGTCTTCTGCGGCCCTTTCGCGGCGCGACCACTCCCGGCCGTGCAGAAGCACGGCCCTCCCGAAGCTGTGGGCACATCCCTCGCTCCGCGCTCCCCGGGGATTTGCATAAGCCCCGCTGCTCCGGTACATTAACTGGCAAATCCGGTCCTGCGATACTCTCGGTTGGACTCGCGCGGCGCCGGTGATTATGTGTGGGTATCAATAATGGGAACCTCTCGGCCACCGGAACTTTCTGCGTGTAAACCTCCAGCCACGAGGACATGGATGAAGTCTGCCTTCCTAACTACCGGAATGGGCGTTCTGGCCATCGGGCTCCCTGTCTTCGCCCAGAGCAGCGTCGATAAATTCTCGCGCCAGCTCCAGATGATCCAGCAGCAAACCCGCGAGCGGGTCAACCCCGACGTTCCTCCCGAACAGCGGGCCCGCATCGACTACGGCGGATACTTCGCCGCCAATTTTCTCGCCATCGACGACACCCGGCAAAGCACCCACGTCCTCTTCCAGCCCGACCTCGTCACCTATTTCCGCCTCAACGTCGACGGCGCCCACGAAGTCTTCTTCCGCGCCCGCGCCAGCGCCCGCATCTTCGAAGGCGGCGATTCCTTCGACACCCACGGCGACACCCAGATGGCCATCGTCGAACAGGCCTTCTATCGCTTCAATCTCGGCCGCTACCTCGCCTCCAAAGGCTCCAAGCCCGGCAACAACGACTTCACCATCACCGGCGGCCGCCAGTTCGTCCTCTGGGCCAACGGCCTGGTCCTCGGCCAATACCTCGACGGCATCACCTCCGACATCACCCTCGGCAACGTCGATTTCTCCCTGCTGGCCGGCGTCACCGTCGGACAGCTCACCGTCGACTTCGACAACAGCCGCCGCAGCTTCGACGACCACACCCATCGCGGCTTCTACGGCGGCATGGTCTCCACCCAGGTCGGCAACCACAAGCCGTTCCTCTACGGGATGATCCAGCGCGACTACAACGACGACGACACCATGGTCGTGGGCACCGGCCCCAGCAGCGTCAACACCGACTTTGAGTACAACTCGTGGTACGTCGGCGGCGGCGTCAACGGCAGCTTCGGCGATCACCTGCTCTACACCGCCGAAGTCGTCTACGAGGGCGGCAACACCCTCTCCAACTCGTTCGCGCCCAGCTCGACCACCGCCGTCGCCCCCGTCAATCAGGAGAAGGAAGACATCTCCGCGGCCGCCGCCGATTTCAAGCTCGACTACGTCTTCGGCGATCCCGGCCGCTCCCGCATCTCCGTCGAGACCATCCTCGCCACCGGCGCCAACCGCCGGCTCTCTTCCACCTCCGCCACCTTCGGCGGAATCATGCCTGGCAACACCGACCATTCTTTCAATGCCCTCGGCTTGCTCAACACCGGCATGGCGTTCTCCCCGGCCGTCTCCAACCTCACCGCCTTCCGCGTCGGCGGCAGCACCTACCCCTTCGCGAGCAAGGGCCTCAAGCGCCTCCAGGTCGGCGCCGACTTCTTCGTCTACGGCAAGTTCAACAGCAACGCCCCCATCGACGAACCCACCAACGACGACTGGTTCCTCGGCGTCGAACCCGATGTCTACCTCAACTGGCAGATCACCTCCGACGTCACCTTCGCCTTCCGTTACGGCGTCTTCTTCCCCGGCAGCACCATCGTCCAGGACGAACACCCGCGCAACTTCGTCTTCGCGGGCTTCACCTTCGCGTTCTAAGCAGAGAACACCATGAACGAACCCACCTCTCGTTTCCTGCTCCGCCCGGCATTCGCCGCCGCCTTCGGCCTGCTCGCCCTCGCCGGGTGCCAGTCGGCCAGGGTCGCCAAGCCCCTCCCGCCCGAAATGCTCGGCAATGCCCCCGACCAGCAGATGGCCTACTGGCACACCCTCGCCGAACGTACGCTCACCTCCAACGACGAAGCGTTCCACGGCCTGCTGCTCTATGCCGACGCCAGGGACGAATGCAAGAGCTACGACGAGCGCGTCGCCCTGCTCAAGTCGCGACGCATGCTGCCGCCCGGATTCAACGCCCCCGCCGACCAGGCCATCACCCGCGGCACCCTGGCGGTCGCCGTCTGCCGCATCATCGACTTGCGCGGCGGACTCATGTATTCCCTGCTCCCCGCCAACCCGCGCTATGCCGTGCGCGAACTCGAATTCATGGAACTCTACCCCCCTTCCAGCCCCCAGCAGACCTTCTCCGGCCCCGAGTTCCTCGGCATCGTCGGCCGGATCGAGGACTACCAGCGCGGCAACCCCGCCAAC
>JBIOJL010000253.1:0-9039 GCA_044450885.1 Tepidisphaerales bacterium
GTCCTGGAGCGCCTGGTCATTCCGGCCCTCCCCATCACCTACGATCTCGTCGCCCAGACGCGCCCCGACCTGATCGTCGGCACGCCGCTGTCTCTCGGGGCCCGCGTCGCTCACGACAAACTGCGCATCCCCTACGCCACCGTCAACCTGGCCCCCACCATCTTCCTCTCCACCGAAGCCCCGCCGCATCTACCCTTCCACCTCGCACAGTTGCCCAAGTGGCTGCTCCGCGGGTTCTTCCGCCTGTTCGACGTCGCCAGCGACCACGTCATCGCCCGGCCGGTCAACGAATTCCGGCGCGCCCACGGCCTGCCTCCCGTCCGCCGCATCCTCCGCGACTACTGGCATTCACCACAACTGCCCCTGTGCCTGTTCCCGGACTGGTTCGCCTCCCCCGATTCGCGCATCCCATCCGACTGGCCGGCCAGCGCCCGCCTCACGGGCTTCGTCCTCTACGACGAATCCGATGTCTTCCCCCTGCCGCCGGAACTCGAGGCCTTCCTCAACGCCGGCCCGCCACCGATCGTCTTCACGCCAGGCTCGGCCATGACCCGGGGCCACGATTTCTTTGCCCAGTCGCTCGCCGCCGTCCGGTCGCTCAATGCCCGCGCCATTTTCCTCACCCGCTGCGCCGATCAACTTCCCCAAGGCATCCCCTCTCCAGCGCCGGCCAACCCGGCGCCTGCGGACGCGCCGATCGTCCATTTCCCTTTCATTCCCCTGTCAAAGCTTCTGCCCCGTTGCGCGGTGCTCGTCTCCCATGGAGGCATCGGCACCATCGCGCAGGGACTCGCCACCGCCTGCCCGCAGCTCGTCATGCCCATGACCCACGACCAACCCGACAACGCGCAGCGCGTCGCAAACCTCGGCGCCGGCCTGGTCCTGCCCCGCTCCCGCTACTCGGCCGCCCGCCTCATCCCCCTGCTGCGCGAACTGCTCGACAACCCGATCTACAAGCACAACGTCCGCGTCCTCGCGCAGCGTATCGACGCCGGCACCGCCCGCAGCGCCGCCTGCGCGGCGCTGGAATCCTTGCTCGTGTAGGGCTGCGCGGAACCGGGGCAATTGCGTACGGTGGCATCGAAGAACTTGGATGGCCTCGGGGGGACAAGAATGTCCCCCACTCGGCCATCCAATGACAGGCAAGAATGCCTATCCTACCGAATTGTGGTTACTCGCGATTGCCCTGCCCGCGAACCGGCGATCTGCGATCTACTGACGGGGCTGGCTTTCCGGCCGGGCTCAGGTGAAAATGCGGCACGCTCGGGCGTGCGAACGTCGCCCGGGTGACCAAAACCATCCTTCTTGCGGAGCACGAATCTTATGAGCAAACAGCACGTCTCCCGGCGTCAGTTCCTCGGCACGTCGTCCCTGGCCGTGGCGGGCGCGGCCGCTCTGTCGCAGATTCCCTTTGTTCACATCGCCGGAGCGGCGGCGGGCGAGATGCAGGTCAACATCGGGCTGATCGGCTGCGGCGGACGCGGTACCGGCGCCGTGCTCAACGCCATGGGCGCCGCGACCAAGGTGATCTATCCCTCCGTCGGCTACCACACCGAAGACCCGGACCCCAACGCCAAGATCGCCCGGCCCAACATCAAGGTTGTCGCCCTGGCCGACCTCTTCGAAGAACGGCTCAACACCAGCAAATCGCGGTTCCAGCAGGTCGGCTGCAACATCGCCCAGGATCACTGCTTCATCGGCTTCGAAGCCTACAAGAAACTGCTGGCGCTGCCTGACGTCAACTATGTGATCTGCGCCACGCCGCCGCATTTCCGTCCGGCGCACCTGATGGCGGCGGTCGAGGCCGGCAAGAACGTGTTCGTCGAGAAACCCGTCGCCGTGGATGTGCCCGGCGTCAAGACCGTCATGGCGGCCGGCGAGCTGGCGACGCAGAAGAAGCTGGGCATCGCCGCCGGCACCCAGCGGCGGCACCAGAAGAACTACATCGAAACCATCAAGCGGCTGAAGGACGGCGCCATCGGCGAGATCGTCTACGCCCGCTGCTACTGGAACGGCGGCCAGATCTGGGTCATCGACCGCAAGGAGGGCTGGAGCGACCTGGAATGGCAACTCCGCAACTGGAACTACTTCACGTGGCTGTCCGGCGATCACTACGTCGAGCAACACGTCCACAACCTGGACGTGATGAACTGGGTCCTGGGCATGCATCCGATCCGCGCCGTGGCCGCCGTCGGCGGGCGACAGGTGCGGACGGCCCCGATGTTCGGCCAGGTTTTCGACCACTTCGCCGTGGAATACGAGTATCCCGGCGGCATCCGCATGTTCAGCCAGGCGAGGCAGATCGACAACACCGACAGCAATGTCGGCGAGGCCGTGGTGGGCACGCTCGGCACCAGCAACTGCGAGTCCTACATCCGGTCCAAGAACGGGGCCATGTGGCGCTTCCAGGGCGAGTACCTCAATCCATACGAGCAGGAACACCTGGACCTCATCGCCAGCATCAGCGAAGGCAAGCCGATCAACGAGGCCCAGGCCGTCGCCGAGAGCACCATGACCGGCATCCTCGGGCGCGAGGCGGCCTACAGCGGCAAAGTCATCACCTGGGATGACGCAATGAAGTCCACCAAACGGCTCGGGCCCGACAAGCACGAATTTGGACCGTATCCGGTTCCGCCGGTGGCGATGCCGGGGCAGTACAAGCCTCTGTAGGCAACCAACACGCGTGTGACCACAAATCCGGGAGGGCCGTGCTTCTGCACGGCCGGGAGTGGTCGCCCCGCGAAGCGGCCGCAGGGGACTGCGGCCCTCCCGGAAAAATGGTCGCACCCCCAACGCCGTCAGAACGCCCGACCTTGGGCGGCGGTGGTCGGTTTCGCCGAAACCGCCCGTTTGGCACGGAAGGCGGACCGCTCGGCGAGCGGTCCCAACACCTGTGCGGCGGAAGTCGCGTGGCGGTCGAAGACACGGGCAAGCGTACTTGCCCATGCCACCCAAAGAGGTGCCATCGCCACAGGATTTCAGCCGTGAAGGACTACCTTGGTGTCGCGTCTCCCTTCCGACCGCACGATTCATCGTCCTCGCCGGCGGAACGTCAACCCGACCGCCGACGGGGGCGTCGGCGGCACTATCCAATTCCGCCAACTTCTTCTGAAATACTCGCCGTAACCGTTCGTTAGAGACTATAGTAGTTCAAGCTGACGGCTCTTCCGGCCCATCTTCCCGGCAAGCCCCTGACACAACCCGGCGAGGTAGACCATGAGAGCCCTCTCAGTTCTCGTCCTGTCATGGGCGTTGCTGCAAGCGACGTCCGCTGCTGCCATGCCAACCTCTGGCCGTCCCAACCCATCGGCGCCAGCGGCCCCGCCCGCCGTCGCCGATACACTCCGTGCTCCAACCGACCCGGCGGCGGCGGAATTCTTCGAGAAGAAGATTCGCCCGGTCCTGGCGGAGCAATGCTTCAAATGCCACTCGCCGCAGGCGGCCAAACTCAAGGGCGGGCTGCGACTGGACAACCGCGATTCGCTGCTGGCCGGGGGCGACGGCGGTCCGGCCATTATCCCGGGAGATCCTGAGAAGAGCCGGCTCATCCAGGCCGTCCGGTATAAAGACCAGGACCTGCAGATGCCGCCGAAACAGAAGCTGGGCAACAGCGCGATCGACGATCTTGTCGCCTGGGTGCGGATGGGCGCCCCGTGGCCCGGCAGCGATGCGCAGGCATCGGCCCCCGCAGCCCAGTCATCGTACGGCGCCAACTACGACCGGTTGCGTAAAGAGCACTGGGCGTATCGGCCGATCGCCAAGCCTGAGACACCGCGTCCGACAGATGAGCGATGGGCAAGGAATGACATCGACCGCTTCGTGCTGGCGCAGCTTGAAACCGCGCACATGAAACCGAATGAGCCGGCCGACAAACTGACGCTGCTGCGTCGAATCAGTTTCGATCTGACGGGCCTGCCGCCGACGCCGGCTGAGGCGCAGGCGTTCGTGGCCGATCATTCACCGCAGGCGTTCGAGAAAGTCGTCGACCGGCTGCTGGCCTCGCCGGCCTTCGGCGAGCGCTGGGGGCGGCACTGGCTGGATGTCGCACGATTCGCCGAGTCCACCGGCATGACCCGCAACTTCGTGTTCGGCCCGGCCTGGCGCTACCGCAACTGGGTCATCGACGCCGTCAATGCGGACATGCCGTATAACGAATTCATTAAGTGCCAGATCGCGGGTGATCTGATGCCATCATCCGGCAGCGAGCAGCACAACAGCCGGATCATCGCCACCGGCTTCCTGGCCATCGGCCCGCGCGACCTGAACCAGCGCAACCGTCTCCAATACTCGTTGGACAACGCCGACGAGCAGATCGACGTCGTTTCGCGGGGATTCATGGCGACCACCGTGGCCTGCGCCCGCTGCCACGATCACAAGTTCGACCCGATCCCCCAGACCGACTACTACGCGCTGGCCGGAATCTTCCGCTCGACGGAGACGCTCTGCGGGTACACGCCGAAAGCCGGCGCCGCCGACCGCTATGATGAGGACCTGCTCCAGCGCATCAACCTTGAACCACGGCCGCTGAGCCCGGCCGACCAGGCACGGCTCAAGACCCTGGGGCCGCAACTTGCCCAGGCCCAGCAGCGGCTGCAATACCTCCAGGATCAGGAACGGCAGGCCACGGCGACGGCGATGCCGCGCCGGGTGATCTTCGCGAGAACGCAGGCCGCCCGGGAAGCCAATCCGGCACTGACCCAGCGTATCCGGGACGAACGGGCGGCCGTGGACAAGTTGCAGGGCGAGATCAGGGATCTGACGCCCTCGCCGGGCGGCAACACGCTGGTCCTGGGCGCGCGGGATGAACGGTTTCCGACAGATTGCCGGCTGTACCAGCACGGCGAGGTGGATCAACCCGGCGAGATCGTCCGCCGTGGGTTGCCGCACATGTGGCCGAGTTCATCCCCGCCGCCAAACTGGAAACAGTCCGGACGGTTGGAACTGGCGCAGTGGATCACCAGCCCCGACAATCCGCTCACTACCCGCGTTATCGTCAACCGCATCTGGCACCACCTCTTCGGCGCCGGCATCGTCCGCACGGTCGACAACTTCGGCGTCATGGGCGAGAAGCCCAGCAACCCGCAACTGCTGGACTACCTCGCGATCCGTTTTGCCGACAACGGCTGGTCCATCAAGAAGACCATCCGCGAAATCGTGCTCTCGCAGGCATACCAGATGGATTCCCGGCCGAGCGCACACAACATGGAGATCGACCCGGAGAATCGCCTGATCTGGCGGATGTCGCCGAGGCGGCTCGAGGCCGAGTGCATACGTGACGCGATGCTCGCCGCGTCCGGTTCGCTGGAAACTACGCGCCCGTTTGAGTCGCCCGCCGCCCGCATTGCCCACGGCGAGATGCGCGGGCTCAACGCATTTCTCATGGAGCGAGAGTCGAACCACCGCGCCGTCTACCTCCCGATCATCCGCAACGCCCTGCCGCAGATGCTGGAGGTGTTCGATTTCGCCGATCCGTCGATGGTGATGGGGGAGCGGGAAACGACGACTGTGGCCACGCAGGCGCTGTTCATGATGAACGACGCGTTTGTCATCAAGCAGTCGCAGGCGCTGGCCAGCCGGCTGCTGGATGACTCGCGACTCTCGGATTCGCTGCGGGTGGAGATGGCCTACCGCCTGGCGCTGAATCGCGGCCCGACCTCCAGCGAACGCTTCCACGCCGCGTCATTCATCGACGCCTTTTACCGGAGTTCCGCGGCCTCGAACGCCGCCGGCAACGACCGGCTCCGCGCCAGCGCCTGGGCGGCGTTTTGCCAAACCCTCTTCGCATCGGCCGAGTTCCGCTACCTGAATTGAGAGGTGCCTATGTGTCCCGATTGTTCGCGACGCGGTTTGCTCAAGACCATCGGTTCTGGTTTCGGCTACCTCGCCTTTTCGGCGCTGGCCCACGAGGTTTGGGCGGCCGAGCAGGCCTACGTGTCGCCGCTGGCGGCCAAACTGCCGCATTTCCCGGCCAAGGCCAAACGCGTGATCTTCCTGTTCATGCAAGGCGGCCCTTCGCACGTTGATACGTTTGACTACAAGCCCAAGCTCGCCTCCGACTTCGGCAAGGGAGGACCCGGCGGCAGGCTGCTGCCATCGCCGTTCAAGTTCAAGCGGAGCGGCCGCGGAGGGCTGTGGATCAGCGAACTGTTCCCGAAGATCGCCGAGCAGGCGGACAGCCTGTGTCTCGTCAACTCCATGCACACCGACAGCCCGGCGCATCCGCAGGCGACCATTCAGATGCACACCGGCAGCTCGCAGTTCGTCCGGCCGTCGGTCGGGTCCTGGGTGTTGTACGGGCTGGGCACGCCCAACCAGAGTCTGCCGGGTTTCATGGTGATCGACCCGCCGGGCGGCGTGGGCGGGGCGCAGAACTACGGCAACGCCTTCCTGCCGGCCGCCTTCCAGGGCACGCGCGTCGGCGGCGGCAGCACGATCCCGGACATCGCCAACAAGACGCTGACCGGCGCGCAGCAGCGCCGGCAGCTCGATTTGCTGCAAGCGATGAACCACGAATACCTGGCGCGCAGCGGCGACCATCAGGATGTCGAAGGCGTGATCGAGTCGTTCGAGCTCGGCTTCCGCATGGAGAGCACCGTGCCCGAGGTGATGGACATCAGCCGCGAACCGCAGCGCGTGCAGGAGATGTACGGCATCGGCAACGGCGGGCCGACGGAGAAATTCGGACGGCAGTGCCTGATGGCCCGGCGGCTGGCCGAGGCGGGCGTACGTTTCATCGAGATCGGCCACGGCGGCTGGGACCAGCACACGAATCTGAAGCAGGCGATGGGAAGGAATGCCCTGGCCACCGACCAGCCCATCGCCGCGCTCCTGAGCGACTTGAAAGCGCGAGGCATGCTCAAAGACACACTCGTTGTCTGGGGCGGCGAGTTCGGGCGCACGCCCACTTCGCAGGGCGCGGACGGCCGGAATCACAACAACCGGGGCTTCACGGTGTGGATGGCCGGCGGCGGCGTCAAGGGCGGCATGACGTACGGCAGCACCGACGAGCACGGCGCCGCCGCCGTGGAAAACAAGGTCCACATCCACGACCTGCACGCGACGATCCTGGCGCTGCTGGGTCTGGACCACGAGAAGCTGACCTACCGCTACGCCGGCCGGGACTTTAGGCTGACGAATGTGTCGGGGAATGTGGTGAAGGAGATCATGGCGTGAGCATTTGTAGCACAGGCGTCATCGCCTGTGCCTGTCTTTCAAGGGAAAAGGGAAGACGTAAGGAAGAGTGCATATCGGGCGAGTGGCATACGGAATGATTGAATGCGGGGTGGGGTGGCCGGTGGGTTTGCGTGGATAATGTCCACCACCGCTCGGTTTGACCTTCTCGTGCCCAGAGAGTATCCTTGTACCCTGTAAGATCGAGCTTAAAGAGGACCGTGTTGAGAAGCGGGACTCCTGGCACAAACGCAGGCGGCGAAAACCGCGTTATTGATAATGAATACGACAGGGCGATTAGTTCAGTTGGCTAGAACGCACGGATCACACCCGTGAGGTCACAGGTTCAAGTCCTGTATCGCCCATTGAGGTCAACCAAGGCCACCAGCTAAAGTTAGAGCGACGTGCCGGCGGTCGGCAGAGCGACCTTTGATGCGAAAACGCGCGGTGTCACATCGCGGCGGCTGACTTGGGGGCAAGTCGGTGGACTCCCGCCCAGCGGTCCTCTTCGTGGGATGCGCCCCGGCACAAGGAACATCGCGGTCATCGAGGCGGCTACGACAGTGCGAACGTTGTGGCGGCCGAGTGTTCCATACCACAACACCGGATTGCCGGGTCGACCCGCTGGCGGCCACGTCCGGCTCAGGATTCCAACAGATCCTCGACGCGGCACTGAAGGGCCTCCGCAACGCGGGCCAGGACGTTGGGCGTGGCATAGAGTTGGCAGCCGGACTCCAGACGCCAATAGACGGTGCTCACTTTCCACCCACACCGATCGGCAACCTGTGTCTGGAACAGACTGAGTTCCAGTCGCCGTTCTCGCATCTTCGCGGGCGAAAACCGGGTTCGCCCCACAGTGACCGCCGTGTGCTCTGCCGCAACTCGCCAGCGGGACATGAAGACGGGCACCCCGAGTTGCTGCCGCCGGCTGCGGATGTTTTGCGTGGTGCGCTCAAGGCGTCGCGCCAGATCCCGGTCGAACGTGGTGCCGAGGAGTGCATCTTCCTCCTTTGTCCACTGGCGCTTGTTCGTCCGTCCTTCCTCGCTCTGCCTTCGTCCGCACTCCGCCGATCTCTCCGGCGTCAGAGATCTCCGGCCGCAGGCCGCTTCCTCCGACGTGAACTCGTTGCCCAGGTATTCGCGAAACAGATGTTGGGTGCCGGCGTTGAACTGCTCAACGCCCAAGACGCTCCGCCAGTGCGCGACCGTGTGCCGGCACACCCCCCAGGCCCGCGCCACGGCTCCCGCGACTTCCAGACACACGGCCCGTTCGAGGTCTTCGCACAGCACGAAGGCTGCGGCACCGCGCCCGGCGGGCCTGCACATCGGCCAGGGAATCCGTCCATCGCTGAACTTGTAGACCCGCACGTCGCCGTACCGCTTGCAGAGCAGCGTGTCTCCAAGCCGCACTTGCGGCGATTGATACGGTCCGTGCAGCAGGTCGAACCGGTGATCTTCGAGCAGGCTTCTCATGGACGCTCCCATGCTCGCGTCGTAATACCCCTGGAGTTTCAATATCCTCTGGTCAGGCGCCTGCGGACAATGACCACGGAAGTGCCGGGGCCGCCCCGGCAATCCGGGGCGGCCGCTACGCAGTGGAAAAGATCGACACCCGTTAAGCCCGGCGACGCCGGCGGATCAGCGCCAGAGCGCCCAGACCCAGCAGGCTCAACGTACCCGGCTCGGGAACTGCGCTCGTGCCGGACGAACCGCCGTGCGATGAGTCGTAGCCTCAAGTTTACCCACATCTTTGGTACAATCCGCGCCGGCATAACGGGCTGGAGGCCCGTGGTTTATGGAAAAGGAGCCGGCATGGAAGCCGCACTGAATGCGTCGTTGGCCGTCGAGGGGGCATCGTCGTTTGGACAC
>JBIOJL010000254.1:0-8996 GCA_044450885.1 Tepidisphaerales bacterium
CTCGTCGGCCGGCTGCGAGCAATCGGGAAAGGCCGACGAGGGCGTCGGCGCTACTTCGCCGAACCTCTGGCCGCGGGCCCTCGGCGCCACTCTCCGCCACATGCTCGTCGGCCACCCCTTCCGCCAGTTCCTGCTCTGCTGGTTTCTGCCCGGCGTCATCTTCCTCCACTTCTCCGCCTTCAAGCACAAGCACTATCCCATTCCGATGCTCCCGCCACTGTCGCTGGTCGCGGCCGTCGGGCTCGTCCAATACATCCGCTGGCAGCATCAGAAAGCCAAAACCCAGCACGCCCTGGCCGCTGTGCTGTGGGTCGTCGGCCTGGCCATCGCCGGTGTCGCCGCGTGGCGGATTCCGCCCGCCAAACCCGCCGCGATCGAAATCACCGCCGTGCTCGTCGTCCTCGGCATTGGCGGGCTCCTGGCCATCTACTTCGAGCACCAGAAACACCTTACCGCCCAACTCGCAGCCATCTTCGCCACCGCCTGGCTGGTCGGCATCACCATCACCGCGATCATCATTCCCCGCCACTTCGACGACTACCGCTTCTCCAAAGTTTTCGCGGCCGCCGCCAACACCAAGGTCCCTCCGGGCGTTACGCTCTGCGTCATCGACCCCGAGTTTCGCGTCGAGCCCCACGTCGTTTACTACCTCCGCCCACCGGTGCGGCGTTATCCGGCGGCCGCCGATTTCCTCGTCTTTGCCGCCTCCAGCCAGTCGCCGCGACTCCTCTATGTCGTGGCCCGCGATGACGATGGCAAGAGTCTGGCGACTCTCGGCACTCTCTCGCCGATTATCGCCGCCAAACCTCCGCCGGGCCGTCCCCGGCCGGAGCAACGCCTGGTCCTCTACCAGCTCCTTCTGAACAACGATGCATCTCCCACCCCAACAACTCGCTGAGAATCTTCCCGCCCTCTGGCAGTTGCGCCCGGACGTTGCCTTTCTCAACCACGGCTCCTTCGGCGCCGTCCCGCGCGCCGTTGCCGCCGCGCAGGAGCAGTGGCGCCAGCGCATCGAGGCCGAGCCCATCGAGGTTCTCGCCCGCCGTAGCCCTGAACTCCTCGAAACCGTCCGCCTGAAACTCGGCCAATACCTGCACACGTCCCCCGCCAACCTGGGCCTGGTCACCAATGCCACCGAGGCCGTCAATTCCGTCGTCCGCGACTTTCCACTCCGGCCCGGCGATGAACTGCTCACCACCGACCACGTCTACAACGCCGTCCGCCAGACCATGCGCCACACGGCCCGCCGCGCCGGCGCCGAAGTCCACGAGGTCGCCATTCCGCTGCCCGTCTCCTGTTCCGCCGACATCGCCGATCGCGTCATCGCCGCCCTCACGCCGCGCACCCGCCTGCTGGTCATCGACCACATCACCAGTCCCACCGCCCTGGTCTTCCCCGTCGCCGACATCATCCGCGAGTGCCGGCGCCGCGGCGTCGATGTGCTGGTCGACGGCGCCCACGCCCCCGGCATGATCGGCCTCGACCTCGACGATCTCGCCCCCGCCTTCTACACCGGCAACCTCCACAAGTGGCTCTGCGCTCCGCGCGGCAGCGCCTTCCTCTATGTCCATCCCGATCACCAACGGCAGGCCCACGCCCCGGTCATCAGCCACGACCTCGACCACGGTTTCACGCGCGAATTCGCCTGGCAGGGCACGCGCGATCTCTCCGCGTGGTTTGCCATCCCGGCCGCCATCGACTTCCTCGCCCAGTTCGGCCACGACGCCGTTCGTCGCCACAACTTCGAGCTCTGCCGCTGGGCCCACGAACTTCTCTGCACCCGGCTGGCCGTCGAACCCATCTCCCCCCTTGATGGCCGGCTGCTCGGCAGCATCGCCACCGTCCGTCTTCCCGCCCGCCGCGACGGCAGCCACTGGCCAGACTTCCAGCAGCGCCTCTACGACGAGCATCGCATCGAAGTTCCCCTGGTCTGGTGGAACGAGCAAGCCTTCGTCCGCACTTCCTCCCACATCTACAACCGCCCGGAGGAATACGAGCGTCTGGCCGGCGTCCTGGAGTCCCTTGCGGTGAACCGACCGCGCGGGGGACGGCCGGGCGAGGAGGAGCCCGGATAATCGAGAGCCAAAGAACGGTTCACGGTAAGGATTTGAGATGCGCGATTCAGCGGGTGCCACGGCTTGTCTACTGCAAGCCGTGCTTCGTGGTCACGTTCGTAGTACCGCCGTCAGGCGGCTCTTCAGACCGCCTCAAGGCGGTACTACGAACAAGCCGCACCCGGAGTGCGGAGTGCAACCCCCGACAGTTGTCGATGCGCCGGTCATCAGGCGGTCTTGACCGGAATCGGCAAGTCCGGCGTGCGCGGATATCGTTGCAGGCTCACCCACGCCTTCTCCGGCACCAAAGCCATGCCGATCAGCACAAGCTGCGAGAAGACGAACAGCGACAGGGCAACGAACGCGCCGGGCATGAAGCCGTAGCTGTGCAGGCCGATGCCGAGCATGTTGGTCCCGAACCAGCTCCAGGCGGTGACGATGTTCCCGCAGACCGCTAGGGCTGCCAGGCCGCGATCCTTGACCCAGCCGGCCCATCTGGCGTGGAGCAGGATGGCGTTGGCGAGGACGATGATGACGGCGCCGTTTTCCTTGGGGTCCCAGCCCCAGAAGCGGCCCCAGGACTGGTCGGCCCAGATGCCGCCGAGGACCGTGCCCACGAACGAGCCGATGATGGCGAATCCGGTCACGCCGTAGATGGCGCGGATCAGCCGCTTGCGCCAGGTGTCGTCGAGCAGGGGGGTGCAGAGGCCGAAGAAGATGTAGACGCAGCCCAGCGCCCCGGCGAGGAAGGTGGCGGCGTAGCCGATGGTGATGACCACGACGTGGGTGGCCAGCCAGATGTTGGTGTCGAGGACGGCCATGAGCACTTTCATGGTGTCGCCGTCGAGTGACAACTGGTCGGCGATGAAGAGCGTGGGCCAGGCGATGACACCGGCCACGGCGATGCCCAGGCCGTTGCGGTAGAGCACTTCCAGAAAGAGCGCCGTGCCCGCACAGACCCAGCCGATGAAAATAGCGGAACTGGCGAGGTTGGTGACCGGAGGCCGGCCGGAGATGTACATGCGGCAGATGAGGCCGAACGTGTGCAGTCCGATCGCGAACAGGATGAAGGTCAGCCCCGCTTTCCGCAAGGGCTCGGTCCAGACGAGCCAGGAGATGGCCGCCGCCAGGAAGGCGAAGACGTAGAGCTCCTTGGCGGCCATGAACGGATCAAAATGGTTGAAGAACGCCTCGAAGCGCACCTTGGCCATCTCGGAAGGAAGGGCCCGGTCGAGCACCTGGTGATATGCCTCGACCTGCCGGTTGAACTCGGCCGGCTTGCCATCACGGTATGCCTTGAGAATCTCCGTGACGCGGTTCATGCTTTCCGGAGCCTTGACGGCTTCCTTGGGCTGCCGCATGAGTTCGCCCGCGGACGTCCACTGCTCTCCGGGCGCCAGCGGGGCGGCCAAGTAGAGGTTTCGGAGATCGGAGATGCTCCAGAAGAGCGCGAAACGCTGCCATTGTCGCAGTACCTGTACCTGGAACTGGCTGCGGTCCTTCTCGGGGGCCGCGTCGGCCGCCTGGGCTTGCGACCGGAGCTTCTCAAAGCCCGGCTCAACGTCGCTGGCGGAGAAGTACGTCTCGCTGCGGCTGCGGCCCAGCAGGTCGACCACATCGGGGAAGTCGATGCGGAACACCTTGTACTCTGCGGCGTCGGGGGACTGGACGAGCGAGTCCAGCAGCCACTGGATGGCGGGAGCGGCCTTCTGTTTGGCCGGGTTGGATTTGTCGGCGATCGTGGTCCCCTCACGGCCGCGCATGATTTTCATGGCATTGCGGGCCAGGCTGTCCAGCGGCTGAATCCGGCCTTCGTAGTTCACGGGAAGGGTGGAGAACTGCTTGACGTCGAACGCGCCACCCGGGTCTCGGGGAGCAAGATGCACGCCGATGATGAAGATCGAGAGCAGGGCCATGCCCAGGGGCATGAGGACTTCTCCGCGCGCGATCCATGGTGCGCCCGTTGTCCGCGAGGGGTCGGCCTTCGCTGCCGTGAGCTGCGAGGACAGACTGAGGGCTCTGTTCTGCAGGAAGCGGACGAGCATTATCACGAAATGGAGACATAGCCCGACGCCGCCGACCGCGCAGGCGACGTAGGGCATGGTCCAAGCCGGGTTGCGGACGACCTGAAGGCCGGTTGCGGTGTCGCCGGTCATCCTTTCCTGGTAGAACGTCTCGCCGCGATAGCGGAACGGCTCGTTCATCTTGATGAGGATTTCGCGGTCCTCGTGGTGCGTGGGATCCACGAAGCGGAGTTTGCTGGAGAAGTTCTTCGGTATGTCCGTCCCCAGGTACGTGTCGTGCGATGCCTTTAGCAGGTGCATCGAGTACGGTTTGTATGTCCTGGCCCGGCGAAGCGAAACGAGGTAAGTCTTGCCGTCAGCCTGGAGGCTTTGGCTGCCCGGGAGACGGTACGAAACCATATATCGCCCGAGTTCCTTGCCGTCTTGCAGGAAAGCTACGTATGCTCCCGGCGTGTCGGCCTTCTCGGCGTCGGTGCCGGGGACTGGCGGGCGCTCGATGGCGACGAGTTCTTTGGCTTCGCCGGCGGTGGCCCGCATCGGGTTCTGGTCTCGTGCTCCGCTGGCGAAGAAGACTTCGGAATTCGGGTAGAAGCGATCGATGCGCACCGCGAAGGGCAACCTGGGATCGGTGATCGTCTTCTGGGCGTCGCCGGAGGCAGCGCCGGCCCGGGCCAGCATTTCCACGGGGATGGCTGTCTGGCGGTCTTTGTCGGTCGGCGAGGTGTCCACAATGGCGAGTTCCGGCTCCCGCGCACAGACGTAGTTGGAACTGCCGCCCTGCTGGATCGCCATTTGGCCCTCGACCTTGACGCCGCTGGTGATCCCTTCGCCGACGAGCAGGAAGATGATCCCCAAGTGCGCGAGGATCAGGCCGGTGCGGTCCCAGGTGTATTGCGTCCGCACGATGAGGGCGGCCACGAGGCTGGCCAGCAGCAGCAGACCCAGCACGTAGCCGCCGGGCATGGGGATGCCGCCCGGGATGTTGAAGCCGGTGGGCAGGATATGATCCAGCAAGGAGGCGGCCATCAGATCGCGAAAGAGGGCGACGACGAAGTAGGAATGGAAATAACGGGCCTGGACGTCCCACAGGCCATCGAATTTCTGGGCGCCGGTGCCGCCGAGAACGAGCAGCATCGACAGGCAGAGCAGGACGACGGTGAACTTGAGGGACGACAGGCTTTGGAGGGCTTGTTTAATCATGAATCGACACCGCTATGATAGGCGCCCCTACTTGGCGGGCGCGAACTTGATGCTTCCGAGGAACTGCTGGAAGGCGGGCTTTTCCTTCTCGACCAGACCAGGGTCGCCGATGATCTTGAAGTACCAGATTTCATCGCCCTGCATGGCGTACGTGAGGATCTGCCGGCCTTTGGCGCCGCTGAGGTCGTACAGCGCGCCCTCCGCGCCGCCGATGGTGATCTTCTCGCTCTTCTGCTCGGCCGGTTCCTTGACAGGCGGCAGGCCCACCTGGTCGCGCCAGCGGTTGATGTTAAGCAGGACTGCGTTGGTGAAGCTCGCCGCGCCGAGGCGCGAGACAATGATGGTGGCGGACTTGTCGCCTTCGCCGAGCGTGTAGGTCAGCTCGCGCATGGGGCGGGGCTGGGGATCGAGTTTCCACGACGCCGGGGCCTTATACGCGGCCAGGCCCGACGGATTCGCGGCGCCGCCCGTGTTGGCGTCCGCGCCGACGGTGGGGTGGCCGGACGGCAGCTTGTCCGGGCCGACGGTTGGATGGCCGGAGGGAAGCTTGTCCGGTCCGGCGCCGGCATTCGGGTCGGCCTTGGGCGCGGCCTTTCCGAATTTGATCGAAGCCAGGAATTTCTCGATGTTCTCCCATTCGGCGTTGATGGTGTCGGTGTGGCCCTTGAACTTGAAGTACCAGATTTCCTCGCCGCGCGGCAGCATGGCGACGACCAGGCGGTTGGGCGCCTTGCCGGGAACGTCGAACGCGGTGCCATCGACGGCCCCGATCTTGATCTTGGCTGATTTCTGTTGTGAGACGTCCGTGAGCGGTTCGAGGCCGACCTCGCCGCGCCAGCGGTTGATGTTGCCGAGGGCGTCGCTGAAGCTGGACGCGGCCAGGCGCGAGACGATGAGCGTGACGGCCTTCTCGCCATCGCCGAGCGTGAAGGTCAACTCGCGCATCATGCGCGGCGTGGGATCGAGCGTCCATGTCTTGGGGGCGTCGTACGCGGCGATGCCCTCCTGTTCCTGCGGTGCGGCCGCGTTCGGCACGGCATCGGCCAGGACCGGGGCCATGCGGTCGTTCTATTTTTTGGTGTCATAAGAGGTTATATTATGTTAGCGGTTTCACCCCGCGATGGCCGGGAACAGGGGGAAAGACAGGGCGGCGCGAAGGGTCGGGCGATTTGTCATGGTGCATTACTCTAGTCGTTAGCCAGGGCCATTTCCAAAACGGGCGTGGCCATTCTTTCGGGCGTGCCGCAGTCCGCTGCGGCCGTTTCGCGGCTTGGATGGCCTCGGGGGGACAAGAATGTCCCGACAGACAG
Organism: Tepidisphaerales bacterium; assembly: GCA_044450885.1. Taxonomy (GTDB): domain Bacteria; phylum Planctomycetota; class Phycisphaerae; order Tepidisphaerales; family Tepidisphaeraceae; genus JANYKD01. The sequence continues at coordinate 6,589 of JBIOJL010000254.1, forward strand.
GAATTTCTGTCCTACCGGCCATCCAATGACAGGCAAGAATGCCTGTCCCACCGTTCCGGCCGTGCCGGGCACGGCCCTCCCGAGTTTGCGGTCACGTCCTCCATAACTGCAAAATCCGGCCTGAAAGAAGAACTACCGGTCAGCAGCCGCTAAGATAATCGGCATGACGGAAACGCACAATGTCCACGGCCACGCAATTCTCCATATGGTGCATGACGCCCCGCGGCCTTTCACCCGGGACGCCCTGCGGGCAGAGGTCCTTCACCGATACGGGAGCGACGCGAGATTCTGCACCTGTTCGTCGTCCGAGATGAGCTTCGACGAACTGCTGGTGTTTCTGCTGCTGCGAGGCAAGCTGGTGGAGCAAGGCGGGCTGATCGGGGCCGACATATCGCAACTATGCTCCGGGGACGAGCACGAGCATCTGTAGCCGCGATCGCTGATCGCGGTTTCCCTGCCGCGATCAACGATCGCGGCCACAGGGGCCACCTGCCAAAATCGGCGGGCACGCTTGAGCCTCGGATTCTCTTTGACTTCCCCCGTTGGCATCAGTAACTTCGTTTAGCAGATTGTACGTTGGATGACGGAACGGCGCCCTTTGGACGAAGGGGAGGTTTCGCTTGGCGAACCATCAGATCATCACGTATCCCGCGCTCCCACAGGAAGGGGATCGCGGTTACATGGTGCTGCTGCTTCAGGAGGCGCTCCGCGACCGCATATTTGCGCCCGAACCCTGTCTTCTGGTCGACGGGCGCTTCGGCGCGGCCACGGCAGCCGCAGTCTCGGTGTTCCAGGCGTGGAAGCTCCTCTTGCTGTCAGCCGGCAAAGTGGATCAGACCACCTGGCGGATGCTCGGGTTGTCGCTTCCGAACGACGACAACCTCGCGCATCGCGTGCATCGCTTCATCAGACACGTGCAGCGGCGGTATGCGGTGACCGTGAGCGAGACCAGCCGTTTGCGCCGGCCCGAAGATGCCCAACTGTGGCACACATGTCACATGTTTCTATACAACCGGTTCAAGGACTCTCTGCCGAAGGCAGTCGGCGATGCCCGCGAGCACGCGGCCAAGGGGGAGATCGCGGACACCGGCAGGACCATTCCGTGGGCGTACCTGTCGCGGCCGGATTTGAACTGGCCCGCCGATGAGGATTGGGGTTGGAAGAAGCTGTTGCGGACGAAGAGCGATATGCCCCCGGTGAAGGGCCCGGACCAGAAGTCGTGGGCCGCGGACCAGCAGCCGGATGAAGAGGCGACGCGCAAACGGGCCAGGAAGATTCTTGCCGACGCCGCCATCGGGACCCCCCCGCACGGCATCGCGAACAGCGTCCAGGTGGCGCCGGGCTACAATGGCTGCCGGGAGCCGTGTCTGTGCGGACGCAACCGCTCGCGCCACATTGTCGGCGAGGCCGTCGACCTTTCCGCGATCGACGAGGTTGCGAACAGGCTCGAGGCCGAAGGCATCGGCACGCTGGATGACTGTCTGGCCTGTTTTGGCCTGTGGCGGCCGCTGCTGCACCTCGGGGACTCCGAGGAGCAGTGGCATGTCGAGGAGATACCCCTCACGCCATTCCGCGCAGGGCATCGGTAGTTGCACGGATGCAGACGGGGAAGGTGCGACCATCTTTCCGGGAGGGCCGCAGTCCCCTGCGGCCGCTTCCCGGGGCGACCACTCCGGGCCGTGCAGAAGCACGGGCCCTCCCGGATTTGTGGTCGCACCCGACGGGGAGGGCGAGGGGTTGCGGCGACGGAATTCGAATTTGAAATCCTTGCCCCTTTTGCCTTTTCCCTTTTTCCCTTTACCTTGTCCGCCATGCCTCTCACCGATCCGCGGACGGATCAGCAGCTTGTGGCCGCGTTTAACGACGGCGATGCCACGGCCTTTGACGGGCTCTACTACCGCTATCGCGACTGGGTGGTGCGGTTGGCCTGGCGGTTTGCGGGGGATGCGGATGATGCCCTGGATGTGCTGCAGGAGACGTTTGCCTACGTGACGGGCAAGTTTCCGGGCTTCCATCTCAGTTCAAGTTTCACGACGTTTCTCTATCCGGTGGTGAAGAACACGGCGCTGGCGATCCGCCGCAAACGCCGGCGGACGCTGGTGGGTGATGCGGCGATGGACACGCTGGCTGCGGGGGCATCCATCGACCCGCTGGCGGCGGATGATCTCAAGACCGCCCTCGACGCGCTTCCCGAGGCGCACCGGGAAGTGCTGCTGATGCGGTATGTGGACGACCTGAGCCTGGAGGAGACGGGGGAGGCGCTGGGGATTCCGCTGGGGACCGTGAAATCGCGCATCCACAATGCCCTGAAGCAGTTGCGCGACGATCCGCGGGCCCGCGGGTATTTCTTGGAGGATCCGTGAACCTTTCGACGGGGTGGCGCACTGAAAGATATTGTTCGGAGTTCA
>JBIOJL010000255.1:0-8965 GCA_044450885.1 Tepidisphaerales bacterium
CGCAGGTGTCGCACGAGGACGGCTATGGCCACACCACGAACGTGGTGCCGGTGACCTGCCCGGTCGGCCCGCATGCTTCGGTGGAACAGTTCGTGACGCTGCGCCTGCCGTCGCACGAGGGGCGCTATCGGTTCTCCGCCATTCTCGACGCGCCGCCGCCGGGACTGGAGTGGCCGGCCCAGAGCCTGTGTCCGCTCCGCGTGTTCGCGATCAAGCCCATCCGCATGGGCGGCCTGCGCGCCGCCATCGCGGATGAGGAGCCCGAATTGATGGCGTTCGCCGGGCAGAACCAGGTGGGGCGGTTTGAAGACCTGACCAATCCGCGGGCGGACATGGTGATCATCGGGCCCAACACCTGGGGTCGCTTCGTCGCCGATGCGAAGCTGCGGCACAAGCTCCAGGAAGGAATCGAGGAAGGGCGGTCGGTGTTGTTCCTGGACGCCGGGCCGCGCTGGCTCGGGCCGGATTATCCGGATGAACTGCCTTCGCTGGCGGCCGGCGCAGCGCGCCGGCCGGGGGCGAGCAACGTTGAGCTGCTGGGCGGCGTCCGCCTCGCGTTCCATGAGATGCCCGAGCCGGAGAGCTGCATTCACCCGTCCGAAGTGGACGAGTCGTTGTGGGAGCGCATCCCCCACGACCACACGCACCTGTGGAACGGGCTGCGCGGGGGGATCATCGTGCCGGCCATCGATATGGAACCGCTGGGCCTGAGCCCCGAGTCCTTCCTCGAACTGTGGAAGAGCCGCGGGGCGCGGGCCGACATGATCCGCGGTGAGCAGTATTTTGCCTACGAACTGCATGGTTTCTACGCCTTCTCGCTTTTCGACGACGAGGAGGTGCGCCAGGCACTGCGGGCCCGCGTGCGCTTTCTGGCCGAGGACAGCGAGGCCCTGCGCCGCGGGATCGATCCCAACGGGCCGATTCGCACCATCGACCTGTCGGCGGAATACCGGCGGTGTCTGGGTTCCAGCGCCAGCCGCTTCGTGCCCCTGGCGCTGGCCGGCAAGCGGCTGTCGCGGGCGCCGGTGGTGCAGATCGAGTTTGAATCGGGCATGGGCCGGGTGGTGATCTCGCAGCTCATCACCCAGGGCCGCCTGGCCCGCGGCTTCGGCACGCCCGGCCGGTACGGCCTGCGCTACGATCCGGTGGCCGTGCAGTTCACGCTGAACATGATCCGGCGCTGCGTGCTGGGGCGATGACGTCTTCGACGCGTCTTGCTTCGGACCGCAACCTCAGATGGCAACTCTTCGAAATGCAAGTTTCACGGTTGTGACACCGGCGGCTTCCCGTTGGCCGGGATCTCAATAACCAGCGGATGGTCGCTCAGCGTCAGGGGAACCGAACGGACATTGCTCAGCGTCTGTTGCACCGTCGTTCCAACCGTCGGATCGTAAACATTCACTGTCGGGCAGACCGCGCCGAGATCCACGGTGACAGTGTTCGTCCCCTTCATCTGCTCGCCCCAGACAACCAATTCGAAGGCGCCGCCGCTCTTCTGCACGAGCAGGTCATGCACCGTCGCTGGTTTGTCTGCTATTGCATAGTTGAGCTTTCGCAAGGTGAAGGTGGAGGATTTGTCGGCAAGAATCGTCGTCATATTGTGGAGGTAGGCGGCCGAGAGCTTGGGTGTGTAATCGGTATGGACCAGCCCCCAGTAGCCATCGCCGGGATGGTCGTGCAGCATGTAGATAAACGTGTAGCTCCATCCCCGCTTGTACGCGGCCAGATAGAGGTTCAGGAACAGCTTGCCCTGTTCCTCCTCGGTAATCGCGCTGGAATGGCCGCCCCCGCCGGCGCGGGTGCTCCAGCCGGTTTCGGTGGTGACCCTGGGCAGCGTCTCCAGTTGGGCCTTGCTGTAGCCATCGAAGCCTTTGCCCCACCAGGTGTGGCCATACTCGGTGTACAATCCGTCCCACTTTCCTTTCAGCGTCGGGTCTTCGGCGTTCCATGCGATATTGTCCTCGGTGATGCCTTTGAGGTGAGCGCAAACATAGTTGTGGGTATTCGCGTAATCGGCGTACTTCGTGCCGTCCGGCATCAACGTGCCCGCGCCGCCCGGAATGGTCAGGAACTGCAGCCCGCAGTTGTCCGGCTGCGACCCTCCGGCCTCACTGGAGTGGAAGACAGGAATGCCCGCCAGCTTCGGATCGGCTTTCACTGCGGCATACAAATCCCGCTGGAACAACGCAATCGGCATGGAGGTCGTCTTCGACGACGTCGCGCCCTTGTAGGTGACGCGCCAGTTGTTCGGCTCGTTGGGTCCGTCGACGGCCAACAGGGCGCCAGCCGCCGCCAGGGTTTCATACTCCGCCAGGCTGGTCTCGATATTTCCGTTGATGGGCAATAGAACCGCCTTGGCCCCGGAGTTCTTATAGACGTCGATGAAGGACTGCAGGGTCTTCGGATTTCTGGACCCGTCATCGCGGATGGCGCGGAAGCCGGCGTATGCCAGGCATTCAGCGACCTTGGTTGGCTGGTCCTTTCCTTGAGAGATATGCGTACACACGCCGATCGAGTTGAGGAAATCGTTGGCTTTGATCGCGGTCGTATCTTCCGCGCCCGCCAGCGCGCACGGGGCCATCCACGGGGCGAAAATGAGGCAAAGGACCGCCGATGCGGATGGCGGACATTTCGTGATTGTGGTCATGTCATCCATTGTACCGCGGCTTAAGCCAGTCCGCCAACATGCCCGCACGCCCGGAACTCAAACGGGGACGCATATCAGAACCTGGGCCGGCATCGATGCCGCGCCTGTGTGCGGCGCCGCCCCGATTCGCGAGGCCGGGTTGAGGCCGACAAAGGAACAACTGTCGGATTTCCCTTACTGGGTGCCACGGCTTGGCTACTGCAAGCCGTGGCACCCCAAACTCCGACGGTTGTTGCTGCGCGGATCCTTGCCTGCTACGAACGCGATGGATCAGTTCCGGTGGACGGCTGTGGCGGCATCGGCAGGGCCAGGACGAAACGCGCCCCAGGAGTGCTGCCAGGATCCAGACGCAGGTCGCCCTTGAGTTCGCGGGCCAGGCGGCGGCTCAGGGCCAGGCCCAGACCAACACCGGGGGCGGAGTTGGCGGCGTCGCGGGCGGATTTGGAAAATGGGCGGAAGAGCGTCTTCGTCTGCGCCGGGGTGACGCCGGGGCCGAAGTCGCGGACGGAGACGTGGAGCGAGCCGTTGCTGGCGGCCGCGTCCACGAGAACGCGCCGATCGCCGGCGCTGACGGCGTACTTGGCGGCGTTGTCCACGAGGTTGAAGAGAATCTGCTCGACGGCGGACGGGTCCAGGGTGATCTGCCGTCCGGCCAGTTCCTCCGGCAGTTGCAGGGTGAGTTGCAGGCCCGCCTGCGCGGCCCGTTGGCCGAGCCGCTGCCACATCGCCTGCATGAGTTGCTGTACGGTGACGGTCTCGATTCTCCGGCCGGCCCGGCCGCGCTCCAGGCGGGAAAAGGCCAGGACGTTCTCGACGAGCCGGCCGAGACGTTCGGCCTCGCGGCGGAGCGTGGCGAGATAGCCGCGCCGCTTGGACTCATCGGCGACCATGCCCTCCTCGAGCATCTCGGCGTACATCGACAGCGTGGTGATGGGCGTGCGTAGCTCGTGGGTGACTGCCGAGACGAAATCCTCGCGGCGGCGGCCGAGGCGCAGCGTGCCCCACATGAGTCCGGCGACGGCGGCCGAGCCGAGCAGCACGCCGCCCCAGGCGACGCCGAGGGTCATCCGCAGGGGCGTCATGGCGCCGGCGCCCTGGTAAGGGACGCCGCCGGGTTCGAGCCTGACCGGCAGGGATGCCAGGCGGCGGGGGAGCAGTTCGGGCGAGTCGACGATCACCGGCTCGAGGGAAGCATTGGGCAGCAGGTCCGCGACGGCGGTGAGCAGTTGCGTGCGCACCGCCGGCCAGTCGAGCACGGCGCCCTGGGCGTATTCGGCGGCGTTGATGGAAACGCGCCGGACCAGCAGCAGCCGGCCGCCCACCCAGCGGGGGACCATGGGTCCTTCGCGGACGTGGCTGGGCGCCTTGAGGTTCTGATCGCGGTTGTAGTAGTTGGAGGTGTTGGCGGCGTTGGCCGCACGCGCCTGGAACTCGAGCTGGGCCTTGTTCTGCTGCTTCGAATTGAGAGACTGTTGGGCGATCTGCATCTGTTGTCCGGGCTGCTGTGTGTCGTTGTTGTTCTCGATGTTGAGTGCGCCGCCGTTGATCAGCCCGTTGTTGCCGAGGTTGCCGATCTGCACCGGCGGCGAAGCCTGCGTGAGTTCAGGCAGGCCGAGGGGAGCGATGCCGGTGATTTGTTTGCGCATGTCGGTCAGCAGTCCGTTCTGCGTCGCCGTGGAAAGGGGACAGGTCCACTTTCCGGACGGATCCACCTGGAATCGCAGGAGCACGGCCGGGTCGTCCTGGTCGGGGTCCGTCTCCGCCGGCACGATGTCCTTTCCGCCGTTGACCGGGATGTAGTCGGTGTACGGCCGGGAGGCTTCGCAGTTGATCAGCGGTGCGGCGATGGTGTCCATCCGCCAGAGGGCGAGCTCAACGGCCGAATCCGTCTGCTCGCGCTGTTCGGACTGCCGCTCCAGCTGCAGGACGGTCAGGCTGATCCAGGCCATGGCGCCCAGCACGCCGGCCAGGCCGGCCGCGAAGGAGCACCAGATGAGCCATTGCCGTCGCATGAACACCTCTTACGCCAGCATATACCCTTTGCCTCGTACCGTGAGAATCACCTTCGGTTCCGCCGGATCATCCCGCAACTTCTCGCGGAGTCGCGCCACGTGCATGTCGATGGTGCGGGTGTCAGCCCCGCGCGGGTCGATGCGCCAGACCCGCGACAGCAGTTCATCCCGCGAGATCGCCCGGCCGCGGTTCCGCGCCAGGTACTCCAGCACTTCCTGCTCCTTTTCGGAGAGTTCAGCGCGATCGTGGCCATGGCGGACTTCCCGGCGGCCCAGGTCGACCACGCCGCCGGGGATCTCCACTTTCTGCACGTCGCTCGGCCGCTCGGGCGAACGGCGCAGCACGGCCTCGATCCTCGCCAGCAGTTCCTTGATCGAGAACGGCTTGACCATGTAGTCGTCGGCCCCGAGTTTGAGTCCGCGGATGCGGTCGGCCTCCTCGCCCTTGGCGGTGAGGATGATGACGGGCAGCGTGGGACGGGACTGGCGGAGTTCCTGGAGCACATCGAGGCCGAGTTTGCCGGGGAGAATGAGGTCCAGGAGCACGAGGTCGGCTTCGGCGGAAAGCGCCAGCGTCAACCCCTCGTCACCCCGGCCGGCGGACCGGGCCGCGTAGCCGTGGTACTGGAGGGCATCCACCAGTCCCTCGCGGATGGCTTGGTCGTCCTCGATTACCAGGATCGTGCGTGGCATAGGTGTCCTTCCTGTATATCGTACACACTGGCGCCCCGGCGATTGTAAATGACGTGTAACAAGTTGTTCGTTCGGAGTACCGGCGTCAGCCGGTCTTGTGACTTCATCGGGCCGGCTAAAGCCGGTACTCCGAACAAGATACGCCGAACGAGACTCCGAACGAGATACTCCGAACCTGCCCCAGTCGTTATAATCCCGGCCCAAGAAAGAAGGAGCCGCATGCGCATCATCCGTTTTCTGTCGCAGGGCCAGGTGCAGTTCGGCCAGTGGCTGGACGACACCACGGCGATGGTGATCGAGGGAGACATCGTCGGGCCGCACCGCGTGAGCAGCCGGCGGGCCCACATCGACCGGCTGCTGGCGCCGATCGTGCCGGCGGACATCCTCTGCATCGGCCTGAACTACCGCGAGCACGCCGCGGAGAGCGGGATGACGATTCCGCAGCACCCCATGTTGTTCATCAAGGCGGGGAACACGCTGAACAATCCGGGCGATCCGATCCTCATCCCCCGGCGCAGCGATGCCATCGATTACGAGGGCGAACTGGCGATCGTGATCGGCCGGCCGGCCAAGCACGTGCCGCGAAGCCGGGCGTTCGAGTATGTGCTCGGGTACACGATTGCCAATGATGTGTCAGCGCGGGACTGGCAGCGCGACAAGAACCTGGGCGGAGGGCAGTTTGCCCGCGGCAAATCGTTCGATGGCTTCTGCCCGCTCGGCCCGTGGATCGTCACCCGGGACGAGATTCCCAACCCCAACATCCTGCGGCTGAAGACGACGCTCAACGGCCAGGTCATGCAGGACAACACGACGGCGGACATGATCTTCGATGTCCCAGCGCTGATCGAGAGCCTGTCGAGCACCATGACGCTGCGGCCGGGCAGCGTGATCCTGACGGGCACGCCGCAGGGCGTGGGCTTCGCGCGCACGCCGCCGGTGTGGATGAAGCCAGGAGACCGAGTGGCCATCGAGATCGAGCATATCGGGAGGCTGGAGAATCCGGTGGCGAGGGAGTAGGGCGTGAGTTCGTAATCGGTGATCGGTGATCGGTCATCAGTGATCGGTAGATCGCCCGGGACCGGTTACTGATCACCGATCACCGTTCACCGATCACCGTGTCCCGGGACTGCTGACTACCACCCACCCATCTGCTACCATTACCCCGATGTCCGCCATGACTCGTGACAATTTCCTGGACCTCGTCGTCTCGCTGATCCACGGGTGCTATCCCCTGTTGAAAGTCGAGAAGGATGCGGATTCGTTTTCCCTGGTGCTCGACGGCAGTTCGGCGTCGATGGAGAACCTGTATCGGGTGGCGATGCAGGATCCCGCCAGTCTCAAGCACCATGTCGAGCGGTGGATCACCGAGCTGGTGCGGGCAAACGAGGCGTCGCCGATCGACCGCGCGGACTTTGACGAAGTGCGCGAGCGCATCATGCCCATGGTCCTGCCGCCCGCCGGCCCGGCGGCGGCCGCCATGGTGCGGCAGGGGGTTCTTCCCGGCCTCGATGTTGCCTACGCCATCGACTGCGACCGCTCCATCGCCTACATTCCGCCGATCACGTTCGAGCGCTGGGGCATCGGCCTCGAAACCCTGCACGAGACGGCCCTGGACAACCTGACCGCGCGGAGCCAGGAGATCGCGGCCCATGCCGCGCAGGATGAATCCGGCCAGACCAGCATCGTCTGCGTGCAGACGCTCGATGGCTACGATGCCTCGCGGATTCTCCTGCCAAATCTTCACGAGCGATTGCGGCCGCACCTCGGCAGCCCCTTTGTCGCCGCGGTTCCCAACCGCGACATCCTGGTCTGCTTCCGCAACGGCGCGGAACTGGTTCCGCTGATGCGGGCCCAGACGGCGGAAGGGTTTCGCACCATGCCGCATCAGATATCCGAGGGGCTCTTCCTGGTGACGGCCGACGGTCTGGCGCCGTTGTAGCCGCGATCGTTGATCGCGGGGTCATGTCGCGATTGCTGATCGCGGGGCCGTCTCGCGATCGTTGATCGCGGGTCCCTGCCGCGATGACCCATCGCGGCTACAGCCGGGCTGGACGCATCCCGCCGATCTGATAAAACTCCCCGACTCAAGGGACGTAACGGTGTGCCCGCTCGCCCACCGCGCGCCGATGAGGAAATGGTGGGCGAGTACACCCACCCTACGTTACTCAAGCAAGGACCGCAGCATGATTGACCTCAAGGACCTCCGCGACAATCCCGACAAATACCGCCGCGGCGCGCAGCTCAAGAACGTCACCGTGGACATCGACGCCATCCTCCAGAAGGACCGGGAGCGCGTGGCCGCGCAGCAGGAGTTTGAGAAATATCGCGCCGAGCAGAACGTCGCGTCCAAGGAGATCGGCCGGCTGAAGGACCCGGCCGAGAAACAGGCCGCCATCGCCCGCGTGGGCCAGCTCAAGACGAGCGTGAAGGCCGCCGAGGAGCGTAACAAGTCGCTTGAGGCGGAGCTGGAACTGCTGGCCCTGCGCGTTCCGCAGCCGCCCGATGCGGATGTGCCCGCAGGCAAGGATGCGGCCGACAACATCGTGCTCTACAAGACTGGCGAGCCGCGCAAGTTCACCTTTAAGCCCAAGTCGCACATCGAACTCGGCGAGAAACTGAGCCTGCTCGATTTCGGCCGCGGGGTGAATCTCGCGGGCTCCCGCTCGTACTTCCTCGTCGGCGTCGGCGTCGAAATGCAGGCGGCCGTGCTCCGCATGGCCATGGACATGATGATCTATGAGAACGGCTTCAAACCGCTCTCCGTCCCCGTGTTGGTCCGTGAACCGGCCATGCGCGGCACCGGCTTCTTCCCGGCCGGCCGCGAACAGGCCTATCGCGTCGGCGAGATTTCCGAGGTCGGCGACGACGAGCGTTTCCTGACCGGCACCGCCGAGGTTTCCCTCACCGCGTTCCACATCGGCGAGGTGCTGGACGAGGCTGATTTGCCGCGCAAGTACACGGCCGTTTCCACCTGCTTCCGCCGCGAGGCCGGCACCTATGGCAAGGACACGGCCGGTCTCTACCGCGTACACCAGTTCGAAAAATGCGAGCAGGTGGTGATCTGCCGCAACGACATCGACGAGTCCAAGCGCTGGCACGAAACGATGCGGAAGTATTCCGAAACGCTGCTGCAGCGGCTGGGTTTGCCCTATCGCGTGATCCAGTGCTGCACCGGCGACATCGGCGTCAAGAACGCATCGATGCAGGATATCGAAACCTGGATGCCCTCGCGCGAAGAACCCGGCAAACCCGACAGCGGCTACGGCGAGACGCACTCGGCGTCGCGCCTGTACGAGTTCCAGGCCCGCCGGCTGGACCTGCGCTACAAAGGCGCCGACGGCAAGCTGCGCTTCTGCCACACGCTGAACAACACGGTTGTGGCCAGCCCGCGCATCCTCATCCCCATCTGGGAGAACTACCAGAACGAGGATGGCAGCATCACCGTGCCCGAGGTGCTCCAGCCGTATATGAACGGCCGGGAACGCATCGCGTAGGAACCAGCGTGTCAACAACTGTCGCAGGTTTCGCTCCGGGTGCCACGGCGTGTGTTATGCAACAAACGTGGGCGTGAGCACCCAAAAACGCTGTGACGTGAAAAAAACGGGCACCCCCC
>JBIOJL010000256.1:0-8891 GCA_044450885.1 Tepidisphaerales bacterium
GGTTCCCGAACCGGGCGCGTTGAGCCTGCTGGGTCTGGGCGCTCTGGCCCTGATCCGCCGGCGTCGCCGGGCATGAGTTTGTGCAGTAGTTCTTTCGCGGTAAGCGAGCGAGGCCGCTCCGGTGTTCCGGGGCGGCCTCGTCTGTCGCAGGCCGCATGGTGCAGAACCTGGCCAAGGTGTAGGGCCTGTCCGAAGTTCCCGGCCAACTGCCGCCAGCCCGGTACGGCCGGCCGTCACGGTCCATGACCGGCTTTCGCGGAGCGCGCGAGGACGCAGACCCTTGGGACCCATGAGGCCATCATGGATTGCTCCTTGCCGGCTGCAGATACTTCGCCAGAAACTCCGCGGTCATCTCCGGCACTTTCGGGTCTCTGAAACCCCATGGCCGGCGCCTTTGACGGTGTAGAAGGTCACCGGGACCTCCGCCTTCTTCAGCGCGGCTTCCAGCAGCACGCTCTGGTGGTGCGGAACAAGCGGGTCGGCATCGCCGTGACAGATCAGAAACGGCGGCGCGTTCCTGCTCACGTAGGTGATCGGGTCGGCCCGGGCCACCTTTTCCTTGTTCTCCTGGATGGCCCCGCCCACCAGCAACGACTCCGGCGACTGCGCCGCATCATGCACCATGCCGTTGGGCAGGCGATGGGCGTCCATCTGCAGGAAGTCGGTCGGACCGAAGTAGTCCACGACCGCCTGTACCCGGCTCGACAAGGTCAAGTTGTCGCCAACGTCGAACTCCTTTGTGTCACCGGTCGTGCCAAGCATGGCCGCCAGATGCCCCCCGGCCGAGCTGCCCCACGCGGCAAAGCGATCCGGATCGAGGCTGTACTCGTCGGCATTCTGCCGCAGCCAGCGCACCGCCGCCTTGCAGTCCTGGATCTGCGCGGGGAATGCGGCATGCTGGCTCAGACGATTCATTCTCCATAGCATCGTCGCATACTCTCGTTCAACGGAAAGCCCCAAGAATCGGGGGGTCCGATATCTGGGGGAAGGGCGGGACTTCCTGGCGTTAGCGCGGCCGGGCGCTTTCTCCGAAATTTCGCGCCGTAATTATCTTGCTTGGCGCTGGAGACGATATTCAAAATGTCGGAAAGACGCAGGAGTCACCAGGATGATTCGAGCCACCCAGGCTGTGCTTCACGACGCGATCGCCCAGAGGGCGACGGCGGTATTCTCGTTTCCGGCATCCGAAGGCCTTCAGCATTGCAAGACGCGATTCGTGGGCGCGGGACCAGACGGGTTCTGCCTGGAAGCGCCGTCCCTGGAACCGGATCTGGTCGCGAAGTTGATCTCCGCCGCCAAGCCCATCGGCGTGGGGTTCATGTGCCCCGCGGGCAGGGCTGCCTTCTCCTCCACCCCGCTCCGCCAGATCGCCGACCACCCTGTCGATAGCGGCCGCACCAATGCGCTCGTTCTGTCGTTTCCGGTTCGGATCAACGTCATTCAGCCGCGATCCGCCGAACGCGTGGCCGTGACACCGGAGGCCGGCCTGCTCGTTCGCCTGTCGCGTCGCGAACCGTCGGCCAGCTCGCTCGGGTTGTCATCCATCAAGCTCGTCCCGGTCGAGGCCTTCAACCTCAGTCTCGGCGGCATTGGCGTGATCTGCCCCGAGGCCGGCATCCGCGACGTCCCGCTGGGCGTCGGCCAGTTGCTTCGGGTCAGCATCACGGCGGGCGGGCAGGAACTTGTCTTCGACGGCACGGTCCGGCATACGAAGATCCTTCCCGACGGCGGGGTTCGCGTCGGGGTCCAATTCGAAGATCTGCTGGAGCGGAGCGATGCCGACCGGGCATCGGATCCATTGGCCAGAGCAATTGCGTCGATCCGCAGACCGAACGCCGAACCCGTCGCTGCGCCCGGCGGCAAGGGGAACTCCGCAAGTTGACCCGCGGTCAGGCTGCGATCAGGCTTTCATCCACGGCACGACCGTTTCCTTCTGATCCAACCGCGCCGCCAGCGCCTTTTTGTTTGCACGAAGTTTCTTTGTGCCGATCCCGACGTCATCGCCATCGGCGAGATGCGCGAGCTTGAGACGACCGCCACCGCCCTCACCGCGGCCGAGACCGGCCACCTCGTGCTCGCCACCGTACACACGCCCGACGCCGTGCAGACCATCCAGCGCATCTACAGCATCTTCCCCTCCGAGCAGCAGAACAGCATCATGTACCAGTTGTCCAACTCGCTCCAGGCCATCGTCGCCCAGAACCTGCTTCCCCGGGCCGACGGCAAGGGACAGGTCCTGGCCTGCGAGATCTGCGTGGCCACGCCCGCCGTCCGCCACTGCATCCGCGAAGGCGACGCCCACCAGATCATCAGCGAGATCCAGACCGGGCGCAAGTTCCAGATGCAGACGATGGATTCGGCCCTGCAGGACCTCTACAAGCGCGGAGAGATCACCTACGACACGGCCGTTTCCGCCGCCCGCGACAAGAACGCCTTCACACGCGCCGGCGCGTGACGTGGCATTTCGGACCATTTCGACCCCAATCTGAAATTGTCACCTCCGCGGTAGTTGCTAGAATGCCCGGCTCCCGACGATGTCGCCGGGGTTGCCGCACGTGCCTCGCTCCCGACCCGGTGGTCCTGGAGCCGGGGCAGAGAGATGAGGTTGAATGATGCCACAGATTCCACTGCTGCTGCTCGCCGCCGACGTCGGCGGGTACGTCAGCATCGCCAAGATCGTTCCCATCCTGCTGCTGATGCTCATATGGGCGAGACTGATGTCCTGGGCCGACAAGGACACGGTGATCGCCCACATGCCGCGCGAGGGGATGAACCTGATGAACCTCGGCATGCTCATCGCCGCGTCGGCGACGTTCTTCTTCGTGCCGAACTACTGGATCGCGCTGGGCATCTATGCCGGCATGTTCTTCACGGATGTCGGCATCTATCTGGGCTTCCGCAACAAACAGGTGGGCCTCAAGGACCTCAAGCGGGACCTGCGCAACTGGCGGCAGATGCTCCAGCCGAAGCAGAAGATCGAGCTCAAGCCGGGGGCCGTCACATTCCTGAACAAGGATGGCCCGGTCGATGCCCCGGACGGCGAGAGCCCCGAACGCCCCGCCTACGACGCCTCCCAGACCATACTCACCGACCCCATCGGCAAAGAGGCCGAGAAACTCGACTTCCGCCCCTTTGAAGGTCAGTACCAGGGACAATACTGGGTCGACGGCGTGGCCTACGGCCTGCCGAACATCGACGCCAACACCGGCGCCGCCTGCATCACCTACATCAAACAGCGCGCGGGCATGGACGTCGAAGATCGCCGCAAGCCGCAGGCGGGCAAGCTGAAGGTCGGCGTGGGCAAGGATCGCCACGAACTGGACGTCGCCACGGCCGGTTCCACCGCCGGCGAATCCCTCCGCATCGGCATCAACACCAAGAAACACCTCGACCGCAAACTGGATACGCTGGGGTTCACCCCGGAGCAGAATGCGGCGCTGCGCCAGTGCATTGTGGATTGCAAGGGCATCGTGCTGCTGGCGGCCCCGCGGCAGCAGGGCCTGACCACGCTGCTCTATTCCGTCGTCCGTACGCACGACGCATTCCTCCAGCACATCCAGTCGGTCGAACGCGTGCCGCGGGAAGAGCTCGAGGGCATCACCCAGATCAAACTCGGCCCCAACGCCCCGGCGACCGAGGAAGCCAAGCAGGTCGAGTGGGTTGCCAGCCAGCAGCCGGAGGCGATCCTCATCGACGAGGTCGTCAACCCCGCGTCCGCGCGGGAACTCATCCGCTTCACGACCGGCGAAGAGGGCAAGCGGGCCTATATCGGCATGCGGGCCAGTTCCACGTTCGACGCCCTGGAAATCTGGCGCAAGCTGGTCGGCGATGACGCGGCCGCCGCCTCGGCGCTGGCGATGATCGTCTGCGGCCGGGTCCTCCGCCGGCTCTGTTCGGCCTGCAAGGTCGCGTATACGCCCGACCCGGAAACGCTCCGCAAACTCAACATGGACCCCGCGAAGGTGCAGACGCTCTACCAGGCCCGCACCACGCCGCTGCTCGACCAGAAAGGCCGCCCCATCCCCTGCACGTTCTGCCACGATCTGCACTTCAAGGGGCGATTCGGCGTCTTTGAGGTGTTCACCGTCGACGACGAAGTGCGGACGATCATCCAGAACCGCGGCTCGCTCGACCAGCTCAAGAAAGTCTTCCGCAAACAGCGGAACCGATTCCTTCAGGAACACGCCCTGGCCCAGGTCGAGGCCGGCGAAACCAGCGTGCAGGAAGTCCTGCGAGTGCTCAAAGGTTCCGACCGCCGCGCTTGAGGAGATGCCCCATGATTTCCGTCTTCATCATCATCATTATCGGTGTGGTCGGCTACTGGCACTACACGCAGGGATTCTTCAGTTCCACGCTGTCGGCCTTCCTGGCGACGGTAGCCGCTGTTTTCGCCGTGGGTTGGCACGAGAAACTGACCGACATGCTCCTCAAAGGCCGGTTCGCCGACGAGGCGTATGCCATCACCCTGGTGGCGATCTTCGTGCTGGTCTACTCGCTCGGGCGGTTGACGTTCGACAAACTGGTGCCGGGCAACCTGCGGTTTCCGGCCATCGTCGACAAGATCGGCGCGGGCGTCATGGGCGTCATCGCCGGGCTCGCCTGCGCCGCCATCGTGATGCTGGCGGCCCAGACGCTTCCTTTCTCCGAGTCCATCCTCTGGTGGGAACGCTACGAGGTCGCGTACGACAAGCAGACGACGGTCCAGCGCGAACGCGACTGGCAGCAGATCGACGCCCGCTACGACGAACTTTCGCCCGAGAAGTTCCTCAACAACCAGCCCAACTCGCCCGTCGTGGCACCCGACGAAATGCTGCTGGGTCTGGTCGGCCTGCTCAGTTCGGAAAACGGCTCGCTCAGCACCGGACGCCCTTGGGGCGCGGTTCATCCCGACTATCTCCAGGAACTTTTCGGCCAGCGGCTGGCCCAAATGCCCAATGCCCGCCATTGCGCTCTGGCCGAGAAGATAGCCATCGCGGACGTCTGCTCGGAGACGACGTTCGAGCAATTTGACCAGGAACGGTTCGTCACCCAGCAGGGCGTCGCGGTCGGCACGCGCGGGCCGCGGAGCAAGGTCAGTCCCATGGCGCCGGTCCGCAAGGCCACTGCCAACACGGTGTTCATCATCGTGCGGGCCACGCTCGACGCGGACAACCGCGACCTCAAGACCAACGTCATCAGCTTCCCGGCGGCCGCCGCGCGCGTGTGCCTGCCCGTGACCGGCGATCCCGCCGGCCGGCTCGCCGCCAACTATTTCCCTATCGGCACGCTCGAACCGGACCACCGCCTGTTCGCGAACCAGCCGGACGACATGCTCTTCGCCCAGCCCAACAAAGTCGTCGAATTCGTGTTCGAGATCCCCCGCAAGGAACTGAAGGGCGATGCCAGGGAGATGCGCCTGCCCGACGGGAGCTTCTTCGAGTTCAAACGCCTCGCCCGCGAGGACCTTGGCGGCCGCACCGTCAAGCCGCTCAAGAGCGTCAAGGCGCTGACCGAGTCGGCGATCGAGCGCAAGAGCGGAATCCCGGCCAAGACGGCGGCCGCCGGCACGACCAACACCAACACCTCCGGAACCCCCAATCCCAATCCCGAGCCCCCGGTGAACGCCAACGTGCCGCTGGCGTTCGTGGACACCAATGTCAACACCACCGGACAATTGGACAGCGGAATTGACGTGGGCACGTCCAACCCAAATGCGAAAAAAGAGCCGCAAGTGTGGGGCGAGTGCTCGCTGGAGGAAGGCAAGTTCGTCGACCTCGACCTCGGCCCGCAGAAATCGGTGCAGTTGATGGCCCGCGGCCAAAACCCGGTCAACACCCTGGGCGCTCCGCAGGGCAAGCGGGCCGTCATCATCTGGGCGCGCAACCGCGAGGACATCCAGGACAAATGGGCCTGGGTCAAAGACGTCAAGGAATTCACCTACGCCGACAGCGGCGGCACGCGCTATGTGCTGGCCGGCGTCATCGTCAAACTCAAGAACACCAACGGCCAGGACATGCTGAGCATCCGCTACAACGCCGCCAAGCAGACGCCGGTCGATTATTCCCCGACCGCGGAAACGCAGCAGATGCGGCCCTCGGACATCGGTCTGGTCTTCGTTGTCCCCCAGGGAGCGCAAATGGGCAACCTCATGTTCAAGACCGATGTCGCCCGGAGCCTGCCTGCCAGTGTGAATTGAGCCGGCCCATGGATGTTCTCTTCGCTGGTAGCGGTGAATTCGGCCTGCCCACGCTCGCCGCCCTGCTCGACGCAGGCCACAAGATCGTCCACGTCTACTCCCAGCCCGACCGGCCGGCCGGCCGGGGCAAGCATTTCACGCCCACGCCCATCTCGCAGTTCTGCCTGGACAAACAGATTCCGCTGACCCGCACCGAGGATGTCAACATCGAGAACTTCCCCGCCGCCGATCTTCTGGTGGTCATCGCCTTCGGCCAGAAATTGTCCGAGCGGCTGGCCGCCCACGCGCGCCTGGGAAGCGTCAACCTGCACGCGTCGCTTCTCCCCCGCTGGCGCGGCGCAGCGCCGATCAACTGGGCCATCCTCAGCGGCGACGCGACGACCGGCAATTCGGTCATACGACTCGCCCAGCGCATGGATGCCGGCGCGATTCTCGCACAAGCGCAGACGCCCATCGCCGAACTTGAGACGGCGGGCGAACTGCACGACCGCCTCGCCGTCGCGGGCGCAGCGCTCATGCTCGATGTGATCCGCGAACTGGAAGCCGGCCGCGCCGTCGAAACGTCCCAGGACGATGCCCGCGTGACCCTCGCCCGCAAGCTGAACCGGGATTCCGCCCGGCTGGGTTTCGCCCAGCCCGCGGACATCGTGGCCCGGCAGATCCGCGGGCTGTTTCCCTGGCCGGGATGCCGCGTGCAGCTCGTCGACCCGCGCGGCCAGCCACGCGCGCGGCTCACGCTCGTGCGTGCCCGCCCGGTCGACGGCGCTGGCGAGCCCGGTGTCGTCGGCCCGGATGGCTCCGTCGGTTGCACCGCCGGCGGTGTCGAGATTCTTGAAGTCCTTCCCGATGGCAAACGAATCATGCCCCTCGCCGCCTTCCGCAACGGCCATCCCTGGGAACCCGGCATGAAACTGGAAGGCGTCGCATGAGCGCCCGCGACCACGCCTTGTTCCTGATCGACTCCCGCGAGTTACCCGGCTGGCCGACCATCCTTCGCATTCGCCGGCATAGGCCCCCTGCAGAAGGCGTGACCACAGAAGATCCGGGAGGGCCGTGCTCCGGCACGGCCGGGAGTGGTCGCCCCGCGAAGCGGCCGCAGGGGACTGCGGCCCTCCCGGAAGAATGGTCGCACTCCCCTGCCGATCCGCGAGACCTCGCGCTGGCCGAGCAGATCACCATCGGGGTTGTGAAGAACCTGCTGCACCTGCAATTTCTCATCGAACATTTCTCCGGCCGCAGGCTCGGTTCGATTGATCCGGTGGTTCAGAAGATCCTGGCCATCGGGCTCTACCAGTTGCGTTTCCTCGACCGCATCCCGCCCCACGCGGCGGTCGACGAGGCCGTCGAGCAAGCCAAGCGTTTTGGCCAGCGCCGGGCCGCGGGCTTCGTCAATGCCATCCTCCGCAAAGCGGCCGCGCGCAACTGGCCCGCGACTCCCGACGCAGCGTCTGATCCGGCCGGCCACGCCGAGATCGCGCTGTCGTGTCCCAGGACGCTCTTCGCACGGCTCGCGGAGACATTCGGCGCCGATGAGGCACTGCGGCAATGCCGGCACAACAACACCGAACCGCCGCTGATCGTTCGCCTGAATCCCGGCCGCTCGCTCGACGAGATCGATCTGGGCGGCGTGGTCGCCCGACCTCACGAGCAGCCGGGAATGGTGGTTCTCGATTCCCCGCCGGTGAGATTGCTCGCCGAGTTGGCCGACCGCGGAATTGGGCAAGTTCAGGACCCGACCGCGGCCGCGGTCGCCCCGCTTCTGGAACTGAGCCCAGGCCAGACGGTGCTGGATCGCTGCTGCGGCGTCGGCACCAAGACCATGCAACTGGCCGACGCCGTCGGCCCGGCCGGGGTTGTCGTCGCCATGGATCCTTCTGATGCCCGCTGCGGGATTCTCGCGCAGCTCGTTGAGAAA
The DNA here is from genome assembly GCA_044450885.1 of Tepidisphaerales bacterium. GTDB lineage: Bacteria > Planctomycetota > Phycisphaerae > Tepidisphaerales > Tepidisphaeraceae > JANYKD01. The sequence goes on from JBIOJL010000256.1 coordinate 8,091, forward strand.
CGGGCGCTGACACACGTACGCATATGCAAGGTTGGCAAAGTCGCCGACCTCCCGCCGGATCTGCCGGCTCAGTTTGACGCCGTTCTCGTGGATGTCCCGTGCAGCAACAGCGGCGTGCTCGCCCGTCGTCCCGAGGCCCGTTACAAGCAGACGGCCAGACATATGGAATCGCTTGCCCGACTCCAGGATGAGATCATCGAGGACTCTGCCGGCCGACTCAAACCCGGCGGGCGGCTTGTCTACAGCACCTGTTCCATCTGGCCTGACGAGAACACCGAGCGTATCGCAGCCTTCCTGAGCGGGCATCCGGATTATCGGATGCTTCGCGAGGAAACCATCGTTCCCAGCACGGATGGCGACCCAGCCCGCTATCACGATGGCGGTTATCGGGCGGTGCTGGTGCGAGGGTAAACTGGGCGGCGACGTTCCATGTGCCGATGCTTTGTCAGGAGCACCGGTATGGATTACATCCAGGGCGCAGGGATCATTCTGGCCATCTGGGCGGTATTACGTAATATCGGCAACGAGCGGGAGTGCCAGTTGCGCGAGATGGAGATTCGACTCCGCGAACAGGCCGCCCGAAATCCGCCGCCCGCCGCGGTTGCGACCACCGATACCTCCGAACAGGGACCCACCATGCCCACGGGAACAGGTCGGTAGGGCGGTTTCGCCGAAACCGCCATTCTGCTGAACAATCCCCTGTCGGCGATCAGATTGGGGTGCCGGACCCCGCGTCATCGCGTGGGAACGCGGTTGGATTCCGCCGACGAGGGCGTCGGCGGCACTTGTTCAGCGGAATCA
>JBIOJL010000257.1:0-8865 GCA_044450885.1 Tepidisphaerales bacterium
CCGGAGGCTCACCGCCTCTCCGCATCGACCAGCAATCCCCGACGCAACGCCCCGGCCCGGAGGCGGACCATCGCCCTGACAGCATCGTCGCCCGGCTGCATCGTGCCTCGCTCCCACCGCGATACGCTCATCTTGCCCACTCGTAGGCGCCTGCCGAACTGCTCCTGCGTGAGGTTCATCGCCTCGCGCAAGGTGCGGATGAACCCGGGAGTCGGCGTCGGTTGCATGCGGCTGAACAACGCCCTCATGCGGTCCAGCCAGCGCACCGCCGGCGGCAGCAGGCCGGGCTCGCCGGTCTTGTCGATGACCACCCAGTCGGCCGGAAGTGTCAACGCCAGCGCCCGTTGTCCAGGCAGACGCATCACATAAGGCAAGTCGGCTCCGGCCGGCGGTTCTTTGGCTGATTCGTGAGCGATGGTTCGCATGATCACTCCCAGTACACGGGAATACGCGCAAGTAGGCGCGCTGTCAAACTGATTACCTGGGGTGATTACGCGGGGCATCCCCATTCTCCCGGGCACGGAAGATGTGTCGGAGTACCGACAGCATGAGCGAGACGCCCATGCCACGATATTCTGGGGTCCAGACGCCTTTCCCGGAATTCTGGGCACGCCAATTACTTGGGTGCCGCGCGCGGCATCGACTCGACCGCCTGCGCCCAGCATTCCTCCGCCAGACGCTTGAGCACCAGCGTCTGTGCCCAGCGGTCGGAGATCTCGGCCACTCGCCCGGCCGAATCGGTGAAGGTGATCGAATAGCCCGAACTCGGCGGCCCCAGTTCCGGGGCAAACGGCAGGATGTCGCCCGGCCGGGCCCGCGCCAGCCAGTGGCCCATGCCGGTTTCCCAGAGCCACTGGAAGTTGCGCACATGGGCGTTGTCCCGTCCATCGCCGACGTCGATCTGCATCGACTCCCCGTTGGAGATGCGGCCGTGGAAGAAGCAGACCCGTTCGAGGATCGGGCGGAAATGGTCGCGGACGTTCTCGAAGCCGGGATAGCAGACCTCGCCGGCGCAGTAGAGGTGCGAGAAATCGCCGTTGAACCGCACCTCCGGGCGGCGCCAGATGAACTGCTGGATTCGCAACAGATCCTGCGCGATGGTCGCGCGATGCGTTTCGATGTAGGCCGGAAGACCGTGTCTGGCGGAAGCTTCGTTGACTGCGTCGAGCAGCGCGTCGACTGCCGCATCGCTTTCCATGCCCCACCCGGCATGAAGCGTGGTGCAGTCGGCGCCGGCGTCGGCCGCGGCCTTGACGTGCGGCCCGACCTCCGCCGGCGTGTTCACCCGGCCGGAAGTTGCGAAACGCAGACCCCGGGATTCCACGAGCATTCTGTTCCCGATCCCCGCCTGGATGCCGTGGAAACCGGCCGCCACCATCCGGTCGGCCGTCTCCTCGAAACTCCACGCCCGATCGTGCGGCCATTGCGGCAGTTCGCCCATGGCCCACTCGTTGCCGTAGATCGCCAGCCGCGGCGGGCGGGTCGAGCCATCATTGACGTGACGCGGCGCAGACATTCCGCTGATGATAGGCCGCTCGGCGCCTGCCATCCTGTTGAAGATGGGAAGGCCGCAGTCCCCTGCGGCCGTCGTCTGTAGCCACGATCGCCGATCGCGGGTCTGGCCGTGCAGGAGCACCGCCCCTCCCGGATTTCTGGTCGCGCCGAAGATGCTGGGAAGAGCGCGATTATCGGGCTGGTGCCTGTAACATCTTATTCTGCATCCTCTTAAAGGCGCCCAGGCTCCCGGCCGATGACTTCATAGGACCAGTTAATACGGGAGATCGCGCATGTCTTGCTGGGTTGTACCTGCCGTTGCCGCTGAGCTCTGGGGTTTGAACGTCAATCAAATCCTCGAACGTGTTCGCGACGGACACGTTCCCAGCAAGCTCGAGATGGGCTTTCTCATGGTGGACATAGCTCCCACCGTTGCGACCAATGCGCCCCGCGCCTTTCGCAAGACGCGCCCGCCGACCTATGTCACGCTCAGCCCGCAACAGGACCGCGATCGCGCGCCGGCCATGGTGCTCGTGGGGGCCGACGAGGAATCGGAGACCTTCTGCGTCGACTGGCGGCAGAAACGCATGGCCGCCTCGCTGCTGCGGCGTCGCCCGGCGGCGTAAACCGGCTGATTCCCACACGCAACCAATCCCCGAATTCCCCAACATCAGGAACGCGCCCGGAATGACTTCCGGGTCTGTCTGCCCGGGTACCACGGCTTGTCTACTGCAAGCCGTGTCCGCGAACGGGCAACACGGCTTGCAGTAGACAAGCCGTGGCACCCAATTCCGCACTTTATTGCGGCCCCGTTCCCGAGCCACTGTAACCGCGTGCAACTACGGTTGGTCTCTCACGGCCGGGTCGCTGCTGGTGTAGCGACGCTGGCCCGCTGAGTAGAGGAAGTCGAGGAGCAGGCGAATCTGCTCATCGGCCGTCGCGCCGTACTCCTGGCGGGATTTCCGGATTTCCTCCCGTGAAGCCTTGTCGGGCGTGAAGGGAACACCGCGGGTATCCAGAACGGATTGGCCGGAGAAGAAGATGGACGGCATGGGCCCGCCGGGATAGATCACCTGCGGTTCCTGGATCCAGCGGCGAGCCCATTCGGGACGAATGCGCCGGTGGATGTTGCCGAGGTTGGGGCCCTTGGGATTCTGATTGACGCCGGGGGATTTCTCGTCACCGACAATGTGGCATGCCTGACACTGGGCAAGATGCAGCAGGCTTTCCCCGCGGCCAAAACGCTCCTGGGAGACGGCCGGATGGAACGTGGGCTCGAACGGGTAAGCATTACGGAAAGCATCCGAGAGGATTTGGGCGTCGAAGAGAGCGGCGTCGGCCGCAACCGGAGCGCGGATCTGGCCGAGTTGGCGTTGCATCGCGGCCGACTCGCGATTGGCCAGGGCGCTGAAATGGGCCACGAGCGCCGACGCCTGCGCATCCGTCAGGAGGAACGAAGGCATCCGCACCGACGGCAGCGGGCGAATCCGGCCGAGCGGACCCGTACCCCCCTTCTCCACGTTCCGGAAGAACTCATACAACCACGCGTGCTGCACTCGGGCCCCTTCGCCCCGGAGTGGCGGCGGACCGCGCTGCTGCAGGTCTTCCTTGGGGAACAGGCCGAGCGTTGACTGCCAGTATTGGCCGATGGACGGCGCGTTGTCGCCGAGACTGTGGCACGCGCCGCAGTTGTTGGATTCGAGCAGTTGCGTGCCGATGGCGATGGTTCGGGATTCCGGCGGGCCGGCCTTGTCGAGCAAACGCTGCGTGACCTGCGGCGAGCGATTGGAGAGGACGAACGTGGCCAGCGCCTCGATCTGGTCCTCGCTCCAGAAGAACCGGGGCATGCGGAGTTTCGCGTAGGGCTGGCCCGCCTGGCCGGGGCCGGGATCGAACTGAACGCGGCCACGGTCGTAGATACGCGGGTTGCGGAGCTTGTTCGTGAGCCACCCGATGCGCGACTCGGGGATTTGGCCGGTGCCGTGAAGCTGGCCGAAATCCAGTCGCTCGACACGGACCTGGCCCCACTGGGAGAGATCCGGGCAGGAAGAAGTGCCTGCAAACGGGGTGGTCGATGGTGGGGCGGTGTCGGCAAAACCGCCGTTCTCGGCGTGCGACGGACCGCTCGGCGAGCGGTCCCTACCCGTGGCGAAACCCTCGATGGCGTGGCAGTTGGCGCAGCCGTAGTGGTTGAGCAGGCGATTGCCGAGGTACAGCGTCTGCTTCTGGTCCCGCGAAAGCTGCCCAAGGCGCGCTTCGATGCGGTCGGCCGGCCAGTCGCAGCTTCGCAGCACGCTGCCGGCCAGGCGGGTGAGTTCCGCATCGTCAACCGCCTTGCGGGCGGCGGTCGGGGCATCGTACTGGCCGGCCAGGAACTGCGCCACGAGGAACGCGGTCTTGTCCGGATCGGGCGCGATTTCGGCCGTTCGCCAGGAATCGGCGGGAGAGAGACTGCTTCGGCGCTGGGCCAGCAGGTAGCAGGCAAGGTCGAGGGCGTCGTCTGGAGACAGCCGCAGGCTGGGCATGAGCGTGCCGGGGGAATGTCGCTGCGGATCGAGCAGCCATTGCTGGAGCCAAAGTAGGGCCAGCGTCCCCGCTGGCCTTCCCGAATCGCCGGTCGTCTGCTGTTCATGGCCAGCGAGGACGCTGGCCTTACTTGCGGAGCCGCCTGAAGGCGGTACTCCAAACTTACCGCCTGAAGGCGGTACTCCAAACTTACCGCCTGAAGGCGGTACTCCAAACTTACCGCCTGAAGGCGGTACTCCAAACTTGCCGCCTGAAGGCGGGACTACGAACTTGTCGCCGATGTTGCTCAGTTCCGGGCCGAACGTCTGGAAAACGGGACGGGGACTTCCGTCGGAATACGCGGGCGGCTTTCCGGTCAACGACGGCTGGGGGAAGTGGTCCAGGGCATAGCGGTGCCGCTCGTTGTAGGACATGGACTGATACCGGGCCGTGGCAGCCGTCGCGGAAGGCGCCTGGCCGGTTTTGAGCAGGTCGTTGACGATCCAGCGCTGGCCGGTCTCGTTGAGGTTGGTGTGGCAGCCGATGCAGCCGAGCCCCCCCTGCTTGCCGGGAAGGGCGCCGGACCCCTGCAGGCCGAGGAAGAGGAGCCGGCCGCGGGCGATGCGCTGCGGTTCGTCGGCGATAACGGGGACGGGGATGTCGGCCAGGACGGAGGTGGATGTGAATTCCAGATACGCGGACATGGCGCGGACTTCCTGGCGGGTGCGGCGGATTTCCTCCTCGCTGCTGTTGTTCTCGAGCATGAAGAAGTGCGGCATCCGCGTGCTGGGGCGAAACTCCTTCGGGGCCCAGATCCAGGTCTCGACGAAACGCCTGGAGAGCTTGTCTGTGACGTGCCGCAAATCGGGCCCGATGCGGCGGAGACGCTGATCGGGTGACAACGAGTCGGCCTGGTGGCAGTTGCCGCAGTGGCGGAGGAAGAGGTTGCGGCCGGCGGCGAGCGTGGGGGCCTCGCGGCGGATGTCGGAGATGTTGCCGTGGCAACGGGCGCAGTTGGACTCGGCCAATTGGCCGGGGCGCATGGGGAAATCCCACTGGCGGTAGACGGCATCGAACGTCGTGCCGGATTTCACTTCGTACACCGATCGCCAGTAATCCAGTTGGCGCACGGCGCGGCCGGAGACGCCCGTGACCGGGTCCGTATAGACGCCATCGTGCGGTTCGAGCAACACGGGCGCGCCAGTGGTTGCATCCACGAAGTGGCCACGGGAAACGTGTGCGGCGAGGACGAAGTCGGTCTCGAGTCCGGAACCGTCGTGGCAGGTGGTGCAACCGGCGGACTCGAGGGGATGAGGGCTCTCGGCGCCGGCATAGAGATTCAGTTTGGGGTGGGCCAGCAGCACGGAAGAGGCGCTGAGCGGAGGCTGACCGAGTGTGGCACGGTGGGTGTTGAGTTCGGCAATGAGCGCGTAACGGTAGCGCTCGCGGAGAAGACGCCATTGGTCGGGCGGAAGCGAGTGCTCGAGCAGGGCTCGGAGTTTGGCCGCGCTGGCTGTTGTCTGGGAGGGCCGTGCTTCTGCACGGCCGGGATGGTCCCCGGGCGAGTCGGCCGCAGAGGACTGCGGCCCTCCCGTTGCCACCAGACCAGCCCACGCCTCCCAGAACTCGGGCATCACCGAGTTGGCATCTGTGTTACGAATGCTGGCAAGTTGGCGCTCCAGGTAGGCCAGCACATTTGCCTCGGCAAACTCCGGCCGATCGATGTTGACGTGGCAGGTCGTGCAGCGATCGGTGGCCGGCGTGGGAACCGGCGACTGATCGGCCAGCACATCCGGCAAGACGACCTGGCGGATTCGCTCGCTGGGGTTGATCCAGTCGAGCAGCGGCAGGCGACGGGCAGCGCCGGAACCTCTGGCGGCCAGACGCCGGGATGCGTCCGGGATCCGGCTTGGATCGAGGGACTCCAAACGGCGCTTAGTCACTTCGGATGCTGCATGGTCCTGGAGTTGCTCGGCTGTCAGCGCCGCATCCCAGACCGCAGCATCCCGCTGGATCTTCCGCCACGGCCGGTCGTGGTCGTGGAAGATCGACCACAGGACAACGGCCGCCAGCACCAGGGCACTGACAGCGAAGACGCGATTGAGCGTCCTGGTGTTGCGGAATGTCTGGCTGCCGACGGGCATGACTTGCTTCTACTTATCGGACGGGTCCTTGCGTCAACGAGACAGTTTCGCGAACCGATACAACCATTACAGGTTCTCCGCTGGTTTTGTCCAGTGCTGTGGTCTATCCGAAGGGACTGCCGATGCGTCGAGCCATTCTCGTGACGGTGCTGGTTTTGGCGGGTTGCGGCGGCTCCAAGGAGTCGCAGTTCAAGCCGCTCTCCAAAGGGGATGCCGATTCCCTGTCGGCCCAGCGCTCGCATTTCGACTCGGCCGAGGATGCACCGTTCACGGCCCAGACGCATTTCGCGGCCGGGCAGCTCGCCGAGTCGCAAGGCGCCGCCGCCATGGCCCTCGAACACTACGCCGCAGCCTTGAAACAGGATCCGAAACACCTGCCGAGTCTCTATCGCACCGGCGTGCTCTACGCGCAATTGCACCAGTATCCGCAGGCGATCGACACCTGGCGCACGTACATCGCGGCCTGCGGCAACGACGCGACGGGCTACAGCAACCTGGGATTCTGCTACGATCTGGCCGGACAACCGGCCGACGCCGAAGCCGCCTATCGCGAGGGCTTGGCCAAGGACGCGAACAACGCCGCATGTCACGTGAACTATGGCCTGCTGCTGGCGAAACTGGGACGGACGGACGATGCCGTGGCGCAACTCAAGGCGGTGCTGCCGGAATCCCAGGCATGGTACAACGTCGGCTCCGTGTGCGAACAGCGCGGCGACCGGGCGGGCGCCAAGGCCGCGTATCGCAAGGCCATCGAACTCAATGCGACCGAAACCGGCGCAGCACAGAGGCTGTCATCGCTGGGACAGGAATAGGCATCGTTTAGCGGCGTGGTCGGTTCACCGACCACGTCAGACCGCCAGAAGGCGGTACTCCGAGCACGCAAACGGTTCGCCACGCGCGCGGTAGCTATGCGTGACCATGCCAATCACCAGACACCTGGCGTTCTTCACATTGCTCCTGCTTACCTTGCCGGCTCTCGCCCAAACGCCGCGGACGCGCGAGCAGGTGATCGCCGAAACGATGAAGCCCTACACCGGTCCGAGCAACCCCGGCGTGGATCCGTCGACGCTCACGGGCAAGGTCATGGCCGGCTATCAGGGGTGGCACGCGGCCGAGGGCGACGGCCTGGGGCGCGGCTGGTACCACTGGTGGGGCCGCGGCGGCCGGTTTGAGCCGGGCTCGTGCAAGATCGACCTCTGGCCGGATGTGACCGAACTCGACCCCGACGAGCGCTACGCCACGGCGTTTCGCCTGCCGGATGGGAAACCGGCCGAGGTCTATTCCGCGTTCAACCGCAAGACGGTCGTGCGCCATTTCAAGTGGATGCAGGACTACGGCATCGACGGCGTCTTCGTGCAGCGCTTCATCGGTGAAGTCTCCAATCCGCCCGGCCTCCGCCAGTTCAACACGGTGCTCGGACACTGCCGCGAAGGCGCCAACCTGTACGGCCGGACTTACGCGGTGATGTACGACCTGTCGGGCCTGGGCGGCAACCAGATGCAGCGCGTCATGGACGACTGGAAGCTTCTGGTAGACCGCATGCAGATCAGGAAGGACAAAGCCTACTTGCATCACCAGGGCAAGCCGGTGGTCACGGTGTGGGGTTTCGGGTTCAGCGACGGCCGCCGGTACACGGTGGCCGAGGGGATCGAACTGGTGAAGTTTCTCAAGGACGATCCCACGTATGGCGGCAACACGGTGATGCTGGGCGTGCCGACCTACTGGCGCACGCTCGATCGCGACACGGTGAAGGATCCGCAAATGCACGAGCTGATCCTCAAGGCCGACATTGTTTCGCCGTGGACGGTCGGGCGCTACCGCGACATCCGCGGCGTGCAGAACTACGCCGACAAGACGCTCGTCCCCGATGTCGCCTGGTGCAAGGAGCACAAGAAGGAGTATCTGCCCGTCGTTTTCCCCGGCTTCAGTTGGCACAACATGAACGCCAGGTCGGCACTGAACGAGATCCCCCGCCAGGGCGGCAAGTTCCTCTGGGCGCAATACGCCGCCGCGAAGAAGGCCGGCTGCACCATGGTCTACCAGGCGATGTTCGACGAGGTCGACGAAGGCACGGCGATCTACAAATGCACCAACACTCCGCCGGTCGGGGCATCGCAGTTCATGACCTACGAGGGGTTGCCGAGCGATCACTATCTCAAGCTCGTCGGCGCGGCGGCGAAGATGATCGCCGGCAAGGCGCCGCTGTCCGAAGAGTTGCCCCAACTATCGGCGCCCAAACCCTGAACCCCCGGCATCGGTAGGACAGGCATTTCTGCTTGTCATTCCGCGCGCGAAGATGGCGACAGGCGTGGGCGGCCGTCGTGGCCGGGGCTCTTCGGTCTCGCCGGGCTCAGGTGTTGAGCGGCAGGGAGGAAATCGGGACGGAGTGGATGGCGGCGCGGAGGAGAGCGGCGGGGGATTTGGAATTCGTTGATGCTTCGTCGTTGTGAGTTGATAGTGGGGAAATTGGGGGATTTTGGATTTTGGATTTCAGATTTGAGATTTCAGATTGCAGATCCGCCTCGGCTGGATTGGGTTCGTTTTCTGCGGGGGCATCGGGGGACGCGTCCGCCGAAGCGGACCCTACGGGAGCTGAGTCCGGCGTCTCGGAAATGGGTTCGTTTTGGGAGAATTCGTATTTCTTGAGGAGTTTCAGGTAGGTGTTGAGGAGGTTGGTGTGGTATTGGCGGAGGCGGTGGAGGGAGGCGCCGAGGGGTTCGCC
>JBIOJL010000258.1:0-8857 GCA_044450885.1 Tepidisphaerales bacterium
ACTTAGGATCGGGGGTGTAGGTAAACGTGCCGTCGGCATTGGCAAACACCGCGCCATCGGCGGGCAGCGTCGTCAGGATCGGCTTGAGGACATCACCGGTGTCGGGGTCGGTGTCGTTGGCCACGACATTCACCACCACCGCCTTGCCTTCATTCGTGCTGGCGGTATCGGGGTTCGCGGCCGGCGCACTATTCACCTCGACAACCACCTGAGCCGTGTTGCCGCCGGTGAGCGTGTAGCTGAACGTGTCGTTCCCGTGGTAGCCGGGGTTGGGTGCGTAGGTGAACGCGCCCGGCGTCACCGTGTCCCAGGTCAAGGTTCCGTTGGCGGGGCTGGTGGACGATGAAATCGCCAGCCCGGTGCCGGCATCATTGGCCAGCACGTTTCCACCGACTGCCGTCGCCTGCGGCGTGGTGAACGTGTCATCGTTGGCGATCGCCCCGGTTGCGAAGGCAAACCGGCTCGCGAAATTGAATGCAAAGGTGGTCTGTCCGAGGCTGGTGTCTCCCAGCGTCGAACTGGGAGCGTACGTCGTCATCGTGATCTTCCCCGCATCGGGAGAGAAATCGAACAACTGGAATCGCCCCACGCCCGCGTCGTCGCCCACCATCTCGATCACGGGCAAGCCGGCCGAGTCAGTCGACGTCTGGGTGTAGTTCGCTCCCGTGTGGCCGCTCATCACCAGGAAAATCTGCGGATTGGGCTGAACGAGCTTGGTGAAAATGGCCTGGCCGGCGTTGCCGAGAGGATCGAGCGGCCCGCTCGTCCGGCCGGAGCCGTTGAGATATTCGTGGGTCGTCACAATCACCGGCAACTGCCGGTGCGCATTGATGACGCCCTGCGCCCAGGCAATGGCCGAATTCGGCGCTTCCCACTCCAGGCTGAGGACCATGTACTGCTGGGACCCGGCCGTGAATATCTGGTAGCGGTTCTGCTGGTCCAGTGTTGAGCCGCCGAAACCGCTGTCGTTGATGGCCTCGTAGCGGGCATCCCCGAACCACTGGGTAAAGTTGGCCGAACTGATATGGTGGTCCAGATCGTCGAACTGGTTGTCGTAGTCGTGGTTGCCGATGTCGAGCGTATACGGAACCACGTTGTCCAGCTTCGCGAACGCCGCATCGGCCTGGCCGGCCTGATAGTCACTGTAGCCGCGGCGCAACAGGTCGCCTTCCTGGGCCACGAACTGAATATTGGCGGCCGAGGCATTGTTCAGCACCCAGTTCGTCTGCGCATTCATGACCGGCGCTCCGGGCTGCTCCACCAGATACTGCGTGTCCGGAATCGACACGAGAGAGAAATCCGCTGCCAACAGGGTGCGGCCTTCCAGTGCTTCGACCAGACGCGAGTGACGCTTCGACTTCTTCGTCATAAGAATCTCCTTGATTTTTCGCTAAAACGGCAAGCGAGGATTTGTGCGACCGACTAATCCGGAACAGCAACTTGCATAATAGCGTAACCACGAAATTGAGAGCGTCAAGTCCTTTTTTCATCGTTTCCCATCGTCGCGACCTTGCACGGGCGCTTGTCCGCTGGGTATCGTTACCGGCTCTTACCGGAGGCTTGCGATGAATTGGAAGCTGGGTGTCCTCATCGGGCTGTTGTTGCAGGTTGCAGTCGCGGCCGGTGCCGCGGAAAAACCCGAAGCGCCCGAGCCCTGGCTGGCCGAACGGCTGGCTTGGTTCTCGGATATGAAGTTCGGCTTCTTCATGCACTTCGGGGCCTACAGCCAGTGGGGCTGCATCGAGTCCTGGCCGCTGGTCGAGGTGGACAAGTGGGCCCGCCCCGACGACCTTCCCGCCTGGACCGAACGCGGCAAGGACATGCAGCGCTTCATCCACGACTACTGGCTGCTGCCCAAGACCTTCAACCCCGTGAAATTCGACCCGTCGAAGATGGCGGCCATCGCCAAAGACGCCGGCATGAAATACGTCGTCTTCACCACGAAACACCACGACGGTTTTTCAATGTACGACACGAAGCTGACCGACTACCGCATCACCGCGCCCGACTGCCCCTTCCACGCCAACCCGCGGGCCAACGTCACCAAAGAAATCTTCGAGGCCTTCCGCAAGGAAGGGTTCGGCATCGGCGCCTACTTCTCCAAGGCCGACTGGCATCATCCCGGCTATTGGAGCCCCGACGCTCCCGCCAAAACCCGCAACCCCAACTACGACACGCTGAAGCAACCCGAGAAATGGGCCGGCTTCGTGAAGTTCGTCCACGGACAGATTGAAGAACTCATGACCGGCTACGGCCCCGTCGACATCCTCTGGCTCGACGCCGGCCAGGTCCGCCCGCCCACGCAGGACATCCAGATGGACAAACTGGCGGCCATGGCCCGCCAGCACCAGCCCAGGCTCATCATCGTCGACCGTACGGTCGGCGGGAAATACGAGAACTATCGCACCCCCGAGCAGGAAGTCCCCGACAAGCCGCTGGCCTACACCTGGGAATCCTGCCTGACCATGGGCGACTCCTGGTCCTTCAAACCCAACGACAAGTACAAATCCACGCACAAGCTGATCCACCTCCTCGTCGACATCGTCGCCAAGGGCGGCAATTTCCTGCTGAACGTCGGCCCGCAACCCGACGGCCAGCTTCCGCCCGTCGCCGTCGAGCGTATGCGCGAGATCGGCCAATGGATGAAGATCAACAGCGAAGCCATCTACGGCACCCGCCCCATCGACCCCTACAAGAGCGGCCCCGTCGCCTTCACGTCCAAGGGCAACACCGTCTACGCCATCTACCTCACGCCCGACGAAAAGGCCGGCCTGCCCGAAGCCATCGAATTCCGCGGTCCCAAGCCGGTGGGACAGGCATTGCCGCCTGTCATCGAATGCCGGCTGCTGGGCAGCGACGCCAAGCTGCCCGCCACCATCTCCCCCGAGGGCCTCGTGCGCGTGCCAATCCCGCAAACAGTCCGCCAAAACCCCCCGTGCGAACATGCATTCGTGCTGAAGTACGAAATGGAGCGCCGTTAGCTCGCCGACTTCAAAGAAGACAGGATACGAGCAGTGACTGTTGCTGTGATTCCTCTTCGTGGTCCTTCGTGGCCCTTCGTGGGTTCAGAAACGAATCACTCCGGATTATGCACGTTATGACAAGCCTTGCAGTTCGTGGCCGCACGAAGTTCCGCCGTCGCGTCTGCCTTGCCCGCCACCACGCCCTCGGCCGCCTTTACCACCGCGTCGGTCTTGGCCTTCCAGGACGCCGCGTCGCCGTGTGGCGGCGTGTTGGCTCCGAGATTCTTGACCAGTTCGAGCAGTTTCTTCGCATCGTCCGCAGACGCCTTGCCCTCAGTCACCTTCACGAGCAGCGACTGCTTGCCCTTGAACGCCTTCTTCATCACGTCCCCAATGGCCAGCTTCTCCGCGGCCAGAAGCGTCATCGCGGTTCCGCCGATCGCCACAGCCGCCAGCCCTGCCAGAAGTCTCGTCACCTGCTTCATAGTTCAATCCTGTGTCTCTTGACCGTAAACAAGTTCCCTGGACGCCCTCCGCCGGTCGTTGCGGAGCGATCCTTGCCGTAATCCGTATACCACCCGTGCGTTTTTCGTTGAGCCGGGGGTGTTGGCGGAATTGTAGGCAGGTAACAGGTTCGGAGTTCCAGGTTCGGAGTTCACGCTTTAGCGTGTCTTCTCGTCCGGGCATCCCCAAGACACGCTGAAGCGTGAACTCCGAACAGGATGCATGACAGAATCGGCGGGACCCCTTCGAATGGCTTCGGAGGGGCAGGAATGCCCCTCGCTCAGCCATTCGATGACAGACAAGAATGTCTGTCCCACCGGCATCTGGCAGGCACACCGCCGAAAGTGTCATGGACTCCTCCGAACATGCGCTGTTACATCCCTGTTACCCACGCGGCACAGGAAAATGGTATGCTGATAGCCAACTTCACCATTAAGGAGCTACTCATGCGTACCCGTCTGATCGCGATGTTGATCCTGAGCCTGTCCCCCCTGCTTGCCCGCGCCGCCGAGGAACAACCGCGAATTGTCTCAACCCAGGGCGAGTCCATCGTCTATGTCGTGCCGGACGAGGTGATCCTCAACTTCGGCGTGGAAACCGTGGACAAAGTGCTCGACAACGCCCGCACCGCCAACGACCAGGCCTGCGCCAAGCTCCTCAAGGCCGTGAAGGACATGGGCATCGAAGACAAGCACGTCCAGGCCGATCACATGAACGTGTCAATCCGCTACTCCGACCGCAACAACCTGATCGTCACCGGCTATGAGGCCCGGCGCACCTACAGCGTGGTGCTCAAGGACGTGAAGAAGTTCGAATCGCTCGTGGACGCGGTGCTGAAGAACGGGGCCAACCGCTTCGACGGCTACACATTCCAGACCAGTGAGCTGCGCAAACACCGCGACCGGGCCCGGGCCATGGCCATCCAGGCCGCCAAGGAGAAGGCCGTCGACCTGGCCAAAGCCCTCGACTGCAAAGTCGGCCATCCGCGGACCATCAGCGAAGGCGGCGGCTGGTACGGCTACTGGGGCGGCGCCAACCGCTACGCCAACGCCATGGCCCAGAACAGCGTCCAGGTCATGCCCGGCGGCGGCGAAGAAGGCGGCGAAACCATGCCCCTCGGCCAGATCGCCATCCGCGCCAACGTCAGCGTCACGTTCGATCTGTTCACCCCTTGAACCCTGAACCCTAAACCCAGAACCCTGAACGTGCATCCATTCTCATACGCGCCGTTCGCACTATAATCGCCGCGAACCATGACTCCGGCGACCCTCAACGAACGGCCGTCCATGCAATACCGCACTCTCGGAAGAACCAGCGTCCAGGTCTCCTCACTCGGGTTCGGTGCCATGAGCTTGCCGACGGACGGACAGGAATCGCACATCGATGAATCGGCCGCCATCGCCATGATGCGCTACGCGTTCGACCACGGGGTCAACTACGTCGACACCGCCTACGTCTACCACGGCGGCAAGAGCGAAGTCGTCGTCGGCAAGGCCCTCGGCGGCTACCGCGACAAGGTCCGCATCGCCAGCAAACTCCCCATCTGGAGCGTCAACTCCCTGGACGACTGCGAGCGGTTCCTCACCGAGCAACTTCAGCGCCTCGCGACCGGCCACATCGACTTCTACCTGCTGCACTGCATCCAGAAGAAGAACTGGGAGAAGATGCGGTCGCTCGGCGTGCTCGACTGGGCGGAGAAAGCCCGGGCCGCCGGCCGGATCGGCCACATCGGCTTCTCGTTTCACGACACGCTCGACGTCTTCAAGGAAGTCGTCGACGCTTATGACTGGTCGTTCTGCCAGGTGCAATACAACTACGTCAACGAAAGTGTGCAGGCGGGGACGGAAGGCGTGCAGTATGCCGCCGGCAAGGGCCTCGGCGTCATCGTCATGGAACCGCTCTTCGGCGGCACGCTGGCCAATCCGCCGGCGCCCGTCCGCAAGGTCTGGGACAGCGCCGAACCGCCATGCGACCCCGTCGACACGGCCTTGCAGTGGCTCTGGAACAAACCCGAGGTCTCGCTGGTTCTCAGCGGGATGAGCACGCTGCAGCAGGTTCAGCAGAACGTGGCCAGCGCCGCCCGCTCGGGCGTCGGCTCGATGAGCCCGCAACAACTCGACCTGGTCGCCCGCGCCCAAAAGGAATACGAGCGGCTCTCCCCGATTCCCTGCACGCACTGCGGCTACTGTATGCCCTGCCCGCACGGCGTCGATATCCCGGTGAACTTCGAGCTCTACAACAACGCCACCGTCTTCCAGGGCAACAGCGTCGGCCTGTGCCGCAACCTGTACCTGTCGCTGCCCGAGGGCCAGCGTGCCGCCGCCTGCATCGACTGTGCCATCTGCGAAGAGCGCTGTCCGCAGCACATCGTCGTCAGCGAAATGATGCCCAAGGTCGCCGCGGCGTTCAAATAATCCGCATAGTCGGTGGGGTTGAGGTGGAACGCGCGTAAAAAGCCGGTTTGGAGGCGGGAGGTTCCGGTGATGTTAGACATAAGTGTCTACACTATAGTTCTTTGGTGGGGGATCGGTTTGGGTGATCCGAGGCTCCCGTGGTTGGAAGGAAGAATGCGGATTGACCGCGAAGGGCACCAAGGGCCACGAAGAGCAGATTGAAACACAGAGAAGGAGGAGGACACAGAGAAGAAGACTAAACACGAAGAAGCGAAGACACGAAGCGGGTTGCGGCTGATCGGACGGATTTCGTTCCACGGCCGCGTACGTTCGAACGAGACAAGCAGAGCGGCGTGGCCGTCGGCAGCGTGGCGGTGAAGACCGGAGGGATCGGGCTGGTGCTTGTCCTCGATGCGGGCGGCGGTGACGGCGTGACCTATTCTCCGGGCTGACGCGTCTTCCGGGTTCGCCGAGGGAATCGCTCCTGACCCGTTTTCCGTTCCGGCAGGAAATCGTCGCCGAGATCGAAGCCGAGCAGCGGCTGGTCGCCGGCAACCGCGAGTTGATCGAGCGTTTCGAGAAGAAGATCGCCGCCACCCTCGCCCGCATTTGGGGCGAAGACTCGACAGAGGGTGCGGGCAAGATATAATTTGCAGATGGCCCAGTCATGGTTTGATCTGGCAAGTGATGCGCGCAAGGCGGCGAGCCGTCTCGTCAGCGAGCACTATCGCTCGTGCCTGAATCGCGCCTATTATGCGGCGTCTCAAAGGTAACGTTCGCGCTCGCCGCCGCCCCGAACATCACTTTTCCCGCGGGACGGGAGGGACCGAGCCATCCTGGCGAAACCGGGACGGGCGGGATTCGCCGTCTGATCGAGACGAGCATGCCCGGCATGGATCCGGACCGCCGTGCGTGGCTGTCGGAATTGATCGGGCGGCTGTACACATTGCGGATCGACGCCGACTACAAGCCGTCGGTGGAGGTGAATGACGGCGACGCACGCGAAGCGGTCTCGATCATGAACAAGGTTTTCGACGCATTTTGAAAAGCGAGAGGTTCTATCATGCCAACGACCGCACAACAGAGCGAGATTGTCGATCGCGTGAAGGCGCGGCTTGCCGATGCCGAGCGCGAGGGCGTGTACTTGAAGGTGTCGGGTTACAAACTGGACGACGAGTGGCTGTACATCGTCGTGGAGCCCGCGAAGGCAGGCGTTCGCGCGTCGGATCACGCCAATTTGATGTCCAGAATCGAGCGGGATTTGCGGAAGGACGGCATCGACCAGATACTGCTCGTACCGGCCTTGCAGGATTGACCAGACCCCTCCCGCCCCCGGCCGAGCAGGAGAAGACCGTCGCGGACCCCATCATGCCCAGCACACAACAGGCAGGCGCGACAATCGTCAACAAGGTCAAGAAGCGCCTGGCGGAGGCCGAAAAGGAGGGCGTCTATCTGGAGGCGACCCGCGGCAAGCTCGATGGCGACTGGCTGTACATTGTGGTCGTGCCGTCTAAGCCGGGCGTGCGGGCGTCGGAGTATGCCAGCTACATGTCGAAGGTCGAGCGTGAGCTTCGCGCGGCTGGAGACGACAACGTGCTGCTCGTGCCCGCGCTGGAAGACTGAACCGCTGGATCGCTCGCTGTCCAGCACCGGGTGATCGAGCGGATGAACGCAAGGGACGCCCCATGCCCACCGAAATCAAGCCGAAGCAGACCTTTGGCGGAACCGACGTCGCGCAGATTCGCCCCGCGCCGGTGGAGGCCGTGCCGCCGGCGATTAACATCGTCATTTCGTTCGAGGAAGCCCTGAAGCTGCACCTCTCGCTCGGCCAGGCGCTGGCGAAGCTCAACAGCCACAACCGCTCGATCACGGCAGGGACGCGGTCGGCGATCAACCTCTGCCTGTATCCTCACAAGCAGCGCATCACCGTGAACGATGCCCAACTGCCCAAAACGACAGCAGACTGATGTGTGCCCGGCAGCCAGGATGTCCATCGCAAAACCGGTCGCCGACACCATGCACCGCTTCGTGTCTTCGTGTTTAATTTTCGGCTTTTCCGGCACATGCCGGGTTTGAACAGGGCACCGCACCGGCTAGGATTGGGGCCGCGAACCCATACGGCGAGTCCCTTATGCCCTGGCAGGAAACCGACGACGGCATCGGCGCAATCCAGTTCACGCTGGCCATCCTGGCCGTCTGCGCGGCCGTATTCCTTGCGGAATTGACCAACACCAACGTCGCGGTCCTGCAGGTCTTCCCCTGGCGTCTCGGACACGGCGAAGCCTGGCGGCTGCTGACCAGCACCCTGCTCCACGGCAGCATCCTCCACTTCCTCTTCAACATGCTCTGGTTCTACCGCCTCAGCCGGGCCGTCGAGCGCTGGCTTGGACCGTGGATCTCGCTGGGATTCTATGCGTTCCTCGCCGTCGGGGCCGGGGCGCCGCAGGCCGTCTTCTCCGGCGGCACCGCCATCGGCGCCTCGGGCGTTGTCTACGGCCTGTTCGGATTCCTCTGGGTCTGCCGCCGGCGCTACGACATCGCCGCCGAAACCGTCACGCCGCCAGTCGTCCAGACCATGCTCGCCTGGCTGGCAATCTGCTTCGTACTCAACGTCTTCGGCGGCAACATCGCCAACGTCGCCCATATTTTCGGCCTGCTCTTCGGCTGGCTGGTCGGCCAGATCGTCGTCGCCACCCGCCGCACCCGCTGGCCGCTCATCGCCGGCACGGCGCTGCTCTGGTGCCTGCTCTTGTCGCTCACCTACCTGCCCGTCTGGGAGAAGGTGATCCACCCGCTGCCGTGGCTGGGTGGACAGTATCGGTGGGTGAAGACGCCACAGGCAGACTGGCCGGAGATCGAGGAGAACTGGGGGAGGATCAATCCGCTAAGAACGTTCTGACCCGGCGGGCGTGAGCGTGATCCGGCCGGGACCATGACACTTTCGGCGGGTGCGGATTCGGCCCCAAAGGGGCCGGATAGTCCAGCCCAGGGTTTGCG
>JBIOJL010000259.1:0-8816 GCA_044450885.1 Tepidisphaerales bacterium
ACGCTCGTCGGCGACGCCAACCTGGACGGCGTGGTCAACATCCAGGACTTCGGCCTGCTATCCGGCAACTTCGGGCAGGCGACGAACCTGTGGAGCCGCGGCGATTTCAATGGCGATAGTGTCGTGAACATCCAGGACTTCGGGCTTCTGTCGAAGGCTTTCGGAACCCAACTGATCTGACCAATAGACCCATGTGGGCGCTCGACCGGACCAGCGATCGTTGTCGATCGCTGGTCCGGCCATTCTTATGTACAGACGTGGCGGGCGGGCCCCCCCCAGTTGGAGTATCCGAATCATCAGCGGGGAGTTGTACTCAGCGCCGATTCCGTCGATCGCCTCTTCACGATTGCGAACTCCGCCTTGGCCGCGGCCAACTCCCGCTGGAACTCCGGGTTGGCGTCCATCTCCTGCGCGAGCGCCTGGCCCAGCACCCGTCCGGCAACGATGTCGGAGGGGTAATGCACACCGGCAATCACGCGGTCCCATCCGATCTCGCGGGCCCGGTCCATCAGGGCATCGCGGTGGTCCGGATCGAGTTCCGCGATGATCCAAGCCATCAGGATTCCACGCGTGGCATGGCCCGACGGATAACTGCGTTCGTCCTTGTCGTTGTCGGCCGGCTTGACGCGCACCTCATCCGGCGGGCGCTTGCGGGAGAAGTACGCCTTGCCGGTCGCCGAGAAGTACTTCGAGTCCGCCTGCGCGAGTTTCAGCAATTCGTCGACCAGCGGCAGGCGCTCGGGAGTGAACCAGGGACCCACCACCGGCGCGAACGCGGACATGCCCAGCTTGGCTTCGGCGACGGCGCGTTCCACTTCGGCAGGCTTCCTCGTCTCAGAAAGCTGGCGGACGACGCGCAACTCGCAGCGCGCCTCGTCGGTGTCCGGTCTCGGAGGCATGGGAAGCAGGCGGGCAACATCGACGGAGGCCGGCGCGAGGAAATGCAGCGCCGGTCGCGTGGTGGCCGGCACTGTCGTCGGCGCGGCTGCGCGAGAAACCAGAGAACTCGCCAGACTGACCGCGAGAAACACCGGGACGATGAGCATGGGAAGGCGAAGGCGCATGGGTTGGGTACTCCGTTAAATTCGCAAACACAGAGATTGTCGCCGGCCACCGTTAAGAATGCATGAGCATCGCGTTCATGCCCTCTCAACCACGGCCAGGTGTCCAACGCTTCCCTGGCCTCTCATTGGTTCGCGCCGCCGGCCGCCCCGGCGTTGCTTTCCACAGGCCCTTGCCCGCGGTAATAATAGGCCCTCCATGAAGACCCGACACACCTTTGTGCAGATTGCGTTCGCGGGATCGCTCCTCGCATGCCTCGCCGCTTCCGCGGCCGAGAACCCCTCGCGTCTGCCCGATCCTCCACCGGGCATGCGCTGGGAGAAGAACGACACCCTGAGCGATGAATTTGACGGCAAGGCCCTCGATACGCGGAAGTGGATCCCCAGGCAACCCTACTGGAAAGGCCGGGAACCCAGCCAGTTTGATCCGGCCAACGTCGCCGTCAAGGACGGCCTGCTCGAACTCCGCTCCACGGCCACCATCGAGCGCATGAGCGATGTGAAGAACCCGGAGAAGGACATCTGGGTGAAGGCCGCCTGCGTCACCTCGAGCAAGCCGATCGCCAGCTACGGCTACTACGAAACGCGGATGAAAGCGTCGAAGCTGTCGATGACCTCCTCATTCTGGTTCCAGGGCAAGTACAGCGAGATCGATGTCGTAGAGCAGGTCGGCGCCTCCCTGAAGAACCCGCAGCACGGGCAACTCATGCTGATGAACACGCACTTCTTCAAGGACGGCTGGAAGAAGGACCTGGCCACGCCCAAGCAGTGGAAGATGCCCAGCGGCGCGGCCGACGGCTTCCACGTTTACGGCGTCTGGTGGAAGGACCGCGACACGGTCTGGTTCTATCACGACGGCGAGAAAGTGGCCGAACTCAAGACCGGCGGCGCTTTCGATGAGCCGATGTACCTGTTCTTCGACACCGAGGTGTTCATCTGGGAAGGCCTGCCCACGCTGGAATCGCTGGCCGACCCGACCAAGAACGTCATGCAGGTGGACTGGGTGCGGGCGTGGCGGACGGTGAATGAGTGATCAGAGACCGGTGGACCGCGTCTTGTCGACAGGAAACATGACAGGAAATATAACAAAGAAACCGTCTACCGCCGCTTGCAACGGCAGCAGGTCCACGGGGTAAGATCATCAGGCCGCTTGGACCTGTCTTTTCGGGAGTGACTATGCGCTCAGCGATGTTGTCGTTTGGCCTCAGTGCCATCTGTGGTTTGCTGCTCAATGGGTCTGCGCGGGCGGCCGAGTATCCGTCTCCGCTCGAACTGCGCTACACCGCCGACGGCACCTCCATCCTCGTCACCGATCCCACCTTGCAGAAAGTGCAGTGGATCGACGTCGCCGGTGGCAAGATCGGCAAGACCAGCGACAACACCGCCCGCAGCGAGAATGTCGCGTTCGGCCCCGATGGCTCCGTCTGGGCGGCCGATTATCTGGGCAACAGCGTCATGCGCCTCGGACCCGATGGCAAGGTCGCCTCGCGCGTCGCCGTCGGCTGGCGCCCCGGCGGGCTGGCCATCGCCCCCAAACGCGGCTGGCTGCTGGCTTGCAACATCGCCTCCAACGACGTCTCCATCGTGCAACTCTCCGATGGCAAGGAACTCAAACGCGTGAAGGCCGTGCGCGAACCCTATCGCATCGCCATTACCCCCGACGAGAAGCTCGCCGTCGTCAGCAACCTGATCGCCGGCGGGGCCTCGACCGATCCCGAACAGACCGCCTGTGTCAGCCTCATCGACCTCGAAACCGGCCAGACTGCCAATGTGAAACTCCCGCCCAACGCCACCTGCGCCCGTCATGTCGCCATCTCGCCCGATGGCAAATGGGCCTACGTCGTCCACACCACCGGGCGCTCGAATCTGCCGGCCACACAACTCGATCGCGGCTGGGTCAACACCAACGCGATGACCATCATCGACCTGGGCGCCAAGTCGCTCTACGCCACGGTGCTGCTCGACAGCCTCTATGAAGGCGCGGCCGACCCCTGGGGCATCGCCCTGTCCAAGGACGGGGCCACCATGTGGATCACCATCTCGGGCACCCACCAGCTCGCCAGGATCAGCCTCGGCACCCTCCACCAGCTCCTTTCCGGGCAGGGCAACCCCCCTGCCGGCGGCGAAGGCGCCACCCGCGTTTGGGCGGAGATCAAGAAAGACCCAGCCAGGCGAATGGACCTGGTCACCGACCTCGCCGCCATGCATGTCGCCAACCTCATTCAGCGCATCAAACTTCCCGGCAAGGGCCCCCGCGGCATCGACATCTCCCCCGACGGCTCGACGCTCGCCGTCGCCATGCACTTCAGCGGCCAGATCCTCCTGCTCGACGCGGCCGAGGCGAAAGTGAAAGCCACGATTGCCACCGGCCCGATGCCCGCCGCCGACGAAGCCCGCCGCGGCGAGATGATCTTCCACGACGCGAACTACGCGTTCCAGCAGTGGCTGAGCTGCGCCACCTGCCATCCGAACAACGGGCGGGTCGACGGCCTGAACTGGGACCTGCCCAACGACGGCATCGGCAATCCCAAGAACAACAAGTCGCTGCTCTACGCCCACCTGACGCCGCCGTCGATGTGGCTGGGCATTCGCGAGGGCATGGACGAAGCCGTCCTGGCGGGCTTCCGCTTCGCCGCGCGACAACCGGAAAAACAGGATGCCGACGCGGTGAGTGCGTACATCCGCTCGCTCCGTCCCGAGCCGAGCCCCTATCGTCCCGCGCCCGGCCAGCTCTCGGAGAAGGCGAAGAAGGGCAAGGCGATCTTCGAGACCGAAGAAGTCGGCTGCAACCGTTGCCACGCCGCTCCGCTCTACACCAGCCTCAAGCGTTACAACGTCGGCACCCACGGCCAGCTCGACCACCCCGGCGAGGACGCCTTCGACACGCCCTCGCTGATCGAGGCATGGCGGACCGCCCCCTATCTCCACGACGGCCGCGCCGCCACGCTCGAAGAGGTCTTCACCAAATTCAACCCCGACAACAAGCATGGCCATACCTCCAAGCTCAGCAAGGAGCAGATCGGTGAACTCGCGGAGTACTTGAACTCGATTGACGACGTCGTCGAATCGAAGTAGCTCATCGATCACCGATCCCCGTCGTTTGCGTTAACTCTCCGGCCCCACTACACTGCGTTGTTCTATGAAAGCGGAACGTCGCCACGAACTTCAGACCAATTCCCTCGCCCTGTGGATGCAGATCCGTCTGCCCGAAATCTGGCAGAAATACGGCAACCATATCCTGCTGGGGCTCATCATCCTCATCGGTGCATTCTGGTTCGTCCGCTGGCGGATCGAGCAACCCAAGAAGGCGGCCGCCGAGGCCGGAATGATCCTCGGGGTCGTCGATCAGACGCTCAGCCAGTTCCGCAATCTGGAGCGGTTGCCCGGCGATGCGGCGACGGAGGTTCCGCAACGCATCGCCGACGCCCTGGCCGCCAGCGACAACAAAGATATCCAGGCCCTGGGGTTCGCCCTTCTGGGCGAGTATCACCTGGCCGTGGCCTCTCAGCCGCAGGAACTGACCTCCCGCCCGTCCAAGTCCTCGCCGGATGAACTCTACAAGCTGGCCGAGGAAGCATTTGCCAATTCGCTCAAGGCCGGCAGCCAGCAGTTGGATCTCATCGTCCGCGCCCGCACCGGACGGGCACTGGTAGCCGAGCAGCAGGCGTTCGAGCTGGCCCGCCAGGAGAACTTCAAGGGCGACCCGGCAAAGAATCCCTTCTGGCAAACCGCCAAAGAACAGTACGAGGCGATCGTCAACGATCCGAATATGATCGCGGCGTTGCGCGACGACGCGAAGAAGAAGCTGGAGCTGCTCGACAAGATGCAGCAGCCGGTGTGGATCGCCAAGGCGGCCCCGGCCAGCATGCCCGCCGGCCCGCTCGGCCCGGAAATGCCCGACAGCCGGCCAGCGACGCCGACGACGCGGCCCGCGACCAGACCCTGATCCTCGGGGCACGCCCTTAGCCCTGGGTCCATGACACTTTCGGCGGTGTCCCTGCCGGCTGCCGGTGGGACAGACATTCTTGTCTGTCATCGAATGGCTGAGCGAGGGGCATTCCTGCCCCTCCGAAGCCATTCGAAGCGACCCCGCGGATTCTGTCATGCACGCCCTTAGCCCGCAATTCACGCAATTCCCGCTTGACGTATCCGACTCCGCCGCTACAATTTTTCCCTTCCTCAACCGGGCAGAGTCCCAACTCCGCATCCGTTGATGATGGTTCTGACAAAGGAGCGACAGTGAAGATCGAGCCGCGTTAACGGCTCATGCTGACCCAGCCCTGCATGGTCGGCGTGAGCCCCCCATGCAGACGGGAGCGATGCTCCCCGGGCTTCGGCAGCGACTACGAAGCACGCCTCGTAAATTATTGCGAGAGATCGACCCGCAGGGGCCACACTTCCCGGATCAAACCGGGATGGCAGTCGCAACGAACGATTGCCACGGAAGCCCGTGCGGGTTTCCTGTTTACTGAAACACCCGATTGACGATTACACGGATTGAGGAACGTCTTATGCCACGCGACTTGACCAAGATCAGGAACATCGGTATCGCCGCCCACATCGACGCGGGCAAGACCACCGTCTCCGAACGCATACTCTACTACACCGGCAAGATCCACAAGATGGGCGAGGTCCACGAGGGCACCGCCGTCATGGACTTCGACCCCGAGGAACAGAAACGCGGCATCACCATCTCCTCCGCCGCCACCACCTGCCCCTGGGACCGCTTCGGCGAACGCTACACCATCAACCTCATCGACACCCCCGGCCACGTCGACTTCACCGCCGAGGTCGAGCGCTCCATGCGCGTGCTCGACGGGGCCGTCGCCGTCTTCGACGGCAAGGAAGGCGTCGAGGCCCAGTCCGAAACCGTCTGGCGACAGGCCACCAAATACAACGTGCCCCGCATCTGCCTGATCAACAAGATGGACAAGGTCGGCGCCGACTTCGACTTCTCCTTCAAGAGCATCCGCGAGCGCCTCGGCGCCCCGGCCGTCGCCGTGCAGATTCCCATCGGCCAGGCCGACACCTTCAAGGGCATCATCGACCTGATCCTCGGCATCGCCATCTACTACCGGATGGACGACGAGAAGGACAAAGGCCGCACCTCCGTCGAGAAACCCATCCCGCCCGAGGAACTCGATCGCTACCACCACTGGCGCCACGAACTCATCGAGAAGGTCTCCGAGACCGACGACAACCTCATGGAGAAATACCTCCACGGCGTCGAGCCCACCGAAGAAGAACTCCGCAAGGGCCTCCGCAAGGCCACCTGCGACTTCAAGCTCCATCCCGTCTTCTGCGGCTCCGCGCTGAAGTACGTCGGCGTCCAGCGGCTCATCGACGGCGTCATCGACTACCTCCCTTCACCGATGGACAAGCCCGTCACCCAGGGCATCAATCCCCGCGACGTCACCCAGATCATCGAGCGCAAGCCCGACCCCAGCGAGCCCTTCTGCGGCCTGGTCTTCAAGATCGTCAACGACCAGCACGGCGACCTCACCTACGTCCGCATCTACTCCGGCACGCTCGCCAAGGGCAGCCGCGTGCTCAACAGCAACCGCAACAAGAAAGAGAACATCTCCCGCATGTTCCAGATGCACGCCGCCGACCGCAACCCCATCGACGTCGCCGAAGCCGGCGACATCGTCGCCTGCATCGGCGTCAAGGAAGCCATCACCGGCGACACCCTCTGCACCGACGACGAGCCGATCCAGCTCGAGCGCCCCACCTTCCCCGAGCCGGTCATCAGCATGTCCATCGAGCCCAAGACGGCCGCCGACAAGCAAAAGCTCGGCGAGGCCCTGACCACCCTCCGCCGCGAAGACCCCACCTTCCTCGCCCATTTCGACGACGAAACCGGCCAGACCATCATCGCCGGCATGGGCGAACTCCACCTGGAGATCCTCCGCCTCAAGCTCACCCGCGACCACAAGGTCGAGGTGCTGGTCGGCAAGCCCAAGGTCGCCTACAAGGAAACCATCGCCGCCAAGGCATCGGCCCGCGGCAAGCACGTCAAGCAGACCGGCGGCCGCGGCCAGTACGGCGACTGCACGCTCACCGTCGAGCCGTTCAACGGCGTCGGCACCGACCCCGAACTGCTCAAGAAATGGGACTGGGAGGACGGCATCGCCTTCGAGAACAAGACCTTCGGCGGCTCGATCCCCAAGGAATACATCCCCTCCGTCGAGTACGGCGCCCGCCAGGCCGCCAAGACCGGCGTGCTCGCCAACTACCCGATGATCAACGTCAAGATCACCCTGACCGACGGCTCGTACCACGCGGTGGACAGCTCGCAGATCGCCTTCGAGCTGGCCGGCCAGCTCGCCTTCAAGGAGGCATGCAAGCACGCCGACCTGCAGATTCTCGAGCCGATCATGAAGCTGGTCATCACCGTGCCCGAGGACTTCGTCGGCAACGTCACCGGCGACATCAACCGCCGCCGCGGCATCATTGTCGGCGGCGACCAGCGCGGCAACACCCGCATCGTCGAGGCCGAGGTGCCGCTGAGCGAAATGTTCGGCTACACCACCGAGCTCCGCTCCATGTCCCAGGGCCGCGCCAGCAGCGTCATGGAACCGCTGAAATACAGCCCCGTCCCCAAAACCGTCCGCGAGGAGATCGTCGAGAACCGGTGAGGAACCTCGCCCTCTTCCCCCTCTCCCACCGGGAGAGGGCCGGGGTGAGGGCATTCGTCCCCTGGTTCAGCCCGTCTCCTGCCCTTTTCTGCGTTCTTGGCCGGGTGCCACGGCTTGTCTACTGCAAGCCGTGTCCCCCCAGCCACGTCGTGGCGACACATGTTAGCCCACGGCGCAAGCCGTGGGTGGCAATGGTCGTGATCATCCGCAGCCCCGTAGGGGCGACACATGTTAGGGACTGTGCCCAACCACTCCTCGCTCTATTTTTCTCCCTCTCCCACCGGGAGAGGGCCGGGGTGAGGGCATTCGTCCCCGCTTCCGCCCGTCTCATTGTCTTCTTTGCGTTCTTGGCGCCTTTGCGTGAGCCATTCTTCGTTTGCTGCCATGAGCGCCTCACGCCCACCGAGCACGCCGCAGAACGCGACGGCGCAACCTTCGGACTGCGGCGGCTCGACACCGCTTTCCCCTCCCCGCGGAATCGCCGCAAGAAAGCACAAGAGCCGCAAAACAAGGCGGGACACCCGCCTCACGCCTCGTCCGGCCGCCCGCTCTTCTGTGCCACAACCCATCGATTTCGTTGCAGCGTGAGAAGATTTCTGCCGCCTCTTGCCTGCGCCGCCCCTTCTTCCACTTCGTGCCTCCGTGCCTTCGTGCCTCAATCCCTTTGGTTGCGGCGAAGCCGCGCTGTGCCCTCTGTGCCTTTTCGCGGCCATCTCCCGCCCTCGGCTCTCCCGCAACGCAGCCCCGCTTGGAGTCGGCGGCGTGCAGAGATCAACCGCGGATAACTCGGATGCCGCGGATGAAGGAAGAAGATAGTTGAGAGTCGGCAGTCGGAGGCCGGATGCGAATTCCACTTTCCACCATCCACCATCCGCTTTCCACCATGCACCATCCACTACTGACTATCGACTATCAACTACCCACTACGGACACAATTCCTGTTTGGTTACGGCCGCCGATCGCGGGAAGTCGAAGTGGAACTCACCTACGCGGCCACCACCCGCACGCTCCCGTTCCGCCGGACCCCGGCCGGCTTGCGGCGAACGAGAATCTGAATGTCCTGATCCAGCGCGTTCAGAAACCGAAACAGCCGCTCGGCCGAGAATCCGGTATGCCG
>JBIOJL010000260.1:0-8787 GCA_044450885.1 Tepidisphaerales bacterium
GAGAACTCGGGCAAGCTCATGCGGCTCCGTGCTGGGGATGGGGGCATGATACCATGGAAATACATATTGTCAATAGTATAAATACATAAATACTCTATTTGTCAATCCAGCGAGGCCGGGGGGGTTGTTCAGCGGAATCATTCTTGTCTGTCGGGGCATTCGTGCCCCTCCGAAGCCATTCGAAGCGACCCCGCCGATTCAGTCATGCACCGATGGTCGCGGAGCCGTGCCCCCGCACTGGCAAAAATCGTCCCGTGCGGTTAAGTATTCGGTTTTGGCGTCACCGGAGGGACGCCATGGAGACCAAAGGAGTCGCGACATGACCGATCGTTTGCTTGCCGGGGGAATCATCACGGCGATGCTTCTGGGTGCGGGTTGCACGAACCCGCCGGGAGCCACATCCGCGGATCCGGCGACGCCGGTTGTTGCCGGAAGTTCCGTGGATCCGGCCGTGGTCGAACGGGCCAGGAACACGCTGGCCGAACTGCTCACGCACAACGACGAGACCGTCCGGGCTCACGCCATTGAAGCCTTCAAGGACTCCATGGGCCCGGCGGGGAGACAGGTCTACATCAACGCTCTGCGGGACCAGTCTTCGCTGGTGCGCTTTGCCGGGGCCATGGCCATCGGCGAAGTGCGCTTGGCGGAGGCGAAGCCGCTGCTTGTGCCGCTGCTGACCGATGCGGACCCGAGCGTGCAGGTTGCCTCGATCTTCGCCATGCACCGGCTGGGCGAGACGAAATACAGCGTGGGGCTGGAACGGTCGCTGGGCAGCCCGGACAAGTGGACCCGCGCCAACACCTGCATGGTCCTGGGCCGGCTCGGCGAGAAAAGCGCCGTCAAGATACTCAAACCCGCGCTGCGGGACTCCCCGGTCGAGGTCAGGCTGCAGGCGGCCGAGGCGCTGGGGCGCCGCGGCGACGAGGACGGCCTGGCTTTCCTCGTGGCGACCACCATCAGCGGCAACCCCGGGCACCAACTGGTGGGTATCCTTGCACTGGCCGGGCCGAAGGACACGCGCGTGATCGATCACGTGCGGGCGGGGCTGAGTTCCACCTACCAGGAAGTCGTGCTGGTGACGGCCCGGGCGCTGGCGATGCTCGGCTCCAACGAGGCATATGACAAGGCCCTGGCCGCCACCACCAGCACCGACGCGCGGCAGCGGTCGCTGGCCGCTCTGGCGCTGGGCGCCAGCGGGAAACCGCAGGCGGCGGCGCCGCTTACGTCGCTGCTCAAGGACAGCGACCCGGACGTCCGCGTGGCGGCGTCGCTGGCGATCTTGCAGCTTCGATAATCCGGGGCGCGACCATTTGCCCGGGAGGGCCGCACGCCGTGCGGCCGCGGCCGTGCAAAGCACGACCCTCCCGAACTTGTGGTCACGCCAATAATCCGTTCGCTTCAATTAGTCATCTTGACAGTCGTAAGGTGACTTGTACACTGGGATTTACAACGCTTTTCGGGTTCACGCACCGTTGCAGGACAACCTCGTCCAAGGAGCCAGCCTTGAGTCCGTTGACTAAACTGTTCGTCATTCTGATGATCGTCTGTTCATTGCTGCTGACCGGCGCCGTGGTTGTCTTCGTCAACCGCCAGGATAACGAGCGCCATGCACGGGAAGAACGGGACATTGTCGTGAAGCGCGTCGAGGGCGAGCGCGACGCGGCCCAGACCCTCGCCGCCTCTGCCCAGGCCCGCGAGAAGGATGAGGCCCGGAAGTCCAACGCCAAGATCGCCGAGCTTGCCGGGGACATCCTGAAGCTCAACGAGAAGGTCAGGGACGCCGGCGTTGAGAAAGGACAACTCAACAACACGATAGCCACGAAGGATGCCCAGTTGACCGCGCTGGCGCAGGCGAACCAGGCGACCAACCAGAATCTGAAGGATGTGCAGACCCGCTATGACGGGTTGGTCAAGGAGAACGACACCCTGCGCGTCCGCAACAGCGAGCTCGCCGGTATCAACACCGACTTCCAGAAGCGCCTCGACGAGGCCGAGCGCGAACGGCGCTGGCTCAACGAGCAGGTCGTGCAGCTCAAGAGCGAAGTCGACCGTTGCAGGAAAGTGCTGGCCGACAAGAACATCAGTGCCGACCCGCTGCCCCCGCTCAACAAGGCCCCGGCCGACATCAAGGGCGTGGTCCGGGGTGTCAAGGTTCAGGACGACATGGTCTTCGCAACCATCTCGCTCGGCTCGGCCGACCGCGTTGCCAAGGGCATGAAGTTCACCATCGTCAACCAGAACAGCAACGATTTCCTCTCGTTCATCATCATTGATTCCGTCGAGCCCAACGAGGCATTTGGACACCTGGAAGGTCCCCGGAAGCAGGATGTGGCCAGGGAGAACGTGGTCTTGTCGCAGGGCGGACTGTGAATGTGGCCCGCTAACCTTCCCTGGGCCGTGGCGCAGGGTGCTAAGTCTGCTGACTGAGAACAGGAGTAATCCCCATGAGTAGAGCCGGAACTGGCGATACAGTCATCGTAAAGCCCGCGAGCAACATCTACACGGTGTTGTCGGCGGTTGCCGTGGTGGCGTTGATTTTGGCGCTTGTCACCGTGTGGATGAAGGGCGACGAGCTCTTCGGCGGCCTGCTGACCCAGGGCACGGGCACTCAAACAACCCCGATGCGGCGCTGATGAATCCGCGCCGGTTCTGGTGCGGAAGGCCCGGATGCGGCAATATCTTTCCAGATTGTGGACACGAGAGCCCCCCACGCAAGCGGGGGCTTTTTCTTTTCTCGACGTGACCGGTCTCACCGACGGAGAACTTGAACTGGTCCAGCCCGCCGAACGCTGGATCGAAGCCGTCCTGGCGGTGCTGGCGGACCCGGCCATGCAGGCCGAGCCGGATGAATGGGGCGGGATCACCCGCCAGTCGCTGCTGAATTTCCTGCGGCAGGCGCCCAGGGGACACGAATGTGCCCATTCTCCGCCCCGACGCGTACCGATGTATCACTTCTGGATTCACCTGCGGCCGGAGTTCCAGGTGCCGGTTCCGATGGGCGGCTCGGTCACGCTGCGGGCCGCCACGACGGAAGATATCGAGATGTACTACGGGCACATCGGCTATGGGGTCTACCCGCCGGCCCGGGGCAGGCGTCTGGCCGAGCGGGCCTGCCGGCTGCTCCTGCCGCTGGCGCGGCACCACGGACTCAATCCCCTGTGGATCACCACCGACCCGGAGAACCTGCCTTCGCGGCGCACCTGCGAGCGCCTGGGAGCGGAAATGGTGGACATTGTCGACGTGCCGGTCGGCCATTCGCTCTACCAGCGCGGGCAAAAGAGAAAATGCCGGTATAGACTGTTGCTGGACTGAGAACGGCGCAGGGGCGTGCCCACAGATTCGGGAGGGCCGTGCTTCTGCACGGCCGGGATGGTCGCGCCGCGAAACGGCCGCAGAGGACTGCGGCCCTCCCGGGGAAATGGTATTCAGCCCTGGAAGAGTGACACATGAACGCAATCGTTGTCTCCATCGGTGATGAGTTGGTGCTGGGCCAGACCGTCGACACCAATTCGGCCTGGCTCTCGCAGCAGTTGGCCGGAATCGGGGTTGACGTTCTGGAACATGCCACCGTGGCCGACGATCAGGCCGCCATCGAGCGCGTGATCCGCGAGGCGGCGGCGCGCTGCGATGCGCTGCTGGTCAGCGGCGGGCTCGGGCCGACGGCCGACGACCTCACCCGCCAGGCGCTGGCCGCCGTGATGGCCGCCCCGCTCGAACTCAACCCGCAGTGGTTCGCCGAAATGGAGGCGTTCTTCAGCAAGCGCAGCCGCCTCATGGCGCCGAGCAATCGCATTCAGGCGATGATCCCGCGCGGCGCGGAACTGCTCTGGAACACCTGCGGCACGGCCGCGGGTATGGCGGCTTCCATCGGGCGCTGCCGCGTCTTCGTCATGCCCGGCGTCCCCATGGAAATGAAGGCGATGTTCGACTCGAGCGTGCGGAAAGAACTCGCCCAGGCCGCGGGCGGCCGCGTTATTCTCTCGCGCACGCTGCACACGTTCGGCCTGGGCGAATCGAACGTCGGCGAACTGCTCGGCGAGCTGATGGCCCGCGGCCGCAACCCGTCGGTGGGGACGACCGTCTCCAGCGGCATCGTTTCCATCCGCATCAACGCCCGGTTCGCCAGCGCCGACGAGGCCCGCCGGGAGATTGCCGCGACCGAGGGACTTTGCCGGCAGCGCCTGGGCACGCTGGTCTACGGCGCTGACGAACAGACATTGTCCGAGGTGGTGCTTGCATTGCTCAAGGAGCGATCGGGCGCCGGGCGCGATCTGACCGTGGCGACGGCCGAGTCATGCACCGGCGGGCTGATCGCCAAATACCTCACCGACGTTCCCGGTTCATCCTCGTTCTTCCGGCAGGGTTGGGTTGTGTACTCGAATCAGGCCAAAATGCAGCTTGTCGGTGTGCCCGCGCCCGTCCTGCGGGAACACGGGGCGGTTTCCGAGCCGGTGGTCCGCTGCATGGCCACCAACGCGATGCTGATGGCCGAGGCGGACTACGCGCTGGCGGTCTCGGGCATTGCCGGTCCCGACGGCGGCTCGGCCGACAAGCCGGTGGGCACGGTCTGGTTTGCCCTGGCCGGCGGCGACGGAGCGGCCGATGTGACCGCGCGGCGTTTCGTGTTTGCGGGCGACCGGGAGCTGATCCGCGACCGCGCCGCCAAAATGGCGTTGACGCTCCTGCGCTACCGGCTGTTGGGCGCGGAGATGCCGTTCTGATAGGCTGTCACCGAATCGGGAGGGTCGTGCTCCTGCACGACCGCGGCCGCACGGACTGCAGCCATCCCGAAACAATGGCCACGCTCAGACCACGTTTCGCACGGTGCATCTATGGCAAAAGACCTGGCAATCGTCCTCAACAACGGCTCGCTGAACTCCGCCGTCATCACGACGCTGGCGGCGCAGAAGTATCGCCCGATCACGGTGTACGCCGACCTGGGAGCGACGCCCGTCGCCCGCTTCCGGGCCGCCTACGACCAGCAGGTGGCGCACTTCAAACCGTACCGCGAGCACACCCTGGCCATGTCGCAGCTTGGGGCGCTGCGCGTCTCGGGCGGATCGTCGGCGTCGAACATCGACCCCCGCCAGCAGGGGTTGCTGGCGCCTCAACTGGTCGACCTGCTCCCCGTTCTGTTCGCGGCGGCGACCATCGCCGTTCACTACCAGGCCGGCGCCATCTACATCGGCCTGCGCGTGGGCGCTGCGCCGGACGATCTGGCGCAGGCGACCGAGTACGTTCAGATCTGCAATGAATTGCTGCAATTGCCCTGTGGGCAGCCGGAACTGGAACTTCAGGCCCCGCTGCTGGAACTGGAACCCTGGCAGGTGGTCGATGTCGGCTTCCAGGTCGGGGCGCCGCTCGAGAAGGGGTGGTCGTGCGCGGAGAACAATCCCGAGCCGTGCGGCGTCTGCCGCGGCTGCCGGGCCAGGGAAAGCGCGTTCCAGACGGCCGGCAAGCCCGATCCGCTCCGCCCGGTCAAGAAGACGTGAGGGCCGGCGGAACGACTCTGGGGTGGCATGGGCAAGTAAGCTTGCCCGTGCGTCACGGGCAAGCTTACTTGCCCATGCCACCCAATCAAAGAACCATCTTGAGCCCGGTGCCAGCGTGGCTTCACGTTCCGCCGGTGCCCCAGTTGAAGCGGACGTCCACGGTTTCGCCTGACTGGAGTTGCAGGCCCGCGGGGACATCAATCAGCACGGGGATGCCCCACTCAACCAGTTTCGGGTCGCGCAGGTGATGCTGTGGAACCTGCTCGAAGGCCGGGCCGACGCTGCTGATGCGCACATCCGCGCGGCTGCCGTGGCGGGAGCGGATCTGCACGGCCATGCCTTCCACCGGCGCCACGTGCTGTTCGGCACGGACGTAGCTGATAACCTGCTGACTGCGATCTTTGGTGATGGTCACGACGGCTTCGCCCGCCTTCACCGATTGGCCGGGGTGATGCTCGATCTTGGTGACGCGGCCGTCGATCGGCGACTTGATATTGAGCGACTGCAACTGGCCCTGCAACTCATCGAGCCGGGCGTTCTGGGTTTCGATGGCTGCCCGGATCGGGGCCAGGATGCGGTCCGAATCCACCTTGGCCGGATCGGCGTGGTTGCCCAGGCGCTCCTTGGCCGCGACCAGTTGGGCCGTCGTTTCCACGATGGACCGCTGGACGCCCTTGATCCGCTGGTCGACCACGTCCCGATGCATGGTGACCTCGGCCATCTCGCGGTCGGTGGCCACTCCCTTCTCCACGGCTTTCCGGATGATCTCGCACAATGCCTGCTGCCGCTGGTATTCGACCTGATCGGCCTCAAGCTGGGCCTTCTGCTGGAGGATCGAAAGCTGCAGCGTTTCCACGTTGATGCTGAGCCGGCGGGCCTCGTCCAACTGGCGGTCTTTTCTCGCCGCCTGTTCGATCCGCAGCGCCTCCTCCTTGGCGGGAAGTTCGAGCTGCAGGCGGGTCATGTCGCTCTGCAGCACCTTCAACTCGGCCAGCAGGGTCCGGTCGTCCAGCCGCGCGATGATCTGATCGCGCGCGACCCGGTCGTGCAACTTCGGGAAACCGCCCGGCGGCTCCTTCAGCAGCCCGTCATCCGGGCAGGTGGCGGAAGCCTCGACGACCCGGACGACCCCGACTCCGTCCATCGGCAAATAATGGCGCTTCCACAGATACACCGTCGCGGCCACCGCGAGGCACATCGTCAGCACCGGCACAAACTGGTGGCGCACGCGTTTCCACTGCTGTGCCAGTGGCGTCCGGATCGGGCCGGTGGGCATGGGGGGTTGTGTTTGCTGTTCTGCCAAGGGTCAAATCTCCGACTCGTCTTCCCGGTGATACAGGGATACGCGGCCGATGCCCGGCGTCCATTCGAGCTCCCGGATAAGCTCGCGGCTACGGGACGGGTCGCGGAGCAGCAGCCTGTACGACAGATCGACGTTCTGCCCGTCGCTGTCGCGCTGGCTGGCCAGATGGGCGCGGACGGCGTGGCGCTTGAGCACCCGCTTCAGCCCGTCGATGTTCTCGGGGCCGCCCGAATACTGCAGCGAGAGCACGACGTCGTAGCGGTGGCGGCCGCCGAAACTCGTGAACCGCATGTAGAAGAAGATCGCGGAGACCGCCAGCCCGCCGATGATGGCCAGGGCGAATTTCTGCGTCCCGCAGGCCAGCCCCTCGGTGATGCTCCAGAGCACGAAACTGGTGTCGCGCGTATCCTTGAGCACGTTGCGGAATCTGACCACGGCGATCACGGCGAACAGACCCATGGCGACGCCGATGTTGTTGACCATCAGCAGCATCACCATCGACACCAGCACGGGGAGCACCACCAGCGACGCCGTGAACATCTGCGAGTACGACAGCCCCGAGTGGGTCAGCATGTAGGTCCAGGCGATAATGTGTCCGATGCAGAAGCTCAGGCAGAGGATCAGCAGCAGGGTTTCAGGACTGACGCTGCCCACGTCGGCCTGCGTGAGGATGTCCGAGAACGGGTTCATGCCAGAATGTTCTCCAGTTCGTTTCGCAACTTGCGTTCGCCCGGACTGATGGCCGAGGTACAATATACATACTTCGCGCAACTGGTCCGTTGCAGGTTAAATATGCGGGCCGCGTCGCGCATCCACGCCGGGAAACGCGAGGTAAACTTCAGTTCCAGCACCACGCCGGGAATGCGCGGGTGGATGCCCGAGGTGAACGCCGCCGTGGAGAAATCGCGGCCGAAACGCAGGCCGCAGATCCTGCGGTCCATCGTCAGCCGGACGCTGTTGTTGTCGGGGGTGACCCAGGCTTCGCGCATGTAGGAGACGATCACCCGTCCGGCCGCCGAAACCCGGTCGCGGAGGTCGCAGAAATCCTGCAGCGCATCCCACTCCTTGGCCGCGCCGGGATCGAGCAGTTGCTCGATCCGCGGGGGCCCGCCGGTAATCAGGCCCAGGGCGCAACTCCGCAGCACCGGCGCCCGCTTCTTGAGGATCGCGTCGTTGACACGGCGTTTGATCTCCAGATAGACCGGACTGGCCGGGTTGTCATCGTAATACCGCGCCCGGAGCTTGAAGCGGTTCTTGTGGCCACGGACGGTCGAATTGAACAGCGACAGGCCGGGGTTGTCGAGATAGACGCTGTGGATCGGATATGCGAACCCGGCATCGGGATCGGCGTGGGAGTCGGGCACGAGGAAACCGCGCACGCAGTCCCGGATGGCATTGGCGCGGGGCTCGTCAATGATGTACTTCAACTCGAAGCGGTTTTCCTGGAGCTGTTGGACCATCGCTCGACTCCTGACCTCGTTCGGGCGACAAGGGCGCAGCACTGACGCCGGGATGGCTGCGTTGGGTTCCTGATCTCTCACGCCCGGATGCGTACTCCAACGCGGCTGAAATCCTGTGGCGATGGCACCTCTTTGGGTG
This sequence comes from Tepidisphaerales bacterium, assembly GCA_044450885.1. Classification (GTDB taxonomy): domain Bacteria; phylum Planctomycetota; class Phycisphaerae; order Tepidisphaerales; family Tepidisphaeraceae; genus JANYKD01. The sequence continues at coordinate 8,395 of JBIOJL010000260.1, forward strand.
GCATGGGCAAGTACGCTTGCCCGTGTCTTCGACCGCCACGCGACTTCCGCCGCACAGGAGTACTCAATGCTGCAAATCCTGTCGGCAAGCCCGTTTACGGCCCAGCGGATTCCAATATCCGCCGCCGGAAAACATTAGCGAAATCTGAACGATCCGCCAATGCCAGCTTAAATTATACCTCATTCGACGGGTCAGGCAAAGGGTAAATCGGACTGCTTGGACCTGGTGCGGCGTGACCAGGGCAGCCGGGAGGGCCGTGCTTCTGCAGGGCCGGGGCCGCGATCGGCGATCGCGGCTACAGACGGCCCCCCCCATTCGCCAAGGAGAACGGCACGCTCGACCTGTTTTACATCTGCTCCGGGTGCTCGATGCCCAGCAAATCCAGACCCAGAC
>JBIOJL010000261.1:0-8681 GCA_044450885.1 Tepidisphaerales bacterium
ATATATGGCGTCGAAATTGATCTCGTCGCCGATGTGCCTTTACGATTGCGACCGCTTCTCGGACGGATCGACCGTGCTGATCGTTTCGGCCGGGGATGCGCTGGACGAGGTTGCTTCGCGCCCCGTTCGCATTGCCGCCCGTTATCGTGAAACCGTCCAGAACGGCCGAACTGTCGGTTCCGCTGCCGACAACCACATGATAGCTGTTGTCGCTATTCGTCCCCACGACTCGAATATCGCCGGACAGAATGCTCGAATAGCCGTGAACGTTCCGGGCATAGGGGTCGGCCGAACCAACTCCCGCAAAGCCGCCATAGATTGCTACTCCCGACCTGAGCACAAAACTCGCCGAGCGATCGTTGGTCGTCGTCGGCTTGTACGTGCCTTGCCCAACCAGAATTGTCTGCCCGACCGTCGCCGCCGCCAGCGCTGCCTGCAGGCTCTGATAGGCATCGGTCCAACTCGTGCCAGCATTTGCTCCAGATGCGGAATCGTCGACGAAGACGGGATGAACGATGGTGACCGTCGCCGTGTCGAACGCCGCCACGCCGGCGGAGTCCGTTACGCGTAGCGAAATGGTGCGCGTTTGCGGGCCTTCCATCCCGGACGCGGAGAAAACCGGGCTTGGCCCCGTCGCGTCGTCATAAACGCCGTCACCGTCGAAATCCCATGCGTAGGCAAGCCCCAGCCCGGCGTAATCGTATGCCGTACTATTCAGTGTGGTGAAGTACCCTTCGAAGACCGAATACGGACCGCCGTGGATAACCAGCGGCCCGACATTCACTTCATACGCGCCCATGTCCACGATCGGGGCAGTGCCCGAACCGGTGTCGGTAACACTGGCGATGTCCTGCCGGCGGGGATTGCCGGCCAGGTCGGTGCTGATGCCGGAGGGAATGGCCGCGTTGTTGCCGGCGTCGATGGCGGGGGAGTTCGGCAGGAGGCGTAAGTCGCCGGTCGTGCCGGTATTCGAAAAACGGACGAACAGCGGGTCGACACTGATGTTGCCCATGCCGGTGAAGCCGCCCTGGACATCGCTGTACGTGACTGTCGCCGCACCGACAATCTGGCTGCCGTAGATGGTAGTGTTGCCCCATAGAATGCAATTGGTCAATGTGGACGAGGACGAGAGATTGTACTCCGCACCGCCGTAGGAGGCCGCGTTCCCATTGAGTGTGCAGTTGGCCAGCGTCGGACTGGACGAGCTGTTGTATATCGCGCCACCGAAACTCGCTGTGTTCCCGACGAAAACGCAGTTGATCAGCGTCGGGGAGGACGAGATGTTGAGCATGCCGCCGCCGTAGCCCGAACCACCCGCGGCCGTATTGCCGCTGAACGTGCAGTTGCGTACCGTCGGGCCACCCCAGTCGTTGTACATCCCGCCTCCGCCGCTGCCGTAGCCCGCGGTGATCGTAAACCCGTCCAGAATGGCCGAGCCGCGCCCAGTGACCACAGTGTAGCTGTTGTCGGTGTTCGTCCCCACGGTTCCAATTTCACCGGAGAGAATGCTGGTGTATCGGGCGACATCCCGGACGTACGGATCGGGTGCCCCGACTCCCGCATAGCCCCCATAGATTGCCACTCCCGTGTTGAGCACAAAGCTCACCGCCCGGTTCGTAGTTGTCGTCGGCTTGTAGGTTCCCTGGCCAACAACAATTGTCTGCCCGGCCGTTGCCGCCGCCAGCGCCGTCTGAAGGCTCTGACAGGCATCCGTCCAACTCGTGCCGTTGTTCGCGCCCACGGCCGTGTCATCAACGTAAAGAGGACGAACGATGGTGATCGTCGCTGTATCGAAGGTACTGGCGCCGGTAGAGTCGGTCACGCGCAGCGAGATGACCCGGGTTTGTGGCCCCCATATTCCATTGGCCGAGAACGAAGGGTTGCTGCCCGTGGCATCGTCATAGACGCCGTCGGCGTTGAAATCCCACGCGTACGAGAGGGTCAGACCGCGATCGCCATAGACGATGGCGTTCAGTGTGACTGCGCCGTATTCCACAACTGCGTACGGACCACCGCAGACGGCCAGAGGCCCGGGGTTTGTCTCGTACGCGCCCATGTCGACAATAGGCGCTGAACCCCACCCTGTGTCGATAACGCCGGCGACGTCCTGCCGGCGTGGATTGCCTGCCAGGTCGGTTGTGATGCCGGTTGGGATGGCCGCGTTGTTGCCGGCGTCTATGACAGGGGAAGCCGGGCAAATCCGCAAATCGCCATAGTCGTCGGCCGTGCCCCAGTACCCGTCCGTGCCGGAACTGGGATTTTGGACGAAGAGCGGATCGGCATTGATGTTGCCGGTACCGATGTATGTACCGCTGGTCTGTTGGATGTCGCTGTAGGTGACCGCCGCCGCGCCGGAAATCTGGCCGTCGCTGGACGCGGTGTTTCCCCAGAGAATGCAGTTGGTCAGTGTCGCCGAACTGGAGCTGTACACCGCGCCGCCACTGCCGTTCGCCGTATTGCCACTGAATGTGCAGTTGGTCAATGTCGGCGAAGATGTAAGTTCATTGTACAACCCGCCGCCCCAAGATGCGGTGTTTCCGACGAACGTGCAGTCGACTATCGTCGGCGAGGAGGAGTAGTAGTTGTACATTCCGCCGCCGCCGGTAGATGCGGCGTTTCCGACGAACGAGCAGTTGATTATCGTCGGCGAGGAGTAGTAGTAATTGTACATTCCGCCGCCATATCTGTCGACCGAGTTTCCGCTAAAGGCGCAGTTGCGTATCGTAGGGCTGCCGTGGTCGTTGTACATCCCGGCCCCGTCGCTGCCATTGCCCGCAGTGATCGTGAACCCGTCCAGTATGGCCGAACTGTCGGTGTTGCTCCCCGTCACGACATTGCAGCTGTTGTCGGTGTTCGTCCCGACGGCTCCAATGTCGCCGGAGAGAATGCTCGGGTAACGACGGACATCCCGCGCGTAGGGGTCGGACGCCCCAGCCCCGGCATAGCCTCCATAGACCGCCACTCCCGTCTTGAGCGCAAAGGTCGCCAAGCGATCATTGGATGCGGTCGGCCTATACGCCCCATCCGCCACCCGGATCGTATCTCCTGACACTGCCGCCCCCAGCGCCAACTGCAAATCCGCATACGCATTTCCCCACGACGTCCCATCCCGCGTCGGCCCCGGCGAACTGGCATCCACGTAAATCGTCGACAGCAGCCGCCGCTCCTCCAGCGCCTCGCAAGCCGCCTGATGCATTGCCCGGCCGCGCGTTCTTGCGGCCATGCCCTGAGCCACAGGGCGGGAATCTGCCGGTGAGGGCACCGGCAGCACTTTCGCAGCAGAACCCCTCCGGCCACGCCAACTGTAAACCTTGCCCATCACAACCTCCGATGATGAGGGATCGCCCGAACTCGCCCCGGCCGGCCCCCACATCGAGCTTCCCTAGTCCGAGGTAACGATACTGTAACCAGCCTGCACTCGCCAACACAAGTTTATTCTTTCCGAATTCCGCATAACCCCAATCGTCCCTTGGCGTGCCCATCACGCCCCAGACATGAATCCTGGACTCACGTCGTCGCCAGCCGCGCCGCTCCGCGGGCGGCGTGGAAGTCGTCGCCGCCAATACTGAGCGTCCAGCCCGGCCGGGCGATGCTCGTCAGCCGGTCCTCCACATGCCGGCGAATGGCCGGCAACAGATGGCCCATCCGCACGCCCAGCCCGCCGGCCAGGCAGATGTGCTGCGGCCGGTAGATCGCGTGGCTGATGCGGATCAGCCGCGACAGCGCCTTCACCTCGAACTCGTCGCCCTTCCATGCATCGAGAATCGCCCGCGGGTCCGCCTGGTAGCGCGTCGCGATCACCGGCCCGCCGAGATATGCCTCCGCGCTGCCCAGCCCGCCGTCCGGGCCGACCACCGGCTCGCCAAACGGGCCGACGTCGACCTGCCCGAGATGTCCCGGGCTGTCGCCGTCGACCAGCAGGAGTTTGCCATCGTCGATCACGGAAGCCCCGATCCCCGTGCCGATGGCGATCACCAGCAGCCGTCCCTCCGGCCGGCGCGTCGCCCAGATGTCGTAGCCCGTCGCCGCCGCGTCGTTGGTGATCCACAGGCGCTGGGGCAGCTCGACGTTGAGCACGCGTGCCAGAATCTGCGGCAGCGGGACGCCCACCAGCCCCGGCACGTTCACCGAGAGCGTGATCGTCTGCGTCGCCCGATCCAGCAACCCCGGCACGCACAGGCCCACGCCCTCCAGCGGCGGCAGCGGCCAGCGGATCGTCTCGCGAACCGCGGCCACAAGCTGGTCCGTCGTCGGCCGCTGGTACGTCGGCCCGGCCGAGGTCCACGCGACGGTGTCCCCATCCAGCAGGGCCGCCTTCACCGATGATCCGCCGATGTCGATGCCGAGTGTCTTCATGGTGAATGAATACTACCTTCTTGTAGATTGCCAGTCTGCTCAGCCCACAAACTCATTGCCGACCTTACGGGCTCTTGCAGGCTTGTCGAGATTCACGCCCAGTGCCATGCCCGTCTCCACCAGCACGTTCCAGCCCGCGGCCATGTAGACATACGGCGACAACTCGCCGGCAGCGGGAACCTGGATCGTCGGAAACGGCGTTGGGCGGTCGGCGATGGCGACCACGGTCAGGCCGACACCCTTGGCCAGCACCTCGGCGAACTTGCCCTCGGAGTCCGGGAAGGGATCGATCCAGATCACCACGTCGTTCTTGTCCATGACCTCTTCGACGCCATGTACCGCGTAGGTGCCTTCGAGGAAGTCGGACTTCTTGCGGGTGATCTCGTTGGTCTTGAGCGTCAGTTCCTCTGCCACGCCGTCGTTGCGGCCGGCGAAGTAGATCGTGCCGGCATTGGCGATCTTCGCCGCCAGGGCCGGATCCACCTGAACCGTCATTGCCTGGTGAACCTTGGCCGACAAGTCGGCCAATTGGCCCTTGAGCGTCGGCTTGCCGCCCACATGTTCCAGCAACGCCTGATAGAACATCGCCTGCTCCACAACACTCTTGGTCGCCGCGACGGCCGCCTCGGGGCCGCAACTCAGCACGTAGCCCTTGGTGGCCAGCGACTCGAGCATCGACTGCGGGAATGCGGTCAGGCTGTAGAGGTTCTTGTGGCCGGCGGCCGACAGGTCCTTGAACAGCTTGATGATCTCGCTGGTCTTGCCCGAGTTGGAGAGGCCGAAGACGGCCCAGTCGTCGAGCTTGTACTCCTGCGCCTGGCGCGCGCCGTCGGTTTGCAGCGCCACCGGCAGGTTGCGCCGGCGGGCGAAACGCATCGTGTTCTTGGCGGGGAAGATCCGGCTCGATCCTTCGCCGGTCATGAGCAGTCGGCCCACCCTGGCAACTTTGGCTGCGGTGTCGGCCGCCTGATTCGGGTTGAACCTGGCGACGATGTCCACGGTGGCGAGCATGTCGCGCACCAGGCCGTATTGCAGGTGCTTGGGATTGTCGGGATTCATGCGAAGTCCTTAGCGGGATTGGAGCGATCCTCGGGGCGAATTGACACGTCAACGGGTGTCCGTAAACTGCCGGGCGATATACGGGCAATATAGGTAATCAGGTGTGTCGTGCAAGTGAGCTGACTGTTTGGAGTTCACGCTTTAGCGTGTTTCCACCAGGCACACGCTAAAGCGTGAATTCCAAACGCGGACATGCTGGAGCACACATGAGTGGTACACAAGTCCTCTACATGGGCGACACGGCGCTGCTGGGAGCGGCGGCGTATCTCGCGGGCCTGATGACGGCCTGGGGCGTGTCGTTCGAGTATGTCCCCAGCGACCGCAAGCTCGAAGCGTCGCAGGTCCAGGCCGCGCGAAGACTCTTCATCCTCAGCGACTATCCCGCGGCCATGCTCGCTGACGCGCTCGCGGAGATCATCGTCCAGCAGGTCCGCGACGGCGCGGGTCTGCTGATGATCGGCGGCTGGGAGTCGTATTGCGGCAAGGGCGGCGACTGGGCCGGCACGAAGATCGCCGATGCGCTACCCGTCGAGATCGGCCGCCGTGATGACCGCGTCAACTGCGATCAGTCGGCGCTCGCCGTCAAAGCCGTGGATCACCCGATTACCCGCGGCCTGCCGTGGGATGATTGCCCGCCGACCATCGGCGGATACAACCGCATCGCGCCCCGCGCCGGCACACAGACATTGCTCGAAGTTCAGCGCTTTGCCGCCCGCCGCATCGGCGAGCGATTCACGTTCACACCCGCCGGCCGCGATCCGCTGCTGGTTGTGGGCGAACACGGCCAAGGCCGCACGGCGGCACTGGCGACAGATGTTGCGCCCCACTGGGTCGGCGGCATGGTCGACTGGGGCACCGGCCGGGTCCAGGCCGCAGCGGCTCCCGGCGCCGGCATCGAGGTCGGCGATCAGTACGCGGCGTTCTTCCGGCAACTGCTGAGCTGGACCGGCCGGCTGGACGGGGCCATTGCATCTGTTCCAAGAACCGGTTGAATGGTCGTTCGGAGTTCACGCTTCAGCGTGTCCTGTCATCGAGAGCAAGCAAGGCACGCTAAAGCGTGAACTCCGAACGATGAACTCCGAACATCAAAGAAAGCACCATGAGCGATTTCAACTACACACGCCTCGACGATGGCAAGAAGACGCGCTACACCGATCTGGCGGCCGCCATCAATTCCAAGGACCCCAAGGCCGAGCGCTGGATGTTTGTGAGCCCGCACGACGACGACGCCTGCCTTGGCGGCGGGTTGTGGATGGCCGCGGCCGTTGCGGCGGGGTTCGAGGTCGAGGTGCTGATCGTCACCGACGGCCGGATGGGATACTGCTCGATCGACCAGATCGCCCGCATCATCCAGACGCGCCGCGCCGAGACCATCGAGTCCTGCGGCATCCTCGGCGTGCCGCCAAACCACGTGCATTGCATCGGCTATCCCGACGGCGGACTCTACGGCCTGCAGGGGCGTCGCCCGGCCGCCCCCGGCGAGGCGGACATCCACCGTTACGTCGGCCTGCAGAACGCGATGACGTATCACCTTCGCGAGTTCCGCCCGACGGCCGTGTTCGTGCCCACCTCGGCCGACCTGCACCCGGACCACCAGATCACCCACCGCGAGCTGATGATCAGTCTGTTTCACGCCTCGGGCTCGATCTGGCCGGAACTGGGCGAGCCCATCGGCCAGGTGCCGCGCGTCTTCGAGATCGCCGTCTACTGCGACTACCCCGAGCCGCCGCAGCTCGAGATCCGCGCCTCGGAAGAGATGTTCGAGAAGAAGCTCAAGTCCATCGCCGCGTTCCGCTCGCAGTTGCAGATCGCCCAGTTGGTCGAGAACGTCCGCGCCGCCGGCCCGTACGAATACACCCGCGAACTCAAGTTCCGCTTCTATTCGGCCAATACGTACAAGCCGATGTTCGCGTGATGGTGCTGCCAAGGACCACTCAACTTCTGTTCGCTCCAACCGGGCAGTACGTCGAAGCCTGGATAGTGAGGCTGACTCTGCACATGGTTCGGGAGCATCTCCATCGCGTCTGGTGGATGGACGTCTGCCTCAAGCACGACTTTCCCGAGCAGCCCATCGATCGGCACTGGGACTGGAGCAAGATGAACATCGAGTTTCATGGCCGAGTGCTGATCTCCCAGAAGGTCGCCATCATCACTGGGGACGGTGCTGTACAAGGCGCCATGCTGGTGTCGACTGAAGCGGTTGATTCTGCCCTCATGCATGGCGAACAGGCTCTCTTTGTGGAACTGCTCTTCACGGCCCCGCGTAATCGGCCGGCTCTCCGGCAGGATGAACGCCCCTATTGGCTTGGTGTTGGGACCGAGTTGCTGACCTGGGCGGCCTGGTTGAGCCGAGAAACCGGCTGTGGTGGCCGCCTGCAACTGGAGGGCAGCCCCGATTACATTACCTGGTACAAGAAAAGGGGATTGCAATCGCTCGATCTGGAACCTACAGTATTTGAAGGCGTTGAATACACCCCGATGGAACTCGCTCCGGAGCGAGCACGCGATCTTCTCCGCGACTGGAGTGCTTAAGGAGCATCTGATGGCCACCCGGAAAGCAAATGCAAAGACGAGCAGGCCAGTGCTGCCGAAGGGATGCAAGGTAGTGCCCGCTCCCAAGAGTCGTGCATACCGGGAGTTGTTGGAAGGGCCGGACTTGGAAACCAGTGGAGGGGCTCACACCATCCACGGCGACATCGCTCTCGTCGGGAGCGAGGAGCGTCGAAACGGCGTAAACGCCCGTGCAACTCCGCCCGGCAGAGCGTCCTGAACCTTGGGGTATCGCGCGACAAGACACAGGCAACTTCAACCCTCCGCTCTCAGCAATTCCTTCAGCGCCCGGTAGTCTGTCTTGCCCGTGCCGAGCACGGGGATCGCGTCGAGGCGGGGGGTGACCTCGACGGCCAGCGTGGGGCCGTCGTCGGCGTTGAGGTGCGAGCGTCGGAGGAGGTTTTCGAGAAGAAGCTCAAGTCCATCGCCGCGTTTCGTTCGCAGTTGCAGATCGTCCAGTTGGTCGAAAACGTCCGCGCCGCCGGTCCCTATGAATACACCCGCGAACTCAAGTTCCGGTTCTATTCGGCCAATACGTACAAGCCGATGTTCGCGTGAGAGGCCCGGACCACGATCTTTTCGCGTCACGCATGGACTGAGCGATTCCGCACGAGGACGCCCGGCCGCCCTGGCTGGCGCTGATTTGGGCCGCTTTCGACGGGGGGAGCAGATTCGCATTCGATTTTCCTTGACTCCGGGCCGCTAATATGACATAA
>JBIOJL010000262.1:0-8661 GCA_044450885.1 Tepidisphaerales bacterium
CCACAGCGGGATCATTGTGGCAGTCCGGCGGACACCCTATGAAATCGCTCGCCGCCTCCTGCGGCTGCTGAACGAACGCACCGCTGAGGAAATGGACAACCTCCTGCTGTATTTGTGAAACGTCGGGCTGCCACCAATAACAAAGAACCAATAACCGAGAACACTTCCCAGAGGATCGCAAGATGCCCGAAAAGCTCATCATCATCGGTTCCGGCCCCGCCGGATGGACCTGCGCCATTTACGCCGGGCGCGCCAAACTTGATCCTCTCGTGTACGAAGGCGCGCTGTCCGAGGAAAACCGCATGGCCGGCACGTTGCCGCTCGGCCAACTCAACCTGACGACTGAGGTGGAGAACTTCCCTGGTTTCCCCAAGGGCACGACCGGCCCTGAACTCATGATGGCAATGAAAGGGCAGGCGGTGGAGCACTGCGGCGCGCGAGTCGTCACCGAGGACATCGTCGAGGTCGACCTGTCACGCCGCCCGTTCGTACTCAAGGACTCGGTCGGACAGACCCTCGAAGCCCACGCCATCGTCATTGCGACGGGCGCCAGCGCCAACTACCTTGGCCTGCCCTCCGAAGACCGTTTCAAGAACCACGGCGTGTCCGCGTGTGCGGTATGCGACGGAGCATTGCCACGCTATCGCAATCAGCCGATCGTGGTCGTCGGCGGCGGCGATACTGCCTGCGAAGAGGGCACCTACCTCACCAAGTTCGCAAGCGCCGTCTATCTGATCCACCGCCGCGACAAACTCCGCGCCTCGGCCGCCATGGCCCAGCGCACGCTCGGCAACACAAAGATCAAACCCGTCTGGAACAGCGTCGTCGACGAGGTCCTCGGCACCGACGACGACGGCGTTACCGGCGTGCGCGTCAAGAACGTGCAGACCGGCGCGACGCAGGTGATCGACGCCGTCGGCATGTTCTCCGCCATCGGCCACACGCCCAACACCAAGTTCCTCAAAGGCCAGCTCGCGACCGACGAAAAGGGCTACCTCAAGCTCAAGGACGGCTTCCGCTCCACGACCAGCGTCGAAGGCGTCTTCGCCGCCGGCGACGTGGCCGACTCGACCTACCGCCAGGCCATTACGGCCGCCGGCATGGGCTGCAAGGCCGCCCTTGACGCCGAGCGCTGGCTGGCGGAAGAAGGGTTTCATTGACGCTCCGCATCATCACGCGTAGGATCGCCCGGCTGTTACGGTTTCGCGCCACGATAGGAGACGCATGAACGAATCTTCGGATCGCCAAATGGACCCGCGTTTCTGGGCCAACTTCGCCCGCTACGCAAACGCGCCGCACGGCGCCATCGCCCGGCCGGGCGGCGGCGCCATCTCGCCCGTGAACATGCCGGCGGCGCCGGTGCCGCCGGGATATGCCCGCTACCGCGAAATGACGCTCGAGGAAATGCTCCTCGAAAACCGCGTGATTTTCCTGGTCGGCGAGATCAACTACATGTCGGCCGCCCGCGTCTACATGCAGATGCTCTACCTGCAGAGCCAGAAACGCGACCAGGACATCAACCTCTACATCAACAGCCCCGGCGGACACGTCACCGACACGCTGGCCATCTACGACGTCATGAACTTCCTCAACTGCGACGTCGCCACCTACTGCATCGGCGAATGCGCCAGCGGCGGCGCGATCGTGTTCATGGCCGGAAAGAAGGGCAAGCGCTACATCCTGCCCAACGCCAAGGTGATGATCCATCAGCCCTTCGGCGGCGTTTACGGCCAGGCGGCCGACATCGAAATCCAGGCCGAGCAGATCCTCAAGGACAAGGAAAATCTCCTGTCAATCATGGCCCGCTGCAGCGGCCAGACCATCGACCGCATCCGCGAAGACTCCGAACGTGACCGCTTCTTCGACGCCAAGGAAGCCGTGACCTACGGCCTATGCGACGAGATCATCGGCGAAGTCGACCAGCAGAAGAAATAACCCATGACCCAAGACAACTACATGGTTCCGATCGTCATCGAGAAATCCGGCCGGGGCGAGCGGGCCTACGACATCTACTCGCGCCTGCTCAAGGATCGGATCATCATGCTCTCCGGACCGGTCGTCGACGAAACGGCCGCCATCATCGTGGCCCAGATGCTGTTTCTGTCCAACGAGGATCCCAAGGCCGACATCCAGTTCTACATCAACTCGCCCGGCGGGAGCGTGTCGGCCGGCATGGGGATCATGGACACCATGCGCTTCATCCGCTGCGAGGTGGCGACGACCTGCATCGGCATGGCGGCCTCCATGGGCGCCTGCCTGCTGGCCGCCGGAACCAAGGGCAAGCGCAACGTGCTGCCCAACTCGCAGGTGATGCTGCACCAGCCGCTGCTGGGCGGCGTGCTGCAGGGGTCGGCCACGGACCTGGGCATTGAGGCCAAGCACATGATCCGCCTGCGCGAGCGGCTCTACCGGATGATGGCCGGGTTCTGCGGCAAGACTTACGAGGACATTCACCGGGACTTCGACCGCAACAAGTGGCTGTTCGCCGAAGAGGCCGTGCAATACGGCTGCGCCGACAAGATCATCGAGCGCGTCCCCGAGGCGATCCGGCCGGTGCTCGAACCCGAAAAAGAATAATCCTGCGGTTTGCGGTATGATGGCAGGCACGGGCGAAGAACCTCGCCCGTGCTTTCTTATGCTTACACAACCGACAGACACTGGTCCGGCACGGACGGCTCTGCAAGCAGGGCCAGCGTCCTCGCTGGACCGAATTACCGGACGGTTCGCGCTTCAGGCAGGCCAGCGAGGACGCCGGCCCTACTTTGGCATGCTGTCGCTCTGTCTCGCCCCCCTGCTGCTCGCCGGCTGCGGCTCGCCGAGCAAGGCCAACCTGGAACTGCGGAAGAAGAACCAGCAACTGAATGAAAAGATCGCGCAGCTCGAGCAGGAAAACACCGCTGCGCTGGCACGCATCGACGGACTCGAAAAACTCGCCGCCGCACCGGCCACGCAACGCACCCTCGACCAGATCTACACGGTACACGGCATCACGCTCGGCCGGCTCTGCGTCGCCAACCCGGCCGGCATCAAGGTGTACGTCACGCCCCAGGATCAGGACGGCGACCCGGCCAAATCGCCCGGCCGCGTAACGGTCGAGGCGGCGGACTTGGCCGACCCGAAGAACCGCGTGCTGGGCCGCTGGGAACTCAGCCCGGCGGAGCTGAAGCCGCGATGGCGGTCGCTGGGACCATTGCACGCCTTCGTGCTGGAGTTGCCGTGGAAGACCGCGCCGGGGACGAGCGATATCGAGGTGCGGGTGACGTTCCAGGACGGGCTCACCGATCGCATCTTCCGGGCGGTGCAGAAGATGGAGTGGGAAGGGAAGTGAGGGAAAAAGGGGAAAAGGGGAAGGGCAAAATGCAAAATGCAAAGTGCAAAATGGAAGACGCGTAGATGATACGCTACTTGATGCGTTGGGGTGTTGAAGGGACCGTCTGCGGCGCGGGAAGTTCTCCGCGCGATCGGTCGCCGGTCTCGATATCTCCTCCGCCCCGCCGGGGCGGAACTGTCCGATGCGCACGTTTCCCACGGGTTGCGCTCCGCCCGCCGATCGGCGGGCTACGCTGCACCCGTGGCTACAGACCGCGGCCCCGCTGGGGCCAATACCGTATCGGAACATCCGTCCATGACCCGGGACAACACGGCCGGGACGGCTATGCTACAAAATCACTCTTCTGCACTCACTCGCGCCAAGTCATCAAAGAACCCCGGATACGTCTTGTTCACGCACTCCGCGTTCTGAATCGTCACCCCCGACACCTTCGTCCCGGCCAGAGCAAAGCTCATGGCCATGCGGTGGTCGTCGTAGGTCGCGATCGACGCGGCCTTGAACTTCTCCGGGGGCTGGATGGAGAGCGTGTCGTCCTCGACATCCACATCGGCGCCAAGTTTGGCCAGTTCGGCGGCCAGAGCGGCGATGCGATCGGTCTCCTTGACACGCAGGGTGTGCAGGCCGCGGATGGTGGTCGGGCCGCCGGCAAACAGCGCGACGACGGCCAGCGTCTGGGCGGTGTCGGGCATGTCGCGGAGGTCGATGTCGATGCCTTCGAGCCGGTCGGCGCCGAGGACGGTGATGAAATCCCGGCCAAAAACCAGGCCGGCGCCCATGCGTTGCAGGACGTCGGCAAAGCCCACATCCCCTTGCAGACTGCTCTTGCCGAGGCCGTTGAGGGTGATCTTCGATCCCTTGTGCAGGGCGGCCAGGGCGAGAAAGTAGGATGCGTTGGAGGCGTCGGGCTCGACGTGGTAGCGGGCGGCGCGGTAGGGCTCGCGCGGCACGACGATCTGCTTGGGCCGGCCGGTCTGGCTGTCGCGGAGCAGTTCGGCCATGACGCCGAAGTGGTCCATGAGCTGCATGGTCATGCCGACGTAAGGCCAGCTTGTCAGTTCGCCTTCGAGATCGACTTTCACCTCGTGTTTGGCAAAGGGGCAGACTTGTAGAACGGCCGAGAGGAATTGCGAACTGTGGGCGTTTGCGAAACGGGTGATGCCGCCGGGCAGGCCGTCGGCCTCGACCTCGACCGGCGGGAAACCGTCGTCGGCCGGGTAGCCGATGCGCACGCCGAGGTTGCGGAGCATGTCGACGAGTTGGCCGATGGGCCGCTGGCGCATGCGCGGAACACCGTCGAGCAGGTATCGGCCTCTGCCCAGGGAACAGAGCGCTGTAAGGAAGCGGATGGAGGTGCCCGAGTTGCCGCAGGCGAGTTCGGCCGAGTTTGCGGGAATGCGCCCGCTGTTTCCGTGGACGGCAATGCGGCGGCCAGCCTGATCGACATCCAGCACAAAGCCGAGGCGCTTCAGGCTGTCGATCATGACCAGCGTATCGTCGGCAAAGAGGCAGTTGCTGAGTTCGCTGATTCCGTCGGCCATCGCCGCCAGGACGAGGGCGCGATTGGTGAGGCTCTTGGACCCCGGCGGGGCGAATTCGGCGGTGAAGGGCCTGGTCAGACGTTGGACGACTCGGTCGGGCATGGGAGGAATTACAGTCGAAGAATTGCGGGGATGCAAATTCGGGAGGGCCGTGCTCCTGCACGGCCGGGACCGCGATCGGTGATCGCAGCTACAGACGGCCGCACAGGACTGCGGCCCTCCCGCAAGAGTCAGCCGGTTGGCGTGTAGACGAAGCCGTCGGCCGATGTGTCCTCTTTGTAGCCCATGGCGCGGATGTCACGCTCGCCGCCTTCGAAGAAGCCGTTGATGAGGCGGACGGTCTCGGCGGACGCGAGGTGCTTGAGCCCCTGGTAGACCGTTTCCAGGCTGACGCCGAGCTTGCCGGCGCTGTGGTTGAGCAGGCAGAGGTGACGCAGTGTCTCCCGCCAGTCTTCGCGGCGGTCCTCGAGGATCAGCGCGATCAGGCCGTATCGCAACTCGCCCGGCATGGATTCACGGACGGCCCAGACGGCCTCGCCCTGGGCAATGCCGAGCAGGAGGATGGAATCCTCGTGCGTGAGATTGCGCATCAGGGCGTAGCGGGCCGGATCGGGAAGCCGCAGTGCCTCGTCTAGCATCGACTTGCCGAGCACGGCGGCGGGGACCGTCGCGGTCGTCTGGTCACCCTGACTGGATTCGGCCATGTTCCGGAGGATCTTCTCGCGGTAGGCCGCAATCGGATTCTGCTGGCTCATGGGCAGTATGGTAAGTCTCGGCGGGCGATTGTGCCAGTGTTTTCGGCGAAGCATTTGTAGCCGCGATGGGTCATCGCGGCGGGAACCGCGATCAGCGATCGCGGCTGCAAGGATCGTCGCCGCGGAAACCGCGATCAGCGATCGCGGCTACAGGGGTCATCGCGGCTGCAAGGATCGTCGCCGCGGAAACCGCGATCAGCGATCGCGGCTACAGGGGTCATCGCGACGGGGAACCGCGATCAGCGATCGCGGCTACAGGCCGTCCGCCTCATTGCAGCAGGCCATCGAGTTCCTTCACCAGCCGGTCGAAGAGCTCGAGGGCCGTATCGACGGGCTCGGATTTCTCCATGTCCACGCCGGCATCGCGCAGCAGGTCGAGGGGAAATTTCGAGCAGCCGCCCTTGAGGAAGTTCTGGTAGGCCTTGAGTTCCGGCTCGCCGCCGTGGAGGACGCGTTGGCTGAGGGCGATGGCCGCCGACATGCCGGTGGCGTATTTGTAGACGTAGAAGCCGCGGTAGAAGTGCGGGATGCGGAGGCACTCGAGCGACAGCGCATCGTCGATGGCGAAGTTGGGCCCGAAATACTGCCCGAGCAGCTTGCGGTACTCGCCGCGCAGGGCATCCACCGTCAGCGGCTCGCCTTTCTCCACCAGGGCGTGGATGATCTTCTCGAACTCGGCGAACATGGTCTGGCGGATGATGGTGGCGCGGATGGCGTCGATCTGGCGGTTGACCAGGTATGCCTTCTCCCGCTTGTCCTTCGCGTTCTTCATCAGGTGGTCGGCCAGCATCATCTCGTTGAAGGTGCTGGCGACCTCGGCCACGAAAAGGCTATAGCTGTAATACTGGTACGGCTGATTGTGGGCGGAGTACCAGGAGTGCATGGAGTGGCCGGCCTCGTGGGCGAGCGTGAAGACGTCGTCGAGCACGGTGGGCTGGAAGTTGATGAGGATGTAGGGCGGGCCGTCGTATCCGCCGCTGCTGAAGGCACCGGCCTGCTTGCCGACGTTGGGATAGCGGTCGGCCCAGCGGTCGGTGGTCAGGCCTTTTTCCAGCACGCGGCAATACTCGTCGCCCATTGGCCGCAGGGCCCCGATGACCTCGCCGACCGCCTGGTCCCAGGTGTGGCGCTTTTCGATTTCCGCCAAAATGGGGACGTAGGTGTCGTAGTGGTGGATGTCGCTCAGTTTCATCGCCCGCTTGCGCAGATCGTAGTAGCGATGCAAGGCGGGAAGGTGGCGATGGACGGCCTGGATGAGGTTGTCATAGACGGAAACAGGGATGTTGTCGGGAAAGAGCGACGCTTCGATGGCGCTGGAGAAATGGCGGGCGCGGGCGTTGAAGACATCGCGCTGCACGGAGCCGTTGAGCGTGGCGGCCAGCGTGTTCTTGTGCAGGTCATACTGCTCGTAGAACTTGCGGAATGCCTCCTCGCGTACGCTGCGCTTGGGGCAATCCAGGAACGAGGAGAACGTGGCGATGCTCAACTGGCTCGGCTCGCCCTTTTCGTTGGGGATCATGCCCCACTTCAGGTCGGCGTTGTTGAGCTGGCCGAAAACCAGGCCGGCTGTTTCGCTGACGTCGCCCTCCATGGCCAGAAGCTGTTCCTCGTTCTTGCTCAGCGTGTGTGGGCGGAAACGCAGGATGCGCTGCAGGGCGAGCCGCCAATCGGCCAGTTCCGGGGCGGCCAGGAACTGGTCCATGCGCTCCGCGGGGATGGCCATCAACTCCGGGCGTATCCAGCTACCAGCCTCGGCGGCCTTGGTGGAGGCATGCTGGAACCGGCCGCGCATCCGCTGGTAGTCGCTGTTGCTCTGGTCCTCGGTGGCCTTGAGCTGGGCATAGTTGCCAAGGCGCTCGCCGGCGCGGTCGAGGTCGGCGTCGAACTTGAGGCACTGGGCGAGCGTGGCCGCATCCTGGGCGAGTTTGCCGCGGAACTGATCGTAACCGGAGATGCGGGCTTCCCACTGCTTGAAGGCTTCATCCCAATCCTGATCGCTTTTGTAGAGCGGCGAAAGGTCCCAGGTGTCCGCAACCTTCACCTCGGAGCGTTTGATCACGACATTGGCCGGCGCCGGACCGCCGGGTTCGGCCAGTGCCGCGCCCGCCAGAATCACCAGCAAAACCACAGGGGAAAGAAGTCTTCGCATGTATGTTACCTCGCTGCAATGACGAATGAAAAATGTCGAATGACGAGAGAATGTCAAATGCTCGAATGCCGAATGGTTGGATTGGGTATTGGTCATATTGGTCATTGGAAATTCTCTCATCATTCGGATTTCGTCATTCGTCATTCTCCCGCCTGAGCGGTGCCTTCGATCTCCAGGACAACAACCGATGCCACCGCATCCGGCGCCGTCGTGGGCACGGTGACCTTCACGCCGGCCTCACCGGCCACGACACCCAGCGCCTTCTCGCGATCGGCCAGCAGATACGCCTTGGCCACCTTATTCTTCAGCGGCACGACCAGCGAGCCGTCTTTGGGCCATTCGTACACATGCAGGTAGACCTTGCCCGGCTTCTGCGTGGCCTTGCCGAACGTGAGCGTCTTGAACGGGCTGGGCGAACTGCCGTAGATCGACTCGCTGTTGACCTTCATCCACTTGCCCACCTCGGCCAGGCGCTCGACCGATGGCGCGGGGATCAGGCCCTCGGCCGTCGGGCCGACGTTCATCAGCAGATTGCCGCCCTTGCTCGAAGTGTCGATGAGCATGTGGATCATGGTGGCGGCCGACTTCCATGTGTTGTCGTTCTTCTTGAAACCCCACGTATCATTCATGGTGATGCAGCTTTCCCAGTCCATACCGGGGAAGCCGGCGGCGGGGATTTCCTGTTCGGGCGTGCCGAAGTCGCCGGCAAAGGCGCCTGCCTTGGTCATGCCGGCCATGCCCGCGCGGCCGACGCTGACGCGGTTGTTGATGATGATGTCGGGGCGGATCTTCTTGATGAACGTGTACAGGTCGCGGCCTTGTTCCTCTGACCACTCGGGAATCCACTCGCCGTCAAACCACATGACGCCGATGTTGCCGTAGCCGGTC
>JBIOJL010000263.1:0-8658 GCA_044450885.1 Tepidisphaerales bacterium
CAACCGAGCAGGAACATTTCGCGAAGATGATCCAACTGCTGATCGATGCGAAGGCGGGGCCGGATGTCATCGGCATCCAGGGGCACTTCGGCGATTCTCTCACCCCGCCCGACCGGGTCGTGGAGATCCTCGACCGCTTCGCCTCTCGCGAGTTTTTCTGGACTGCAACCAAGGCTTGGGGCAACGTGGAGCCGATACGGCAAGCCGATCCACATCACCGAGTTCGACGTTGTACTTCGGGACGAGCAGGCCCAGGGCGACTACATGCGCGACTTCATGACCGCGGTGTTCAGCCACCCGGCCACCGAGGCGTTCACGCAATGGGGCTTCTGGGAAGGCCGCCACTGGAAACCGCAGTGCGCCACGATCCGCAAGGACTGGACGCTCAAACCCAACGGCCAGGCATACATGGATCTGGTGTTCAAGCAGTGGTGGACCGACGTGAAAGGCAAGACCGCGGCAGACGGTACGTTTGCCGTGCGGGGCTTTCTCGGTGATTACCAGATCACGGTGACCAGCGGCGGCCGCACCGTCACGGACGGCGCCAGGCTGCCTGCGACCGGAACCCGTCTCACGATCAAGGTGGAATGATCCCGACTTCGACTCCCGCCACACGACGTTCGTGCCGCGCAGGCCAAGCCCTGGAGCCACTTAAACTCCCCGAGGTTAACCAGCCCGGCAACGCTTGAACGCCTAAACACTCCGTTCACAGATCACGGTTGATTGCCAATGTGCCGCGCTGCTGGCCATCGAATCGGCTGCATTCAAGGCGAAGAAGCGGACGAGCACAACAAGCGGACGAGCATCACGATTGTCGCCGGCCCGTTCGGGCATTACCATTCAAACACGTCGCCGCGACATTCGTGGGCGAGAAGCTGCATGAGAAACGGCGCCCGGAAAGCCGCAGTCCTCCGTGCGGTCCCAAGCTACGGCCGCCATCACAAGGAATCACCCTATGCCCTCGATACCCAAAACCCTGCTCATCCTGTTGGCAATCGCCAGCACCGCCTCCTGGCCCTCACTTGCCTTCGCCGGCCAGAACATGATCGGCCGCCAGAGTCAGAACGAAGGCATCACCGCCGTGCCCGCCCCAGCCAAAGTCACTATCGACGGCGACCTGTCCGAGTGGGGCTGGTCCGGGCGGATCTGGGTTTTCGCCGACTCCGGGGTCCGCAACCGCTACTCCGTCGAAGTCGCCGCCATGTGGGATGCCGACAACCTCTACCTCGCGGCCAAATGGAAAGACCCCACGCCCATGCTCAGCACCGTCGATCCCGACTTCAACCCCACCGAAGGCTGGAAGGCCGACGCCATCCAGATGCGCGTGCAGACCGACCAGACGATGTGGCTCACGACCTGGTACTACACTCCTAAGAAAATGCCGGTCCTTCACCTCTCCGTCTGGAAGAACCCGGCCCGCGACACCGACGGCCAGAACATCACGCTCTTGCGGGCCAAGGAAGGCGGCACCGACCTGGGACAGGGCGCGGAGATGGCCTACAAGGCCGATGCCGACGGCAAGGGCTACGTGCAGGAGATCAAGATCCCCTGGAAGTTGCTCTACAAACAGGTGCCGGCCATGAAGGCGGGGGTGACGTTCCACATGGGCCTGGAGTTCCTCTGGGGTGACATCACGGGAAACACCTGGCCGGTCCACCGTTATGCCGACAATATGCAGCCTGGGCAGACCTCTCGCGAGTTCTTCTGGACGGCGACTAAGGCCTGGGGCAACGTCGAGCTATCGTCGACGGGGCACCTGCCCGTGCGACAGTACGTCGACGACACCGGGCGCGTCGAGGGGACGATGCCGATCCGGCTGGTGGTGCCGCGTAAGGCCGCCCGCTTCACTGCCGTCGTCGAAGACGCCGCCGGCGGCCGCGTGCGTAATCTGGCGGCGGACCTGGCGCCCGAGGACTACGTCGTGGCGGATACCGCCGAAACCAGAACGATCGAGTTGAAGTGGGATGGCCTGGATGACAAGGGCAAGCTGGTGGCCCCGGGAAGCTACCGCGTCCGCGGCCTCACCCACGAAGGACTCTCGGCCGAGTATGACCTGAGTTTCTACAACCCTGGGACACCACCCTGGCCGACCCAACGCGGCAACGGGGCCTGGGGCGCGGATCATGCGGCCCCCTGCTGCGTGGCCGCTGCCGGCGACTGGATGATCGTCTCCTGGGCATTCGCCGAGGGTGGTTCGGGCATCATCGGCGTGGCGCCGGATGGGCTGAAGAAGTGGGGCGAGAAACGCGGGGCCTCGTTCCTGGCGGCCGACGCGGAATACGTCTACGCCATCCCCGCCGGCTGGGCGATCAAGGACGAAGTGCTGTCGCGCTTTTCGGCCACAAACGGGGCGTACAAGCCGTTCGTGCTGGACGGCAAACCCCGCCCGTTCGAACTTCCCCTGGCCGATATCTTCGCCGGCAAGGCGCCGGGCAAGGCCGTGGGCCTGGCCGCTGGCAAGGGCGTACTGGCCCTGGCGATGTCGGAAGGCAAAGTGACTATCCTCGACGCGGCGTCGACCGCGCTGAAGCGGACCATCGATCTTCCCGGCGTTTCGGCCATCGCCTTCGCGCCGGACGGCAAGCTGTATGCCGTTGCGGCCGGCAAGCTGGCGATTGTTGACACCACGGCAGGAACGTTCTCGACCGTGGAATCACCCGGCCTCGGCAAGGCAGGCGCGATTGCGGCCGACCTCGACGGCAACGTCGTGGTCGCGGACATCGGTCCCGACAGCCAGGTCAAGGCGTACTCCAGGAATGGGCAACTGATCTACACAGCCGGCAGGAAAGGCGGCCGTCCGATCCGCGGGGCGTTCGACGCCCAGGCGATGATGCGCATGAGTTCCGTCGCCGTCGACGCCAAAGGCCAGATTTGGGTGACCGAATCCTGGAACTTCCCGCGGCGGGTCTCCATCTGGGATCGCGATGGCAAGCTCGTCCGCGACTACATTGGCAACACCGGCTACGCCGGCACCGGCTGCACCCTCCACGACACCGACCCAACCCTCGGCTACATCGGCCCCGTCGAGGTAAAACTCGACCACGCAGCCAAGATCTGGTCCGTCACGCAGATCCTCTGGGTGCCAGATCCGGCCGCCGGTGAGACTTTCGGCATCGACACGGCATCGCACGTCATCCCCCAGCGCTTCAGCAGTAGCGCCAGCGGCAAAGCGCACGAGTATTTCTACGCCCATGATCCACGCGATGGTGGTGGACACGTCATCTACATGGAGGTTGCGGGCAAATGGCGTCCTGTGGCGGCCGTTTGCTACGGCTGGCATCTCTCCGGCAAAGTCAGCCACGATGGCAACGTCGTCGCGGCCCCCAGCGGGGAGTTCGCCGATATCGGCGCGTACGACATCGTATTCTGGAACGATGCCAACGGCGATGGCAAGCCCCAACGCGCCGAGTGCGAAGTGGCGCTGGCCGCCACCAAAGGCAAGGGCGTTTCCCTCGCCAACGGCTGGGGCGGCCGCATCGGGACGGACATGGTGTTCTACACCGATGGTCTCGTCGAGTACAAACCGATTCGCTTCACGCCCGAGGGAGCCCCGGTGTACGGCCCGGCGGGCATGCGGCGAATGAACCTCAACGAACAAGGCGACCTCGTGCCCGTCGGCGAGGAAGACCTGCTGCTGTGCCTCTCGTTCAAAGGCTACGCCGGTCCGACCACCGGGCTGCTCGGCATCGACCGCAAGACCGACGCCATCAAGTGGGCGTACCCAAACCTCTACCCGGGCGTACACGGCTCGCACAACGCCCCCATGCCCAGGCCCGGCCTGTTGGTTGGGCCGCTGAAGATCTGTGGCATCGCCGAGGTCAACAAACAGGTCGGCCGGGTGGCCCTGCTTCGCGGCAATCTGGGACAGGACTTCCTCTTCACCACCGACGGCCTGTACATCGGGGCCATGTTCCAGGATGGACGCCTGCCCGGCGATGACCTGCCCGACACCGAGGCCAAACTCAAGGGCATGCCCATGGAGACCTTCTCCAACGGCAGCGAGGCATTCAACGGCTGGTTCGGCAAGCAGGCCGACGGCAAGATCCGCACGCTGGTCGGCTTCCCCCGTCAAGCCGCGATGAGCCTGCTGGTCAATGGTTTGGAGACGGTCCAGCGGTTCGACGGCCCCACGCTCAGCATCACCACGCAGCAACTGGAACAAACAGAGAAAGACAACGCCGCCCGCACCGCCAAAGCGGCCAAGGCGGCGGCCGGCCTGATCGCCCGAATGCCCGCCGCGCCCAATCCCGGCGACGATGCCGCCTGGGCCAAGGTACACGCCATGAAAATCGAGAAGCTGCCCAACCGCGGGACAGCAAAGCTTGCCTGCGACGCCAACAATCTGTACGTGCTGTTCGACGTGACCGACCCAACCCCCTGGAGGAATGAAGGCAAGGATGCCACCCGGCTCTTCAAGACTGGCGACGCCGTCGATATTCAACTCGGCCACGGCGGCAAGCGGACCAAGGTCGAAGCCGGCGACCTCCGCATCGTCATCGCCCCACTCAACGGCAAACCGGCCGCCGTATTGATGCGGCCCCTGGACCCGGCCGCGGGCAAGGACCAGCGCGTCGTCTACCACTCGCCCGTAGGCGACAAAGTCTTCGATCGCGTGGAAGTGCTCGCCAACGCCCAAGTGACCGTGAAAACCACCGGCCAGGGCTACCGCGTGGAAGCCGCCATCCCGCTGGCAACACTCGGCCTCAAGCTCCCATCCGGTGCCACCCTCCGCGGCGACGTCGGCATCATCTTCTCTGATGCAGCCGGCACCGCCAACGCCTCCCGTGCCTACTGGTCCAACCCCAACACCAACCTCGTCAGCGACCTGCCGCAGGAGGCCTGGATCTACCCCGAGGCCTGGGCGGAGATGAATGTTGAATAGAACCTCGGATCGTCCGTTGACGAACAGGGCCCGGGCCGGGCCTTGCACATTGCCGGCGCCGACCGCCGCTCTTCATCGTCGGTAACTGCGTCAACTCTGGTGACCGCGTGGGCGATGACGGCCTGGCGCTCTTCTTTCAGCAGTTCCATCAGCCGCCGCTGCTCCGCCATCAGTGGCACCTTCGGCATCCTCCGCGAGCCCCGTCCATCCTCTCGTGCGCCGCTCACGCCGCCACGCACAGCAACTCGGCATGCTGGAGCACCGTCTGCGTGGCCTGTTCCTGTTTGTCGGGCGGGTAGCCGTATTTGCGGAGGATGCGTTTGATCATGATCCGCATCGCGGCCCGGGCGCTCTCGCGGACGCTCCAGTCGACGCTCACATTCTTCCGCACGCTGTCCACCAGCTCCCGAGCGATCGTCTTCAGCGTCGGCTCGCCCACCACCTTCACGGCGCTGTCGTTCACCTCCAGGGCGTCGTAGAACGCGACCTCGTCCTCGCTCATGCCCAGGCTTTCGCCACGGCGGTTGGCCTCGCGCATCTCCCTGGCCAGTTGGATCAACTCCGTGATGACCTGGGCCGCTTCGATGGCCCGGTTCTGGTACTTCCGCACTGACTCCTCCAGCATCTCCGAGAACCGGCGGCCGAGCATCAGGTTCCTGGTCGACCGAACGCGGATCTCGTCGTTCAGCAGCTTGCGCAGCAGTTCCAGCGCCAGGTTCCGCTGCGGCATCCCCTTTACCTCAGCCAGGAACTCATCCGACAGGATGGAAATGTCCGGCTTCTTCAACCCGGCCGCGGCGAAGATGTCTACCACCTCATCCGACACCACGGCCTTGGACACGATCTGCCGAATGGCCGCGTCCATGTCATCATCCGACATCCGGCCGGGGCCGCCGCTGCTCATCATCTTGGCGATCACCGCCCGCACCGCCTGGAAGAACCCCACTTCATCGCGGATGCGGATGGCCTCTTCGTGCGGCACGGCCAGGGCGAATGCCTTGGACAGCATGGTCACCGCCTCCAGGTATCGCTTCTTGGCATCGTCGGCCGACCCGCCGACCGCGCCCGGTTGCACGATGAAATCCACCGTCCGCGCCAGCCCCGCCATCCGCTGGTCGCGCGGGCTTTCGATCACTGCCTTGTAGTCAAACCCATGGAACATCCCGGCCACGATCTCGTACTTCTCCACCATGATCGCCACGGCTTCGGCCTGGTCGATCATCGGCTGGCCCCTGCCGCCGCTCTCGGTGTAGTCGGCCAGGGCCCGCTTGAGCTGATCCGCCAGCCCCAGGTAGTTCACTACCAGCCCGCCCGGCTTGTCGCGGAACACCCGGTTCACCCGCGCGATCGCCTGCATCAGCCCGTGTCCCTGCATCGGTTTGTCCACGTACATCGTGTGCAGGCACGGCGCGTCGAACCCCGTCAGCCACATATCTCGCACAATCACCAGCCGGAACGCGTCGACCGGGTCCTTGAAGCGTCGCGCCAGCGCCTCGCGCCGGGACTTGTTGCGGATGTGCTGCTGCCAGTCGGTCGGATCGGTAGCGTTGCCGGTCATGACGATCTTCAGCGTTCCCGTCTCATCGTCGGCGCTGTGCCAGTGCGACCGCAGCTTCACGATCGCCTTGTACAGGTCCACGCAAATGCGCCGGCTCATGCAGACCATCATCCCCTTGCCGTCCATCGTCTCCAGCCGAGCCTCGAAGTGCTTCACCAGATCCTCGGCCACCAGCGCCAGCCGCTTCTCCGTGCCGACCATGGCCTCCAGCCGCGCCCAGCGGCTCTTGATCGCGCGCTTGGCATCTTCCTCCTGCCCTTCGGTCACTTCATCAAACTCCGTGTCGATCTGCGGCAACTCCTCCGCCGGCAGTTCGATCTTCGCCAGCCGGCCCTCGTAATAGATCCGCACCGTGGCCCCATCCTCCACTGGATGTCGTAGATGTCGATGTAGTCGCCAAACACCGCCGGCGTGCTCTTGTCGGCCGACTCGATGGGCGTTCCCGTGAACCCGATGAAGCTGGCGTTGGGCAGCGCATCGCGCATGTGCCGGGCGAACCCGTCGATGAAGTCGTACTGGCTGCGGTGCGCCTCATCCGCGATCACCACCACGTTCCGCCGGTCCGACAGCATCGGATACGTATCATCCCCGGCCGCCGGGAAGAACTTCTGGACCGTGGTGAACACGACACCCCCGGATGCGACTTTCAGCAGCGCTCGCAGATGTGCTCGACTCCCGGCCTGCACTGGCTTCTGCCGCAGCAGTTCATGGCAGCCGGCGAACGTGTTGAAAAGCTGCTCGTCCAGGTCGTTGCGGTCGGTCAGCACCACCAGCGTCGGGTTGGCCATGGCCGGGTGCTGGATCACCTTCCCCGCGTAGAACGCCATCGACAGGCTCTTGCCGCTTCCCTGTGTGTGCCACACCACGCCGATCCGCCGGTCGCCGCCCATCCCTGATGCCCGCACCGTACACTCCACCGCCTTGTTCACCGCGTGATACTGGTGATACCCGGCCAGCTTCTTGACGATCTTCTTGCCATCATCTTCAAACACCACAAAATACCGGATCAGGTCCAGCAGTCGCCGCTTCTCCAGGGCCCCGGCCACCAGCGCATCCATCTGCGGCACATCGCCCGCCGCCAGGCTCGTGCCGTCGATCGTCCGCCAAGGCATGAACCGTTCCCAGTCGGCCGTCAGCGTGCCCAGCTTCGCCTCAATCCCGTCCGAGATCACCAGCAACTCGTTGAAGACAAGCAGCCCGGGGATGTCCTGCTTGTAGGTCTGCAACTGGTTGAACGCCGCCCGCACGGTGGCGCTGGGGTCGGCCGGGTTCTTCAGTTCGATCACCACCAGCGGCATGCCGTTGATGAACAGGACCACGTCCGCCCGGCGGTTCCGCCGGTTCTCGATCACCGTGAACTGGTTGACCACCAGCCAGTCGTTGTTCTTCGGCTCGGCGAAATCCACCAGCCATGCCTGGTCATACACGACCCGGCCATCCTTGTCGCGGTACTGCACGGGCACCCCATCGACCAGCAGCCGGTGAAACCGCCGGTTGCTTTCCACCAGGCTCCCCGCCTCCGGCCGGCACACGCGGCGCATGGCTTCCTCAACCGCCTCCGGCGGCAGCTCGGGGTTGATCCGCCGCAGCGCCGCCTCCAGCCGGTCATTGAGAATGACATCGTCATAGGCCGTCCGTTCGGGACTGGCGCCGTCGTTGGCGATGGCCGGGCCGAAGGCGTAGTCGAAGCCCAGCTCGCGGATCAGTTCCACGAGCGAGAGTTCGACTTGGGCTTCGTCGAGAAAGAAGGGCATGGCTAACTCATTCTCGGGCATTGAGCCCCGTGTCGCGATGACAAGGTCGGGGGGAGCCGTTTTCCTGAATCTCGACACCGTGTCGCGATTATTGTCGGGATTCGTCTTTTCTCCAATATGACACCGCCGAATCGCGACACCATGTCGCGATTCCAATTCATGTCGCAATTCGCATGGTCCATCGCGACACAATGTCCGGATCATACCTTCACGTATTTGGTTGCACGTCCGCGCCCGATCCGCCGAAGCAGGCCAAGCTCAACGAAATGCGTAAGGTGCCGCTGCGCAGTGCGGGCCGTCACCCCAAGATTCTGGGCGTATTCACTCTGGGTGGCGCTGGTGCGGCCGGACAGGAAGGTCCAACCCTTCTGTTCCTCTGCCGTGAGATCAGCCAGAATCGGTCTGGCAAGCGATTTCGCGGCGCTCTCAGCACTCCGATACAGCGTCAACGCCAGATACGGCGC
>JBIOJL010000264.1:0-8607 GCA_044450885.1 Tepidisphaerales bacterium
CCCCCCCCCCAACCCGGGGCCACCCAGACGATTTCGGGAGGTCATCGCGTTCCTTCGTGACGGAATCGAACGTGACTGCATGGCGCTGACGGTTAGAATGGTTCAACTGTGGTGAGCCTGAACATACAGCTTCCGGACGAGTTGGACGGCGCGGTGCGTTTGCGGGCCGGATTCCTCACCGCCAGCCAGTATGTCGAGTCACTCATACTAGCTGATCTGGAGCGGAACCTCGCTGCGGAGATCGAGCGCGAACTGGAGGAGGCCGAAGCAAGCGGTCCGGCGACCGAGATGACGTCGGAGGACTGGAGTGCAATTCGCGATGAAGTCCAGCGTCGATACGCGGCCCGGAGTCGGCAGTGAGACGCCATATCCCCTTTCAATTCAAGTGATACATGTACTCAACCCGTGCCATTCTCCTCTGCTGCCTCCTCGCCGCGCCATCGGTGTTCGGTCTGGAACTGGCCGAAGTTCCCGAGCAGTGGCGCCTTTCAGTCGTCAGGCTGGGCGACCCCGATCCGGCCGTGCGCAAAAAAGCGGCCGACGATCTGCTTGCGGGCGGTGGCAGCGCCGCCAAGGCCCTCGCGGTCGCCGCGCAGGACAATTCCTCCGAGGTCGGCGCCGCCGCGCGCGACATTCTCCGCGACCTGGCGGTCGGGATCACCGCCCGCACGCCGGCAAAACTCGTGGACATCGTTCGCCAATACCGGCACGGCTATCGCATGCGCGATGACGTGCTGACGGAGAGCGCGGTCAAGGCCTTCTGTCAGAATTCGCCGGAGGGATACGTCCTGCTGGCAGGCCTGGTCGAGTTGGACAAGGCTGGCAACGGTTTCGCTCATTTCATGCCCAAGCCGGTGCTGGGCGATGCCGCACAGGCGGCGCCTTCCGTGGCCGTACGCCTGTTGCAGGAGGGGCGCGAGTTCGAGGCCTGCCGCGTGCTGCACATGGCGAGCCTGCTGGAGGACCGGCCCGACCGGGGCGATGCGAACTTCGTCACGGTGCTGGCGCTTGCTTTGCCGGATAACGAGGAGTTGTCCAAGGCGTGGGAAGGTCTTCGCGTGGCACTTGGCGAGGCGGCTTCCAACGGCGCCGATCATGCGGGCCGGGGCAACCTCCAGTGGAAGGGACAGTTGGAGCTGGATCCGAATCCCGATACGCCGAGTCGTGCGGACGATCTGCGGGGGGCGGCCCCGTCCATGCTCGATCTCCGGTCGCTCGCCTTCAAATGTGAATGGCGCGCTTTGGCGGCGCGGCTGCCTCCGGAAAACCTGGCGTCTGGATCGGTGCAGATCATGGCCGCCACGGCCCTTTCTCACCGGCTTGCCGCCACCGGCGGGTTGGACGAGGTCACCCGGCAACTAAAGCGGGTAGCGGAGACCCGCGCAGCCGATGGCCCCGTGGTGGCCGAGGCGCTGGTGGCCGCCGGTCGGTTGGATGAAGCGATCCCGATGCTCAAACCTCCGATGCAGGCCGACCTGCTTGGGGAGTGGGGGCGCTATGCCGATGCTCTGGATGTGCTGGCGGGCGCCGAGCCGCCGGCATTGTTGCAGACGCGGCTGACGCGTATCGAAGCGGAGCGCCGCCTGGGTCTGCCGATCGACACGCAGGTGGCCCAGCTCACCGACGGACTGGTGGTGGAGAAGAACCGCTTTCAGATGCAGGCCGCGGTCGAATTCCTCTATGCCCGCGGCTGGCGCCGTGAGGCGCTGGAGATCGTCGCCGCCACCGCGGAAGAGACTCGCCAGTGGG
Source organism: Tepidisphaerales bacterium (assembly GCA_044450885.1). GTDB lineage: Bacteria > Planctomycetota > Phycisphaerae > Tepidisphaerales > Tepidisphaeraceae > JANYKD01. The sequence goes on from JBIOJL010000264.1 coordinate 1,750, forward strand.
ATGAGCAGGTGCTGTTCCAGTCGCTCTACGGCCAGCGCAACTACGACGCCGTGAAGCTCTTCCGCTGGCTCGAGCTGGAAAAGGGACAGTCACTGCCCGCGTCGCTGCTGCGGCTCGACCGCATCATGTCGGGCCGGCTCGATGCCGCGGGGATCGACGCGATGGTCGATAAGCTGCGGAAAGACACCGATAATCTGGCCATCGTCAACACGCTGGTCCCGACGGTCTGCCGCGTGGTTCGTCTGCACGGCCAGCCGCAGCGGGCACGCGAGATGCTTTTGCGGGCATCGAAAGGCCGGTTCTCGCTCAATGGCATCAAGGGCGGCGCCGGCGAGGAACTGATGCGCCTGGGCGCATATGCCGAAGCGGCACGACTCTTCGAGCAGGCGGCCGGCGCCGATCCCGATCCGCTGCTGCGGTATCTCTGGGGAACTTGCGCCGTGCGTGCCGGCGACGAACGACTGGGCCGGGCAATCTGCCGCACTGCATCGCTTATGCCGCTGGGCAATGCCCGCCAGCGTTTGGACATGGCGATCGCGCTCTTTGACGAGGGCTTCTCCGAAGAGGCCGGGCGCGAGTTGGCCATCTGTCTGCGCATGCGGCGGTTCGCGCCGGCCGAGGCCGCCGAGGCGCTGCCGTATCTCGCCGTGCTCCGCTACGAACGTGGTGATTTCCAAGGCGCGGCCGATGCCGTGTCCCAGTCGCTGATGCTGCGGTTCCTGCAGGGGGATGCGACCGGCCGGCACATCGGCAAGGACTACCATCGGTTCCTGCGCTATCGCATCCGGGCGGCCGTCGCTCGCGGCGACAAGCCCGCCGCCCTGGCCGATCTGGACGAGGCGATGCGCGTGTTTCCCGATGATCCGGTCATCCTCTTTGATGTTCTCCCGGCCATGCTCGCCCGCCCGGACCTGGCCGCCGAGGCACGGCCCCGTTTAGGGCAGTGGATTGCCCGGCGCGAGAAGCAGATCGAGAAGTATCCGAACTCGGCCGAGCTTCGTGCGGGTCTGGCACTGATCCTCATCCGGCAGGGGGGCGATACCACGCGCGCGGGGTCGTTGCTCGACAGAGCCGCACAGATCGACACGGACGACCGGAATGTGCGACTGACGCGTGCCGAATTCCTCCTGGTCCGGGGCGACCGCGGCGAGGCCATCGAGATGATCCGTCCCCTGGCGCTGCGCGATTCGGGGGATCGATCGCTCCTGATTGCCGCGCGGCGGTTGGAGAAGGGCAAGACAGAGGATCCCTGGCCGGATGCCGATTAATGTGGTGCCGGTGCCCTCACCGGCATCTTCGGGCGGCGAGAATCCTGTCATCCGCAACAAGCCGATTCTGCGCGTTCCGCCGGGTTTTTCAGCGACTCCAGAACTTTTCGGGCTCAGGTCCGTATGAATTTCGACGGGCGTACAAACTTCATGGCGTTTCTCTCGTCTAAACAGATGGACAGGACCGAAGAATAGTCTGATTGAGAGAAGCGCAGGAGATGGGCCATGATTAAGATCAAACACCTGATGGATCCGGTTGAAAAGGACGACGGCCCCCGGCTTTGGGTCGAGCCGATGGGTTTGACCAAGGATCTGCGCGAGTGGTGTCAGGTCGAGCACCTGTTGACGCATCTTGGCCCACCCATGAAGCTCTGGCGATGGTTCGAGGCCCATCCCGACGGCTTCAGTTCTTTCCGCGGCCAGTACCACGAGCATCTTTCGCGCAGCAAGTACCGCAACGCCCTGCGGGAACTCGCCGGCGCCGGCCTCCGCAGCACCTTCACGCTTCTTCACACCGGCGACGACGCCGAGCACAACTCCGCCGTCGCGCTATACGAATACCTCATCGAACTCCAGTCCTATTGCTCGAACGAGGAATGATCCTGGTGTATAATCTTCAGGGGCGCGACCACGGATGCGGGAGGGTCGTGCTTCCGCACGACTGCGGCCGCACCGGGTCCGGCCCTCCCGGGAAACGGTCCCGCCCTTCAAGGGTGACCGCGCAACGTCGGAGTTTCGATGCGGCCTGCCCAACTTGTCATCCTGCTGGCTTTCGCGACCTCGGCCGCGGCCGGTGTGTTTGATGACATCGGACTCACCAGCCTCCGCCAGCGCCCCGGCGCGCTGCTGGCCAACGGAGCGGGCGTCACGGTGGCCCAGGTCGAGGCCGCCGAAGACAGTGCTTACGCACCTGACGTCGGCAGCGCCGATTTTACCGGCAAGAGTTTCACGTTCGAGGGCATCAGCCGGCAGCCGGTCAGCGGGCATGGCACCAACATCGCCGCGGACATCTACGGCAACAACGACGGTCTGGCCCCGGGCGTGAAGAAGATCCTGCTCTTCTCCAGCGACTAGTTCCTCATCGCCGACGGGCTCGGGGCGGGGTTGCCCGTATTGCCGGCCAGACTCGGGGCCCAGGTCATCAACAATTCGTGGGTCGGCAACATGCAGACCGATGCCGGCGCCAACGAAGTCCTGCGCCGGCTCGACTACATGATCGTTCGTGACAATGTCTTTGTGGCCAACGCCCTGGACAACACCAATACCAGCCCGGTGCATGTGCTGCTGGCGGCCGCCTACGACGGGTTGAACGTCGGGATTTCCCCCGGTCTGGGGAGCACATTCACCGCCCAGACGACATCCTCGTTCCGGCTCATGCCCGACCTCGTCGTTCCCGTCAGCACGACTTCGCAAGCCACCGCATACGTCTCCGGTTCGGCGGCGCTGCTGATCTCCGAGGCGAAGGCCCATAAAAAGCCCGTTTCCGCTCTGGGCGTCCGGGCCTCGCTCATGGCGGGCGCCCAGCGGCTGGCCGGTTGGCGCAGCACCGCCGCTTCTCCGCTCGATCCGGTCCAAGGCGCCGGACAACTCCGCGTCGACCGCTCCTTTGATATCGTCATGGGCGGCGAACTTGCTCCCGGCGGTCCGGGCCGCACCCGCGGCTGGGATTCCGCTGCTGTCCAACCCGGAAACAAGCTTTTCTACAACATCACGCTCGCCCGTCCGGCCACCCAGTTCACCGCCGCCCTGATCTGGAACCGCCGCATCTCCGACGCCAACGTTCCCTTTCTCAAGCGCGCCGTGACCCTGGCGAACCTGGATCTGCAACTCCAGCGCAAGAAGGGCAGCATCTGGGTGCAAGTCGGCAACAGCTTCCATACCGGCGACAACCTGGAATTCATCGCCAAAGAGGCGCTGATTGCCGGAACCTACCGTCTGGCCGTCATGGGCGATCAACAGGAAACCTTCGCCGTCGCGTGGTACACGGATTTCGCCCCTTCCGCCACGGCACAGGTCCCCGGCCTGGCCGCCGCAATTGCGCCGGCCATTGAAACACCAGACACCGCCCGGGTTGTTCCCGAGCCGACCGCGCTACTGCTGCTATCGGCGCTGGGCCTGCTTTGTCTTCGCCGGCGCAGGAATTGTCTGTAATCTCGATGGTTCATCGCGGCCGTGTTGCCAGCGGTGGGAATGCCGCGATCACCGATCGCGGCTACAGGAGCAGAGCGGCCACAGAGGCGGACTTCCAGATTGTCAACAGGATTGGTCACGCCCTGTGCCGGCGGCGGAGAAGCAGCGTGGCCCCCAGCGCCAGAGTGGCCAGCGTGGACGGCTCGGGCACGACCGTCGAGCGAGCGGAAAACGCCTGCAGTTGCGCCTGCGCCGGGCCGGAAATGGCGAAATAACCGGCATCGCCAATTTCACCGCTGAGCAGGTGATTCTTGGAATCGACGCTCAGATCAGTGGCGGCGACGGGCTGCCATTGCTCTCTGTCGTATTTCCACAGCATCACTTCGGAATCGGCGTAGCCAAGTTCGCCGAGCATCAGGCTGTCGAGGCGGATCGTCGCGTCGATGTTGTGCAACGGCATCAACCCGGCGTCGATCGACCACACGTCGAGGAAGGTCCCGGCGCCCAGGCCGGGAATGTCGGAACGATCGGGAGAGAGCAGCGAGATCGAAACCGGGCCGCCAGTAACCGGGGAGAAGGCGAGGCGCACGCTGTTGACCTCGCGATTGAGCGGATCGGCGGGCGAGTCGCCCCAGGTCAGCGACTTCTGCCCGCGCGCGAGATGGATGGGCGGCAGCACGAGTTTGCCGCCGCGCACGGCATACCAGCCGGATGAACCGCCGGGCGGATTCTCGATGCTGCTGGTGATCAGGGCCGCGTCCCCCAAATTAAGCGTGCGGAGCTTGCCGTTGCCGTCGGCGATAACCTGGCCGCTGTTGTCGAAGATGCCGTTGACATCGACATTGCCCCATCCCGCGAGGGTAACGTCGGTGTTGTTCCACGGGCGCCGCTGGTACGTGGGATAGGGGTTGGTGTACGTGCTGGCGGATTGCCCGGCGGTGCGGGTGAATGTGGAGGATTTCGCCGCTTCGGTTTGCTCGGTGGCCTGGGCCGAGCGAAGTTGGCGCTGGACCAGTGCCAGCGGGATGACGCCCGTGTCAACCGCGGCGACGTAGCTCTCATCGACGGGGGCGCTGGAAACAAGTTCCAGCGGAGCGGGACGGGCGGAAGCGACCGTGTCCGACCCAACCTGGCCGGGCGAACGCCCGTCCGCCGGCGAAGGTTTGAGGGCGAGGTCTTTCACAGGTCGCTGTCCGCCGCCCGAAAAACTGTAAACGTTGGTGTCCGGATTGGCCGGAAGGTGAATCAGCCCGCTGCTGAACGATGGAGACGCCTGCGGCGAGACGGCCTCGGCCGTGTGGGATGTGCCGCCCGAGGACCCGGTGGCGAACCGATGGATCGAAGGGATGTAGTCTTTGGACGCTGCGGCCGGTGTGGCGGGGAGGGGATCGAGCAGCGCGCGGGCCGGCGGAGCCAAAACCGGCGAAGATGCGCCGAGTATTTGCTGAATGTTGAGAGGCCCGGAGATGGTGAATGCCCCTGAGGAGCAACGCGACGGCGGCGCCCAGGCGTCGAGCGTTCCCACGGGTTCGATCGCCACATTGGCGAGGATCCGCTCGGCGCCGAGCAGAGGCCGGGGGTTGATCGGAGCGGCGTCGAGATGGATTGGGTTGACCTGGCTCAGTTGAGGCGGCTGGGCCTGCAGGCGCGGCATCGGCAATTTGAATTGCAGCAGGTTCTTGAGATCCGCGTGCAGGAACTTCGGCAGCAAACCGGACACGTCAACCCGGGCCACGACCTCCGCGCCCGCAAACAGAGCGGTGGCCCCGATGATCGTCGCGGCGGCAGCCGCCTTGATGCGGGCGACCAGCAGCGTGCGCGACGCGGTTTGTGCGAGCCCAAGAATGTGGGGCGGCACCAGCACGGAACTGACGCTGTGCCCGGCCGCCATGGTCGTGGCGTAGTGGCAGACGCTCGCCTGGAGGTTCTGGCTGATTGTCTCCCGAATCACCGACGCCAGCAGAACACCGACCACTCCCACGCCGACTACAATGCCGCGCTCGGCCAGACGCTCGGATAGCATCTCCCGTCCCCGGAACAGCCGCACGCCCAGAGTGCTGGGTTTGCAGCGGAGTTCACGAGCCATCTCGTCGCGGCTCATTCCACCGAAATAATGCAGGATGAGCGGCAGGCGATACTTGGTGGGCAGTTTGTTGAGTTCATCCGCCACCAGCGACTTCATTTCCGACTGGTCCAGAGCAGCCGACGCCGGTGGCGCGTGGCCATTTCCATTGCCGTTGCCATTGCCGCGGGAGATCTCAAAGTGCTTGATCTCCCGTATCTCACGCCGCTTCTGGGACTTACGAACGTCCAAGGCCAGGCGGTAGGCCACCTGCTGAAGCCAGGGACCGATGTACTTGATCTGGGTACTCTTGGATTGGGTGGCGAGGGTCAGGAATACGGCCTGGGTGACATCCTCGGCGTCGTGGGTGTTCTTGACGACCTGGTGGCAGACGTGGAAGACCATCCCGGCATAACGGCGGACAATCTCCGCGAACGGCTCCTGCCGCCCGGTTGCGGTGAATTCCTGGAGCAGCTCCTGCGGGCTGCGCTCGTTATTCGGACCTTTCTCCAATATGGGCCTCCACAATTACCAATAAAGACAGTCCAGAGTTCCAAAGGTTACGGGAATCCGCGTGCCAGCGTCTCTAAAGGACATGATGGAGCTTGTCCAGTGTGGCGGCGAAGGGCTTGACGTACTCATTTCCGAACAGATGAACGTGATCGAGCAGGTCGTATGCGTGATATAAGTCCTTGCGGTATCTGGTGTAATCGTCGTCGGCGTCGTGGTGTTTGTGATAGCGCTTGAGGAATTCCGGGGTGATGGTGTGAAACAGCTCGAGATACGCCAACTCCGACTCGGCGTGGGCGTACTTGAGATTCGGGTCGAGCAAGGCCACGACATGCCAGTGGCCGTGACTGTGCTGGCGTACAAGAATGTTCGCCGACCAGAAGTCGCCGTGGATCAGCCGAGGGCGGTCCTTGTGCTCGAGGAGCTCATCCACATGCGCGTGCAACCGGGCCATCTGCCGCCGCGATTTGGGCGGGAGGATCTTGGCGGCGCGGACATCCTGCCAGATGCTGTCATAGATATGGTGGAAGAATCGCGGCCAACTCCTGAACCGGGGCGAGTCGGCGTCGCCGTCCCGGTGATAGTACGCCGCCGTCGTATTGTGCAGCGTCACGCAGAAGTCGGCCAGTTCCTCCTGCACGATCTGGTACTCCGCAGGCGTGATCGCATCCCGCACCTCGTGCAGGTCCATGGCGTCGATGTACTCCATCAGCAGCCAGGAATGCGGGCAGTCGAGGGTGGCCAGATGGTTGTCGTACACTCTGGGCACCGGCAGGCCGAGTTTGCCGAGGGTCTTGAGCTGGTGGGCCTCGCGTTCGACCTCGCGGTTGACGCGATGCGAGGAGATCTTCAGGACGGCGGTCAGGCCGTCGCGGGCGGTGAGCAGGA
>JBIOJL010000265.1:0-8597 GCA_044450885.1 Tepidisphaerales bacterium
CGAGGGCGCCAAACGCACCACCGCGGCGGTTCAGGCGGCCTGCCGCGAACTGCGCCCTGGCCAGACCGAACACGACATCGCCGGCGTCGTGGAACATCATCTTCATCGGCAGGGGGTCTCGCCCGTGCGCGTCTGGGCGACGGCCGACGACCGGGCCAGCCGGCACGTGTGCGCGCCGCCGACCGAGCTCAAGGCGATGCAGTGCGCCGTGATCGCGGTCAGTGCCGACTATCGCGGGCTGGTTTGCACCATGACGCGGATGGTGCATTTCGGCCCGCCATCGGCCGACTTCCGCAAGCGGTATCAGGCGGTGAGCAATCTGGATACGGCGATGATCCTGTCCACCCGCACAGGGCGCTCCCTGGCCGAGTTCGGCGGCATCATCCAACAGGTGTGTACGCAGGAAGGTTGCCCCGACTTCGCCAACACATTCCATCCCGGCGGCGTCAGCGGCTACGGTATTTGCGAGATTGCCGCCGGCCCCGAGTCGGGATGGGTGTTGCGCGAGAACCAGGCGATTGCCTGGACCCCGACGCTGCCGGGTGTGAAGACCGGGGACACGATTCTGTTGACGGCCAAAGGCCCGGAATTGCTGACCCAGATTCAGGGTGACTGGCCCAAACTCGTCGGCCACCACGGTGGCCAGACGATGCCGAGGGCGGATGTGTTGGTTCTCTGATCAGTGATCGGTGATCAGTGATCGGCGAATGGGAGTAACGATTGTAGGGATTGGCGAATATGCAATGACAGAAAGATGACGAATATCGGCGGGAGAAGTGGGATATGGGGCGATTTCCATTGCCAAAGGCGAGGGGTTTGTCGTATGGTAGCGGTTCAGCGCCGACGCAAGCACGATATCGAACGGCCATCGCCATGTTCCCACCGGGGTTGGCGCAGGGGTTGCGCTCCATCGTGCGGGCCCAGGCCCATACGAAGGGACAGTCCGATGCGCAGAGGGCAACATTCGCGTCGTCAGCAGATTTCACGTACCTGCTTCCAGCGGGGATATTCACCCATCCTGGCGGAGAGACTGGAGGGGCGCACGCTCCTGAGCCAGGCGGATTTCGCGGCCTTCGGCGTGTTCGACACGGGTTCCACTCCCTGGGCCGTCACCGCGGCGGATTTCAATGGGGATGGGAAGATGGATCTGGCGGTCGCCAACTACAGCAGCAACACCGTCAGCGTGCTGATCAACACCGGCAACGGCACTTTTGCTCCCAAGGCGGATTACGCGACCGGGGGCCATGCTTCCGCCATTACGGCGGGGGATTTCAACGGCGACGGGAAGGTGGATCTGGCGGTGACCAACGACGACACGGGCACCGTCAGCGTGCTGCTGAACAACGGCGACGGCACGTTTGCCACGCACGTGGATTATCCCACCGGCAGCAACCCTTATTCCGTGGTCGCGGCGGATTTCAACGGCGACGGGAAGATGGACCTGGCGGTGGCCAACTCCGGCAGTTCCAGCGTCAGCGTGCTGCTGAACATGGGCGGCGGCACATTTGCGCCGAAAGTGGATTATCCCACGGGCGGCGGCGCGGAATCCGTGGTCGCGGCGGACTTCAACGGCGATGGGAAGATGGACCTGGCGGTGGCCAACTCCAGTTCCACCAACACCATCAGCGTGCTGCTGAACAAGGGGGACGGAACGTTCGCCCCCAAGGTGGATTATGGCACCGGCAGCACTTCCCCTTCCGTCGCCGCGGGGGATTTCAATGGCGATGGGAAGATCGACCTGGCGGTGGCCAACTACGACACCAATACCATCAGCGTCCTGCCGGGCAATGGCGACGGCACCTTCGCAGCCCAGGTGGACTATGCCACGGCCACTAAACCCTGGTTCGTCACCGCGGCGGATCTCAACGGCGATGGAAAGATGGATCTGGTGGCCGCCAACGACGACAGCAGCACGACAGTCAGCGTGCTGCTGAACAACGGCGACGGCACGTTTGCCGCCCACGTCGACTATGGCGACGGGAGCGGGTCTTACGGCACATACTCCGTCGCCGCGGCGGACCTCAACGGCGATGGAAAAGTGGACCTGGCGGTGGCCAACGAAGGCAGCGACACCGTGAGCGTGATGAGGAATAAGGGGAACGGTACGTTTGTCGACAGGGTGGATTATTCCACGGGCAACGCCCCTGCGGGCGTCACTCCGGCGGACTTCAACGGCGATGGCAAGACGGATCTGGCGGTGGCCAACTACGGCAGCGGCACCGTCAGCGTGCTGATGAACAATGGCGACGGTACGTTTACCGACAGTGGCGATTATGCCACCGGCTATCCTGTCTCGATCGCCGCGGGGGACTTCAATGGCGACGGCAAGATCGACATGGCGGTGGCCAGCTACGACATCAACACCGTCCTCGTGCTGATGAACAACGGCGACGGCACGTTTGCCGCCCCGGTGAGCTACGTCACGGGCAGCGGTCCGGTGTCCGTCGCGGCGGCGGACTTCAACGGCGATGGAAAGATGGATCTGGCGGTGGCCAACTACCTCGGCAATACCGTGAGCGTGCTGCTGAACAACGGCGACGGCACGTTTGCCCCGAAGGTGGACTATGCCACCGGTGGCGGCCCTTCGTTCGTCATCGCGGCGGACCTCAACGGTGATGGGAAGATGGACCTGGCGTCGGCGAACAATACCGATGGCACGGTCAGCGTGCTGCTGAACAACGGCGACGGCACGTTTGCCCCGAAGGTGGATTATGCCACCGGCGGCACTCCGCTGTCGCTCGCGGCGGCGGACTTCAACGGCGACGGAAAGATGGATATCGCTGTGGCCGGCGGCACTCTCAGCGTGCTGATGAACAGTGGCAACGGCACCTTTGCCACCCGTGTGGAGTATGCCGCCGGCGTGACTCCCCTGGCGGTCGCCGCGGCCGATTTCAATGGCGATGGGAAGATTGACCTGGCGGTGGGCAGCTACGGGCTGGGCACGTTCAGCACGGTCAACGTGCTGGCGAACAACGGCAACGGCACGTTTGCCCCGGCCCTGAGCTACGCCAGCGGCGGCGGTCCATTCGCCATCGCAGCCGCGGACTTCAACGGCGATGGGAAAATAGACCTGGCGACGGCCAACTACGACAGCAATACCGTCAGTGTGCTGACAAACGTCACCCTGGCTGTTCCGCCCGGACTGATCCCCGGGCCCGGTGCGACGTTCCGGATCACGGGGCCGGCCGGCGCCCAGACGCTCGAGGTGACTGCGGGCACGGTGACGCTGGCCGGCGATCTGTCGGGTTCCCTGTCAACCTACACGTTGCAGGTGGACGCCGGGGCGTCGGCAACCATCAGTGCCACGCAGCATCTGGCCGCGCTGGTGTTGTCGGGCGGTGGGACCGCACGCGTGGCGGCGGGGTCGGGCGCGACCTTGTTCAGCGCGGGATTGACGATCGACAGCAAGTCTTCGCTGGACCTGGCGGATGGGAACCTGGCGTTGTCCTACAGCGGCGCCAGTCCGGTGGATGCGGTCCGGCAGTACATCCTGGGTGGAGAACTGGTGACGAGCGGCGGGGCTCCGGCCGGGAATTGCACGCTGGCGCAGGTGGACAACCAGATGATCCACCAGACGACGTGGGGCGGAGTGACGATCAGCGACGGTACGAATTTCGATGAGGTGATGGTGCGGCGCGTGCTGATGGGGGACACGAACATGGATGGACAGGTGACACAGGCGGATTATCTGAACGTCATCGCCAACATGGGTCGGTCCGGGGCACAGTGGTTCGGCGGGGATCTGAACCACGACGGGGTGGTCAACGCGGATGACCTGGCCCAGGTCAGCCTCAATCTGACTGCGGGCTTCGCGGGCGCGCCTGGGCCGGGGATTGCTGGTGCGGCCATGCCCGCAGCGCCGGGACCGGCGAGCGCGGCTGCGCAGCGTAAGGCCGCGCCGAAGAAGAAGACGGCGCATGCGAAGGTTCGCAAAGCGAAACCCAAAGCGAAAAAACACGCCGGCACGACGTAAGATCGGCGGGGCCGATGGGTCAGAATAACTACGCCGAATCGGACGATGCCACGGTTTAGGATTCGAGAAGGAACAACTGCCGCGATTCGCCGGTGCCACGGCTTGTCTACTGCAAGCCGTGCTTTGTGGTCACGTTCGTAGTACCGCCTTCAGGCGGCTCTTCAGACCGCCTGAAGGCGGTACTACGAACAAGCCGTGTCACCCGGAAAGAGATCCTGTTGTGCCTCATTTCGCGGCGGCGGAGGCGATGACATCGACCTTTCGCGCCTCGCGCATGGGGACTTCCTCGTAGTGGGCGATCTTGCCGTTCTTGTCGATGACCACCGTGCCGCGCTTGGTGCAGTTGAACGGCTCCTCTCCGGCGAACAGGCCGTACGCCTTGGCCATCTTGCGGGTGGTGTCGGCCAGGAGCGAGTAGGGGATGTTGTACTGCTTCTTGAAGGCCGCGTGCGAAAAGGGGCTGTCGCAGGAGACGCCGTAGACCACGGTGTCGGGACCGGGGGCGATCTTCCCGAGCTGCGGGCCGAAGGCGCAGTGCTCTTCGGTGCAGATGGGGCTGAAGTCCATCGGGTAGAACAACAGCACGACCTTCTTGCCGCGCAGATCGCTCAGCTTCACCACGTTCTTGGTTTCATCCATCACCGCGAAATCCGGGGCCGGGTCACCCACCTTCAACGTCGCTTCCGCCATGTTTTCTCCTTCTAAGGTTGAATGCCGTTAATAGTAGGCGAGAGAAGAGGAAAGGTAAAAGGAAGACTCAGGAATCGAATGAATAAAGCAAAGGGAGAATGCAAAATGTGGGTGCGACCATTTTTCCGGGAGGGCCGCAGTCCCCTGCGGCCGCTTCGCGGGGCGACCACTCCCGGCCGTGCAGAAGCACGGCCCTCCCGGATTTGTGGTCACACCCCCCAAATGCGGACTTGGCGAACGGAATTTCGGTGGATGGTAATCGCGGGTAGAATGGCGGGGATGAAGTTTGGCCGCATCAAGCGACAACATGGCCGCATCGTCGGGCTCGACGAGATTCTCGACTACATCGTCGGGAACTGCCCGCACGTGTCGCGGATTGTGCCGGGCCGGATCAAGGTGCGGCGCGGCAAGACGCCGGCCAGTTTCCGCGTGCAGTATCCGACGCCGGGCGGGCTCAAGTGCCTGTACAACTCCACGGGGACGGTGCAGGAAGTATTCCTGATCTGCTCCGACGACGAGGCGGCCCGGCAGTGGCTTCTGGACGAGGGCATCGCGGCGAAGAAGGAGGGCGAGTGAAGTTCAATTTGAGATTTGAGATTTGCGATTTGAGATTTCAGATTCCATACGATATTTCATATTCGAGTTTCGATTTTCAATCCTTCCCCCACCATGTCTTCCCCAACGATTTCTCTCGCCGCGTGTGCCTTGCGTGCCGGTTGTCTCGTCGCGATTCCAACGGAGACGGTCTATGGCCTGGCCGCCGACGCCACCAATTCCGACGCGGTTCGCGGCATATTCGCCGCCAAAGGGCGGCCCGGCACCAATCCGGTCATCGTCCATGTCGCCGATGCCGTCGTTGCCCGCCGCTATGCGGCCGTGTGGCCCGAGGTGGCGTCGCTGCTGGCCGAGCGGTTCTGGCCGGGTCCCCTGACCATCGTTCTGCCAAAGGTCCCGGCGATCGTGCCCGAAGTCACCGCGGGACTCGGCACGGTCGGATTGCGCGTTCCGGCACATCCGCTGACGCTGGAACTGCTTCGCGAGTTCGACGGGCCGCTGGCGGCTCCCAGCGCCAACCGCTCGACGCGGGTTTCGCCGACGACCGCTAAACATGTCCGCGATGAGTTGGGTGACGCCGTCGACCTCATCCTCGACGGCGGGCCTTGCGCCGTCGGTATCGAGTCGACCGTGCTCGATCTGTCGGCCGGCCGGCCACGTATTCTCCGCCCCGGCGGCGTATCGCGGGCGGAAATCGAGCGCATCATCGGTCCGGTCGATGGCGGTCCGCTCATTGCCGATCCGGCGCAGGCGGCGACGAGCCCCGGCCAGCATCTCGTGCATTATTCCCCGGCGACGCCCGCGTTTCGCTTCACCGGCGCGCAGACGGGGCAACTGCGGCAGCACGCGGATCGTGCGGCCGGGCCGGTGGGCATTCTGGCGTTTGCGGCGGTCGACGTCCCGGCCGAGCGGGTTGTTCGGATGCCGACGGACGCGGATGCCTATGCCCGGATTCTTTACAGCACGCTCCGGGACCTTGACGCGGCCGGGCTGCGGGCCATCTACATCGAACTGCCCCCCGACGAACCGCAATGGCTGGCCATTCACGATCGGCTTCGGCGCGCGACATCGGCATTGCCGGGCCGGCGGGCGTGACCATTTTCCCGGGAGGGCCGCAGTCCTCTGCGGCCGTTCCGCGGCGCGACCGTCCCGGCCGTGCAGAAGCACGGCCCTCCCGAATCTATTATGTTGAAGCGCAATGCCGGCTCCGTTAGACTCCCACCCTGCGTCGGGTCGACGGGCACGTGACAACCTTTCCGGAACTGCCGCAGTCCTCGGCGGTCGCCGCCGCGATCAATGATCCCGGTCCCGGCCGTGCCGAAGCACGGCCCTCCCGGATTCGTGGTCACACCCGTCGATGGTCTCGGCGCACGAGTCTGGAGAGTGACACGGTGAGGCGAGTGAGCATACGTCCCGGGAGGCCCGCGAAAGCGAATCGGTCTGGTCTGCGCGTTGCGATGGACGTGCTGGAGGACCGTCTGCTCCTGGCCGCCGCCACGCCGACGGACTACGACCAGTACATGCTCGAACTCATCAACCAGGCCCGTGCCAACCCCGTCGCCGAGGCCGCCCGCTACAGCGTTGCCCTGAACGAAGGCGTGCCGGCCGCGTCCACGATCAGCACGCTTCCCAAACAGCCGCTGGCATTCAATCCATTCCTGATTGACGCGGCCCGCGGCCACTCCCAGGACATGATCGCCCACGATTATTTCGGCCACGATTCGTTCACCGGCCAGACCAGCGACGACCGGCTGTTGGCCGCCGGATATGTGCTTGGCAATCAAGGATGGGGTTCGGGGGAGAACATCGCCTGGCGGGGCACCACGCCCGCCGTGCCGCCGCTTGATTCCACCACCGCCCAGCTTCACCAGGACCTCTTCGTCGATGCCGGCTACGATGGCCGCGGGCACCGCATCAACATGCTCTACGGCGATTTCAAGGAAGTCGGCATCGGCGTCGTTCCCGGCATCTACTACGATCCGGCTCAGGGCATGGACTACAACGCGGTCATGGCGACCATCGACTTCGCCTATAACGCCAACACGGTCTTCCTCACCGGGGTGGCGTTTTACGACGACATCGTGCCCGACCAGTTCTACGAGCCCGGCGAGGGCATCGGCGGGCTGACCATCACCGCCGTCCGAAACTCCGACAATGCCACCTTTTCCACCACCGCGTTCTCCACCGGCGGATACACCATACCGATCGAACCCGGGACGTATACGGTCACGGCCTCCGGCGCGGGCGTCGCCGCCCCGATGGTTGTCCAGAATGTCGTGATCGGGCAGGACAACGTGAAGGTGGACTTCATCGGCTCGAGCCCGGCGCCGAAGATCAGCGGCCACGTCTACGACGATCTCAATCAGGATGGTTCGTACACTCCCGGCGAAGGTCTCGCCGGCCTGACGGTCACCGCCCTGCGGACGGCCGGGGGAACTGCGGTGTCGCAATCCACGACCACGTCGTCGGATGGCAGCTACACGCTGGACGTGTCCCCGGGAACTTACCGGGTCACGGTCACGGGCGCCGCGCTGGATGCTCCCATCGTCATGCAGAACGTCGCCGTCATTCGCGGCCCGGTCAGCCTCGATATCGTGAAACCGCCGCCGCAGATCACGGGCGTGGTGTACGCCGATCTGAATCTCGACGGTTCGTACACTCCCGGCGAGCCGGTCTTCCCGGGCGCGACGGTGCAGGCCACGCCGTCGGCCGGCACTCCCGTCTATGCGACGACCGGCGCCGACGGCACCTACTCCATGGTGGCCGCGTCCGGAACGTACACCCTGACCGCTTCCGGCACCGGCATGGACGCGCCCGTGACCATTCAGAACGTGGTCGTCGGCCGGCGGAATGTGAAGGTCGATTTCGCCGAACCCCAGACGCTCTCGGGCAAGATTCCCGACAAGACTCCACCGGCTGCAAAATTCGCGGGCAGCAAGCTGGTGACCGCGGCCGCCACATCGTACAAGTTCACCGTGACCTACTCCGATCCGTCCAGGGTCAAACGCTCCACGATCGGCGCCGGCGACCTTCTGGTGACCGGACCGAAAGCCTTCAAGGCGGTGAAACCCACGTTTGTGTCTGCAAAGGCCAATGTTGATGCGGTTACCATCATCGCGGTCTACTCCTTTGTGCCCTCGGGAGGCAAGTGGACCGCCGCCCTCAACGGCACGTACACCGTGACGCTCAATGCGAAGCAGGTGGCCGACACCAGGGGCAATACGCTCGCCAGAACCCTTGCGCTCGGGACATTCGTGGTTTCGCTCAAGAAGACGAAAACCGCCGCCAAGACGGCGGCCCCGCCGGGTAAGGAATGGGCTCGCAATGACTTCGTGGGTTCTCTGATTGGGTGGCATGGGCAAGGGTACTTGCCCATGCC
>JBIOJL010000266.1:0-8588 GCA_044450885.1 Tepidisphaerales bacterium
GTTGGTTACACTGCTGGCGACCTCAAGGGCGTGCCTATGTGGAACGATCAAACCAGAGACGCCGTTATCCGCATCCGCTTCCTCACCATGTGCGGCATGATCCTCTGGGCATTCTGGGGACTGGTGCAACTGGCCGAGTCCAACAGCGAGCGCCGCGGCCTGATCTGGACCTCCCCCGATAGCGAGGTCGCCGCCATGCTGAGCAACCTCTCCTGGGACGACGACGCGCCCGAGTGCCCCAAGTTCGCGGAATGACGCTGTTGTAGAATCGCGGGCACCCATGAGCCGAACCATCGCACAACCGCGCCCTCCCCTGAACCTGCCGCTGGACCAGGTCCAACACGTCGTCCTCGAAGGCATCAGTTGGGGTTCCTACGAGAAACTGCTGAAGGAGATCGGCGACCGGCCGCTGCGCGTCACCTTCGACGAGGGGAGCCTGGAAATCATGTCGCCTCTACCGGAACACGAGCATCCCAAGCGATTCATCGGACGGCTGATTGAGATGCTGGCGTTCACGCTGGACCGGCCGGTTACGTGCCTCGGTTCGACGACCTTCCGCCGTCGCGACAAGCAAAAAGGGCTCGAACCCGACGAATGCTATTTCTTCGAGAACGAAGCAAAAGTGCGCGGGCTGAAACGATGGAACCCCAGGAAGGACCCGCCGCCGGACCTGGTCGTCGAGGTGGACATCTTCAGTCGTTCGATCGACCGCGAGCCGATCTACGCGGCCCTTGGCGTCCCGGAACTCTGGCGCTACGACGGCCAGCGATTGCAGTGTCTGCAACTGAGCGGCGACCACTACACCGTGCGGCGTCACAGCCGGGTGTTCCCCTTTCTCGAAGTCGCCCAATTGCAGCAGTTCCTGGCGCAGCTTCCCGACAAGGATGAGAATTCGATCCTGCGCGAATTCATCGCCTGGGTGAAGAAGAGTACGTAGCTGATAGTTGGTAGTTGGTAGTTTATAGTGGATGACAACCAACGACAAATAACGAATAACGAATAACAAATAACTATCAACTACCCCATGCACCTCCAGACCCACATCCTCTCCGGCTGGTGCCTGGCCAACTGCCTGCCCCTCTCGCCGCGGCAACGGTTGTGCTCCATGCTGGCCGCCACGCTCGCCGATGTTGACGGGCTGGGCATCCTCCTCGGCCAGCGCTACTACCACCAGTTCCACCACGTCCTCGGCCACAACCTCTTCTTCGCCGTCGCCCTGTCCGCGATCCTGGCCGCCTTCTCGCCAAAGCGGCCGCTGAGCTTCCTGCTCTATCTCGCCCTGGCCCACGTCCATCTGGTGCTGGACTACTTCGGCTCCGGCCCGCTGTGGAAGATCCACTACCTCTGGCCCTGGTCCGACTACTTCTTCCGCTGGGACAACGCCTGGGAGTTCTATTCCTGGCAGAACCTCGGCACATTCGGCCTGCTGCTGGTGTGGACGGTGATTATCGCTTTCCGCGCCGGCCGTACCCCGCTGGAAGCGATCATGCCCCGCCTCGACGCTCAACTCGTCGCGATTCTTCGCAAACTGCGCCCCGTGACTACCCCATCGAACCCTTGAACCCTTGAACTCTTGAACTTTTGAACCCTTGCGCCGTCCCATTGCCCCGCACCCCGCCGATAGGTTACCATGCCGTCATCACCAATGGGAATAGGGGCGATATTATGCGTGCATCTATCGCGGCCGTGTGCATCTGTGGAATCCTGAGCATCGGGTCGTGCGTGGCCAGCGCGGCCGACGTTCCCGCCACCCGGCCGACCACCCGGCGTGTCCCGGCCACACTGCCGGCACGGGAATCGCTGCTGCGCATCCCCAACGGCGCCAAGAGCGTCACTCTTCCCATGGCCCGCGGCGGCCAGGCATTGCTGATTCAGCCGCGGATCGACGGGAAGGAGATCGGCTGGTTCTTTCTCAGCACGCGCTTCAACGGGGCGGTGATCGATCGGGAGGTGGCGCGACTGCTCAAGATACCGACGCTCCACGCCGAATCCGCGACCGCGTCGGATGTGTACGGCAAACCCCTCCTGGTCGAAGTTCCGGAGATGGAACTCGGCGGCCTGGTCGTTCGCCGGCACATTGCCTGGTCCTCCGATCTGAGCCAGGCGGGATCGCTCGCACAACTCAAGATTGCCGGCGTCATCGGAGGAGCGATCCTGCGTGAACTTCCCTTCACCATCGACTTCCGCGCGGGAACGCTGACCTTCTACGACCGGAAAGGATTCGTGCCGCTGGCCGGGGCCCGCGAGGAGCGCCTGGTGCTGCCGGAGCGCGACGTGCCTCTCGTGGCCGGCCGAATCGGCGACCAGGATGCGAACCTGCTCATCAGCACCGGGTGCGCAGGGGAACTATCACTCAGCGGCCCGTTTGCGAACCTCCACCGGGACATGCTGGAGGGCAAGCACTGGGTTGCATATCCGACCTTCGGCGCTGCCAAGCCGACCACCGAGTATAGCGGCCGGCTTGGCCCGGTGGAGATCCTCGGCCGCAGATTCACCTCGGTGGAGACGGACTACACGCTCGCGGAAACGGACGAGTTGTCCGCGCAACGTGCCGCCGGCGAAATTGGCCTCGCGCTGCTCCATGATGCGCGGCTGACGGCCGACTATGCCACCGGCCGCGTGTGGGTTCAATGGCTCCCGCCCGAGGCATGTGCCCAGGCCGTGGCGCGGTTCAACACGATCGCTGCGCATGACCTGATCGGCGAATCAGCGCTGCTGTCGGCGCTGGACGAGGGGCGAACCGATGCCGCCATCGCCTTGCTCAAGGCCGGGGCCAACCCGAACGCGGAGAATCGATCCGGGGTAACCGCCCTGATGCGGGCCGCCGCAAACGGGGATTTGCAGGCCGCCAACGCCTTGCTGGCCAAGGGCGCCAAGTTGGATACCACCTCGGTCCTGTTTGCCCAGACCGCCCTGATCCGCGCCGCCGGGGCCGGGCACAAGGAAGTGGTCGCCGCGCTTGTGTCGGCGGGCGCTGATCCGAACTACGCCAACACTCTGGGACGCACAGCGCTGGCGGATGCCACCGCGGGAAACTGGCCGGAAATCGTCCAGCTTCTGCTGTCGCGCGGGGCGAAAGTCTCGCCGGTGGCGCAGGACAAATCCACGCCACTCCTGACTGCGGCCAACGAGGGGCACATGGAGATCGCCCGCATCCTGCTGGAGCACGGAGCAAAGACCGACCTGGGCGCGCTGTCTGAACTCGCCGCAGCGGCCGCGAGAGGGGATCTGCCGATGATGCGCCTCCTGCTGGCGCACGGCGCAAACGTCAACGTGCGGGACAGCAGCGGGGCTACACCGCTCATGTTGGCGGCAGGCCACGGTTGGGTGGAGGCAGCCGTCCTCCTGCTGTCGGCCGGCGCCGATGCATCCTACAGGTCATCGTCGGGCACGGCGCGCGATGCCGCCGTGCAGTACGCGCAGTCGCCCAAGGTGAGGTTCCTAGACACGCTGCCGACAACTCGGCCCACCACACTGCCGGCGAATCGGGGAATGCTGGTGTTGCCTGAGGGAACCCGGCAAGTTGAGGTCCCCTTGGCTCGAGCCGGATCGTACATGCTCTGTCGCCCACGCATCGGCGGCCAGCAAGTTGGCTGGTTTCTGGTTGACACCGGTGCCTCGATCACATTCATCGACAAGGCATTGGCCGCACGCCTGGGCCTGCGAACCGTTCCGTCACGTCAGGGGCGAACACCGGGAGGCTTTGCGAACACCGACGCGGCCGAAGTGCGCGATCTTTCCGTCGGCGACGTACACATTCCCCACAGCGTCGTGAGTGTGGTGGATTTGAAGGCCATGGCGATGAGGCTGCCGTTGGAGGGCATCATTGGGATGACCACGCTTAGGCAGGTGCCGACAACGATCGACTTCCATGATGCAAGACTCATCTTCTATGCCCCGGATACCTTCAAAGAGCCCGTGGAGAAGGCAGTTTCAGTGCCGGTGAAGCGGCTCAGTGGCGGTTGTCAGGTCCTGGCCGTCGTGGCCGGCAAGCCGACGTGGCTCGGTATCGACAGTGGATCACAGATCGCCGCCGGTCTCCATCCGTCGTTTGCCCTTGAGCACCCTGAGTTGTTCCCGTACGGCCCGGCCAACACCCGTTCAATCGTGCTGACAGGATCGATGCCGGAGACGGTTGTCAGCATTCCGTCACTCCAGGTGCTGGGACGGACATTCAACTCGATCCAGGCGACATACAGTCTTACGGCCAGGGAAGGCAGCCTCGGGTACTGGGGAGGAAACGTGGGGGCGGAGTTGCTGGCCAAGTCGCGGTTGACATTTGACGCGAACGAGGCACGGTTGTGGGTCCAGTGGGCTGATGATGAGGATGTTGCGACAGCCGTTCGTCGGTTAAGCGAGGTCGGTGCCAAAGACCTTGTTGGGACGCCACCCCTGACGCACGCGGTGCTGGAAAACCGGGTGGACGTCGCCATCGCCCTGCTCAAGCAAGGAATGGATCCGAACGCGACATCCAAGAACAACGACACGCCGTTGGAACTGGCCGCCGAACGAGGACAGGTGGAGATGGTCAAGGCGCTTCTGGCACATGGGGCCACAGTCAGCGTCAGTGGCAGGCGCGCATTGGTGACCGCTGCCACGGGCACGGATGCCGAGATCGTGCGAATCCTGCTCGTTGCAGGGGTCAATCCGAACGTCAGCGACAACTCCGGCATCCCGATGCTGGTGCGGGCCTCGCACTCCGCCTCAAGTGAAATCGTTGAGATGCTTCTCCGCGCCGGTGCCAAACCGAACCTGGCGTCCACCGCCCCGGCCGCGACGGCGGCCGAGGCTGATAATCGAGCCGGGGAAAAGCACGATCCCGCCGGGATCACCGCTCTCATGGCCGCCGCGAGTCGAGGTGACACCCGGATCATGCGGCTGCTCCTGGAGGCCGGCGCGGATGTGAATCAGGCCGACACGGATGGCGGCACGCCCCTCATGTACGCTGCCGCGGCAAACCGTGTCGAGGCTGTTCGCCTGCTCGTGGCCGCAGGCGCCGACCCGGCCGCGCACGGCAAACACGGCACCGCCCGCGACTGCGCGATTACCGCCGGGTCGCGCGATGCGCTGCAAATCCTGCTTCTCGGCTATTGATGCCATTCCCGTGATCCCGCACTCCGCGACACCTTCGGCACGGCACGCTTCGGCACGGCACGCCTTTCGCACCGGTGTATTGGGTGCTATAATACGGGTGTAGTGTTGGACCTCAATTGGAGGTTGATGATGACAACCACCATCGAAGCCGTGTACGAAGGAGGGGTTTTCCGCCCCACCCGGAAGCTCGCTTTGCTGGAAGGGACGCATGTGGAGGTGTTCATTCCGCAGGCCGCCCAGCCGCGCGATCCCAAAGCCGTGGCGGCCAAGTTGTCTCAGATTGCCGCCAAGGCGCAGCGCCGCGGCCAGAACGAAACGACCAGCCGGGACCACGACCAGATTCTCTACGGCGGGAAACAACAGCCATGATCTTCGTCGATGCCGGTGCCTGGTACGCCAGCGCGGTGCCCGACGATGACAATCATCCGGCAGCGCGGAAGTGGCTGGATGGCAACACGCAGCCTCTGCTGACCACCGATTACGTCATTGATGAAACGCTAACCCTTCTCAAGATGCGGGGATACCCTTCCCTGTCGCTGGAGTTGGGTGAGACGCTGTTTGCCGGCGAACTTGCGGATATCGTCCTGATCACCGAGGACGACATTCAGCAGGCATGGCGCACGTTCCGGCAGTTCCGCGACAAAGCGTGGAGTTTCACGGATTGCACCAGCAGAGCGGTTATGGAGAGGCTGGGCATCACACAGGCATTTGTTTTTGACCATCATTTCCGGCAATTCGGCGCGGTGATCGTTGTTCCCTGAGAACCCCCCTTCTTTGATTCGGCTTCCCACCACCTCCGCCGCCGACCGCGCGGCCATCGCCGCATTGGCCCGGAAATGTCTCGATGCCAAGGGCGTCAACTGCGAAGCCCGGGAGAGGGAAATCGGCGAGCGCGTGGCGGAGTCTGCTCTGAGTAATCGAAGGTTCTGTCTTCGTGGGCCATCCTCCCCCGCATTCCCATTTTGCCTTTTTCACTTTGCCTTTTGCCTTGGCGAAGCATCACCCCACCACCTCCACCGGCTTCGCCCGCCCGGCGCGTTTGCGCTCGATCTCGGTCAGCAAATCCTTCCGCAGCCGGATCGCGGTCGGGGCCACCTCCACCAGCTCATCCTCCTCGATGTACTCCAGAGCCTGCTCCAGCGTCATCTTCCGGGCCGGCTTGAGCATGATGTGCTCGTCCGTGCTGGTCGTGCGCATGTTGGACATCTTCTTGGCCCGCGTGGGGTTGACCACGATGTCGTTGTCGCGGCAGTGCTCGCCCACAACCTGGCCCTCGTAGCACGGGTCGGTCGGCTCGACGAACAGCACGCCCCGCTCCTGCAGGTCGTTCAGGGCATAGGCGTTCACGCTGCCCGGGCCGTTGGCAATCATGACCCCGTTTTGCCGCTGGGGTACCTCGCCTCGCAGCGCTGCGTACTCGAAGAAGTTGTGGTGCATGATCGCCATGCCCTGCGTCGAGGTCAGCATGCGCGTGCGCAGCCCGATCAACCCGCG
Organism: Tepidisphaerales bacterium; assembly: GCA_044450885.1. Lineage (GTDB taxonomy): Bacteria > Planctomycetota > Phycisphaerae > Tepidisphaerales > Tepidisphaeraceae > JANYKD01. The sequence goes on from JBIOJL010000266.1 coordinate 6,589, forward strand.
GGCGGGGATCGTGAACTCGAGGTGAACCTGCCCGGCCCGGTTGTCCATGCGGACCAACTCGCCGCGGCGGTTGCCCACCAGTTCCATCACCGAACCCATGTTCTTCTCAGGCACATCCACCACCAGATACTCGATGGGCTCTTCCAGCGTGCCGTCCGGCTGGCGACGGGTGATCACGTGCGGCTTGCCCACCGACAGCTCATATCCCTCGCGGCGCATGTTCTCGATCAGGATGCCCAGGTGCATCAGCCCGCGCCCGGCCACCTTCAGGGCGTCCTTGTTGGCCGTTTCTTCCACGCGCAGCGCCACGTTCGACTCGAGTTCCTTGAACAGCCGGTCGCGGATATTCCGGCTGGTGACGTACTTGCCCTCGCGCCCGGCAAACGGCGAGTCGTTCAAGCTGAACAACATCGTCAGCGTCGGCGGCTCGATCTCCGTCGGCTCCAGGGCCTGCGGGTTCTCAAAGGCGCAGATGGAGTCGCCGATGTCCACCGACTCCAGCCCGATCAACGCCACGATCTCGCCGGCCTCGGCCTGTTCGACATCGCGCCGGCCCAGGCCATCGAACACCTGCACCTGCTGCGCCTTGCACTTGACGATCTTCCCGTCGCGCTTGACCACGCTGATCGGCTCGGCCGCGCGGATCCGCCCGTTGTAAATGCGCCCGACGCCGATCCGGCCGACATAGTCGTTGAACTGGATGCTGGCGATGCGAATCTGCAGCGACTTCTCCGGGTCGCCATGCGGGGCCGGCACGTGCTGCAGAATGGCCTCGAAGAGCGGCAGCACGTCATGGCCGGGCTCCTCGAGCTTCCAAGAGGCCACGCCCTGCCGCCCGGAGGCGTAGATGGTCGGGAAATCCAGCGCCTCATCGTCGGCCCCGAGTTCGATGAACAGGTCGAACACTTCATCGAGCACCTCATGCGCCCGCGCGTCCGGCCGGTCGATCTTGTTGATAACGACGATCGGCCGCAGCAGATTCTCAAACGCCTTCTTGAGGACAAATCGCGTCTGCGGCATCGGCCCTTCGGCCGCGTCCACCAGCAGGAACACCCCGTCGGCCATCGACAGCACGCGTTCGACCTCGCCACCGAAGTCGGCGTGGCCGGGCGTGTCGATCAGATTGATCTTGGTCGTCTGCCCGTTCTTGGGATCGACGTAGGTGATGGCCACGTTCTTGGCCAGGATGGTGATGCCGCGTTCACGTTCCAGCGGGTTGGAATCCAGCAGCGTATCCTGGGCCACCTGGGACTCGCGGAAGTTGCCGCACTGGCGGAGCAGTGCGTCGACGAGGGTGGTCTTCCCATGGTCGACGTGGGCAATAATAGCAAGATTCCGAATATCGTTTCGCACCTTATTCATAATACAGATCGCCTGAAGGAAAGTCGCGCAGCATACCGCGATTCAAGCCCCAGCACAACCGCAAGCAAGCTCCGGGAGATCAGGAATCACCGGCCGCGGCAACTTGTACAGGCTGCAACATGCTGGCAGGTAAGGAGTTGAGACCGCCAAGGATTGGCCGTATTAAGAATCAGTTGACGGCGGCAAAAGTGGTGCCGGTGCCCTCACCGGCACTGGTGAATGTGCCGACGAGGCGTCGGCACCACTACACCCGAATACTCCAAGACGCTTCGGGAGGTTCGATACACATGCCGCTCAAGGATGGCTATACTGTCGGCCATCAACGGTGACAAACGCATGGTGGAGTGACTGGAACAACTTGCGGCTTGGGGACTCTCGCCGACTCTTCTGTCGTTGGCACGAGGCGATCTGCCGCACGCTGCATTCAAATGGACATGCGAGCCGCTACGCGTCGAGGAACGGCGTCAGACATGGCAGCTCGAACTGGACCGTGTTCAGAAGTTGGAATCCTCCAGCAATTCGGATTCGCCCGCAGCCGCGCTTTGGGAACAAGATTACGGCGATGGTCACGCGTTTGAAGTGATGTACTGCGTGCGAAGCGAGGCGAGTCTGAAGTTCTGTCGTGTATTGTACGCTAA
>JBIOJL010000267.1:0-8507 GCA_044450885.1 Tepidisphaerales bacterium
CGGCGCCGCATTCCCTGGGCCGACTTCATCCTCGAATGGGTCGCCCGCGGCAGCGCCTGCATCATCATCGGCATGCTGGTGGCCTTGATCCTGGTGCTGGCCGCGTCGGCAGTGCCGGCGGTCAAGAAATTCGGGATCAAGTTCCTGGTGACTTCCAACTGGCGCCCCAACGAGCTTGAGGTCCCCAAGCGCGGGACCGACGGCAAAATCGTCTTCGCAGACGGCGAAATGGTGATGGACACGATTCCCGCGTCCTTCGGCGCTCTGCCGGTGATTTACGGCACGGCCGTCAGCTCCGGCCTGGCGCTGGTGTTCGCCGTGCCGCTGAGCCTGGGTGCGGCCCTGTTCCTGGTGCGGATCGCGCCGAAATGGATGATCGCGCCGGTGTCGTTCCTGATCGAGTTTTTGGCAGCCATCCCTTCGATTGCCTATGGCCTGTGGGGGCTGTTTGTGCTGGCCCCGTTCCTGCAAGGCCACGTCGAGCCGACGATCCAGATGCTCCTTCACAGGGTTCCCGGCTTCCACTGGATGTTCTTCGATTCGCACAACCGCCCGGTTGCGCCGACCGGCCGCGACATGCTCTGCGGCGGGCTGATCCTGGGAATCATGGTTCTGCCGATCATCACCGCGATCGCCCGGGATGTGTTGCGGGCGGTGCCCCGGGCACAGATTGAGGGGTCGCTGGCCCTTGGCGCCACCTGGTGGCAAAGCGCCCGCGAGATGCTCCGTTATTCGCGCTCCGGGCTGTTCGGAGCTGTGATGCTCGGACTGGCCCGCGCTGCCGGGGAAACCATGGCGGTCACCATGGTGATCGGCAACAACAACCAGATCGAGTATTCGCCGCTGGCGCCGGCCCAGACCATGTCCTCGCTGCTGGCGAACGAGTTCGCCGAGGCCGTAACCCTGTTGCACCGTTCGGCGCTGATCGAGGTCGCCCTGATCCTGCTGTTGATGTCCCTGGTTTTCAACGTGGTCGCCCGCACGCTGGTCGTCGGCTCGGGCGCGCGTACGGCGGCGGCGCATTAACCGAGAGGAACGTGAGATGGCCCTGACGGCCTACGAGCATTGGACCCGATACAAGAGCCGCACGGCGTTCCTGCTGTGCATCGCTTTCGCGGCCGTCATTCTCGCCCTGCTCGCCCTTGTCACCGGCTACCTCATCTCGATCGGCTTCAAGAGTCTGAGCTGGCAGTTTTTCACGGAGTATCCCACCGGCCGGACCGATTTTGCCGGAGGCATGAAGCATGCGATCATTGGCACGGCCATGCTCATTGCCATGGCCAGTGTCGTCGGTATCCCCGTCGGCATGCTGGCGGGGGTGTATCTCTCCGAGTATTCGTCGAATTCCAGAATAGCCGCGCCGGTGCGGTTCATCAGCGACGTGCTCGCCGGGGTACCCTCGATCGTTGTGGGAATTCTCGGCTACGAACTGGTGGTCGTGCCCATGGGGCACTTCAACGGCTGGGCCGGGGCGCTGGCCCTGGCGTTCATCATGGTCCCCATCGTCGCCCGGACGACCGAGGAGATGCTGCGGCTGGTGCCCAACAGCTACCGCGAAGCCTCGATCGCCCTGGGCGCCACCAAGGCGTGGACCGTTCTCAAAGTCGTCATTCCCTCCGCCACCGGCTCGCTGATCACCGGCGTCATGCTGGCCCTGGCTCGGGTGGCCGGCGAGACGGCGCCGCTGCTGTTCACGGCGCTGGGTTCGCGCCTGCTGACGCTCGACCCCAACCAGCCCTTTCCATCGCTCACAGTACAGATATACGTTTACGCCACCGGTCCCTACAAGGCCCAGAAGGAACAGGCCTGGGCGGGAATACTGGTCCTTATCAGCCTGATTTTCGTGCTGAACATGCTGATCCGCTATTTCGCCCGGCAGAGGCATCCGCAATGACCGGATCAGAGGAGATGCTATTATGCCTACAACAGAGGAGTTGCGGACAATGACTCGGCCCGTGATGCGCAGCGTCGAGGTACGCGATCCCGCCGGCGCCCCGGCCGCGCCTCCGGCGTCTGCGGCCCAGTCCGCCCTCGGCGACGTCGAGACCTCGAGAACGGATACGCACGCCGAACTCAGCGCCGAGGTCCCGGTGCTCAGCCTCGAGAACTTCCAGTTGTTCTACGGCCCGCGGCAGGCGCTCTTCGACGTCAACATGAAGATTCCCATCGGCAAGGTCACCGCCCTGATCGGGCCTTCCGGCTGCGGTAAATCAACCCTGCTCCGTAGCGTCAACCGCCTCAACGACCTCATCGACAACGTCCGCATCGACGGCAACATCTATCTGCACGGCCAGCCGATCTACGGCCGCAACATCGACGTCATCACCGTCCGCAGGCGGCTGGGCATGGTGTTCCAGAAGTCCAACCCGTTCCCCATGTCGATCTTCGAGAACGTGGTTTACGGCCTGCGCATCGGCGGCGAACGCAACCGGGCCGTGCTCGAGGCGGTCTGCGAGAAATCCCTCCGCGGCGCGGCGCTCTGGGATGAGGCCAAGGACCGCCTGCACAGCAGCGCCCTGGGTCTTTCCGGCGGCCAGCAGCAGCGGCTGTGCATCGCCCGCGCCATCGCGGCCGAGCCGGAGGTGCTGCTCATGGACGAGCCCTGCTCGGCGCTGGATCCGATCGCCACCAGCAAGGTCGAGGAACTGATCTACCGGCTTCGCGGCAAGTACACCGTGCTGATCGTCACCCACAACATGCAGCAGGCGGCCCGGGTCAGCGACTACACGGCCTTCATGTACATGGGACGCCTCGTGGAATACGGCCCGACCAACAAGCTTTTCGTGACGCCCCACCGCAAGGAAACGGAAGCTTATGTAACCGGCCGATTCGGATAACTGGTCCGCTGTAGCCGCGATCGTTGATCGCGGCCGGCCGTGCAGGAGCACGGCCCTCCCGGTCCGGCAGAAACGAAAGAAGAATATGCGGCACTTTGAACAACAACTCCAGGATCTTCTCAAGAAGATCGTCCTCATGGGTTCCATCGCTGAGGCCATGATCCAGGGCGCGGTGCGCTCGCTGATCGAGCGCAACGAGTCGCTGTCCCGCGACGTCTTCGAGAAGGAACGCCAGGTCGACCAGCTCCAGTTGGAGATCGACGAGGCGGCCGTGACCCTGGTGGCGCTGAACCAGCCCATGGCCGCCGACGTGCGGTTCCTCTTCGCGGCGTCGCGGATCACCAGCGAGATCGAGCGGATCGGCGACCAGGCCATCAACATCTGCCAGAACGCCCGCTACGTGCTGCAGTTCCCGCCGCTCAAGCCCATGGTGGACATCGCCATCATGTCCGATATCGTCGAGAAGATGGTGCGGGACGTGCTGACGGCGCTGGTGGAGCGGGACATCGCGCTGGCCGAGAAGGTCATCGAGTACGAGGACCAGGTGGACGCGTTCAAGGACCAGGTCTTTCGCACCCTTCTGACTTACATGATGGCCGACCCCGGCACCATCCAGCGGGCGCTGTCGCTGATCCTGCTGTCGCGGAACCTGGAGCGGATCGGCGATCATTCCACGAACATCGCCGAGGAAGTGATCTACCTCGTGCAGGGCAGGGACATTCGGCACCCCAGCCTGTCCGCCGATGGCAAAACCGGCGGCGGTGACAATAATGGGACTCTATCCACGGCAAGGACTCAGCCATGAGCAAAGCAACTATTCTGGTCATCGACGACGAAAAGGACCTTCTCGAGCTCGTTCGCTACAACCTGGAGAAGGAGGGCTTCGACGTCATCCTCGCCAACGACGGCGCCGCCGGCCTGGAGATCGCCACCAAGCACCGGCCCGATCTCATCATCCTCGATCTGATGATGCCCGGCATGGACGGCCTGGAGGTCTGCAAGCGGCTGCGCGCCGAGTCGCGCACGGCGCGAATCCCCCTGGTCATGCTCACGGCCCGGGCCGCCGAGACCGACCGCATCGTCGGGCTGGAAATGGGCGCCGACGACTACGTCACCAAGCCGTTCAGCCCGCGCGAACTGGTCGCCCGCGCCAAGGCGGTGCTGCGCCGCACCCGGCTTCAGGAGGAGCCCCCGGAACTGATCCGCCAGGGCGAAATCGTCATCGATCTCAAGCGCCACGAAGTCACCAGCGGCGGAAGGCCCGTGCAGCTCACCGCCACCGAATTCCGCATCCTCCAGTGCCTCACCAGTCGCCCCGGACGCGTCCTCAGCCGCGACGAGATCATCGACTCCGCCCTCGACCGCGACAGCAATGTCTTCGACCGCACCATCGACGTACACATCACCGCCATCCGCAGAAAACTGGGCCCGGGCGGAGAGCATATTGAGACCATCCGCGGTTTCGGCTACAAGTTCCGGGAGATACCCAGCGGCGAACCGGCCGTGAAAGGCTGACCCGTGTTCCGCAGCGTCTTCTTCAGAACCCTGTTCCTGCCGTTTCTGGCAGTGATCGTGGTGGCCACGGCCGGACTGAGCCTGTATGCGGCTTTTCGCCTGCGGTCGGTCCATCGTGACAGCCACACCAACGCCCTGCACGCCGAATTGCAGCTCACGGCCAGCATCATCCGCGATGACATGTCGGCCGGGCGCTACGACCGGGTGCAGCAGAAGATCGTCCAGATCGGCCAGCAGGTGGGTTGCCGCATCACCGTTATCGCCTCCGATGGAACGGTTCTGGGCGACAACTGGGCGGATCCAGCCAGGATGGAGAACCACCTGCAGCGCCCCGAAATCGTTGAGGCCGCCGCTCTGGGCGAAGGCTCGTCGGAGCGCGCCAGCGCCACGGTCCACGAGGGAATGCTCTACCGGACCAATCGCGTGAAACTCGACGGCGACACGACGTATTTTCTGCGTCTGGCCGTGCGCTTGCGCGATCTCTCTCGCCAACTCTGGCTTCTCTACGCCGGCATTGCGGGATTTGCCGTCGTGGTGACCGGCTGCGCCGTCGCCATCGGCTACCGTCATGCCGGGAAACAGGCCCAGGCGGTCGTCGAACTCACCAGCATGGCGGACATCGTCTCCAAGGGTGGTTTCGATCGCCGTTCCCTCGGCAAAGCCAGGGGCGAGATCGGCACCCTGCGCGATGCCCTGAACACCATGGCGGAATCGCTCCAGGGCTTCGTGCGCCAGACCGAGAAGGACAAGGCCGAACTTCTCACCATCCTCGCCAGCATGGCCGAGGGCGTCATCGCCACCGACGCGCAGCAGAACATCCTCGTCGCCAACCACGCCGCCGCCTCGCTCCTGGGCTTCGAACTCTCCGCCGCCACGGGCCGGCCGCTCTGGCAGGTCGTCCGCATGGAACGCATCATCAAGGCCGCCCAGGACGCCCAGACCAGCGGCCTGCGGAGCATGTTCGAACTCGGCATGGTCGCCGGCCGCCACCTCGAGGTCACCCTCAGCCCCATCCATTCCCAGCAGGACGGCCCCGGCGGCTTCCGCGGCCTGGTGCTGGTGATCCACGACACCACCCAGTCCGTCCGCTATCAGGAACTGCGCAAGGAATTCGTCGCCAACGTGTCGCACGAATTGCGCACGCCGCTCACGGTCATCAAGGGCTACGTCGAAACCCTCCGCGACGGCGCCATGAACGACCCCGTCAAATGTCCCGAATACCTCACCACCATCGACCGCCACGCCGGCCAACTCACCAACCTGGTGCGCGACCTGCTGGAACTGTCCCGCCTGGAAAGCCAGCAGGAACTGCCGTCGCGCCAGGGCGTCGACATCACCCAGTGCGTCCGTCGCGCCATCGACATGCTCGCGCCGGCCGCCGCCAAGAAGAACCAGACCATCGCCGAGGACCTCCAGCCCGTCCCCATGATTCTCGGCAACCCCGACTACATCGAGCGCGCCGCCGCCAATCTCATCGACAACGCCGTGAAGTACACCGGCGAATCCGGCCGCATCGCGGTGTCGCTCCGCGAATCCGCCGGTAACGCGGTCATCGAGGTCAGCGACAACGGCATCGGCATTCCCAAGGACGACCTGCCGCGCATCTTCGAGCGATTCTACCGCGTCGACCGCTCCCGCTCCCGCGAGATGGGCGGCACGGGCCTCGGCCTCTCGATCGTCAAACACATCGCCCAGAGCCACGGCGGCTGCGTCGAAGTCGCCAGCGAGCCCGGCCAGGGCTCCACCTTCCGCCTGAAGATCCCCATCCCCCAGGCCGTCGCCAGCAAGTAGTCCGCCACCGGGCGCGCCCACGGATTCGGGAGAGCCGTGCTTCTGCACGGCCGGGATGGTCGCGCCGCGAAACGGCCGCGGAGGACTGCGGCCCTCCCGGAAGAATGGTCGCCCCGGATGATACGGTCAATGCGATGTCGCTTGCGGATGTTCCCATGGGTTTTCACGGTAAACCGTCCAGCGGAGAACCGCGATCGGCGATCGCGGCCACAATGCACCCGGCCGCTATTTCCCCGGCTCGAATGCCTGCAACTCGGCACACGACGAGAACGCCTGGGTCGCATTGTCGCCGCTGGCGGGTTTGCCGATGACGCGAATGGCCAGCGCCTTGACGGGCGTCTCCAATGTGCAGGTGAATTTATCGCCGTCTTTCAGCCCGGCCGCATTGGTGTTGGTGGTGGCCGGGTAGGACTTGAGTTCGCCGGCCGTCTGCCACTGGCCGCCTTTGGCGGTCTGCACCTGCACCCGCGGCTTGCCGGCGCTGGCGTCGAACCAGCCGCCGTCGTGGAAACTCCTGCCATGCACGAACACCACGCGCCCGATCGTCGCGGGCTCGGCCAGGGCGACCGCATACCAGTCCTCGGCCGCCGGCTTGCCGTCGAACGTCACCACGATCGACTGCTCGTCATCGTCGATGATCGATCCGCCCTGGTTGCCCCTGCGCGATCGGCTCTCCGTGCCGTCGAGCAGCAGATTGCCGCTGGCGTTGGGTTTGCGGATGGGCAGCCATACCTTGTACGGGGTCCCCGTTCCGCCGGCGTCGGCGAAGGGGACCATGCGGATCTCCATCGCCTGCCCGGTGCGGCGGGCCAGGGCGTTGGCGCGGAACACGCGGGCGCCCGGCCACGACTTGATCGCATCCGGCGCGGCTTCCGGCGCGATCCCCAGCGCCGACAGCTCCGGGTTGAGCACGCTGACGCCATTGATCCTCTGGTTCTCGGCCGGCAGCGTGGCCTCGTCGGCGGCCAGCACCAGCGGGCCATAGAGCACGGCGATGTTCCCGGCGTTCTTGTGGTCGCCGACGACCACGCGCGGCTCGAGCTTGAACGCCAGCTCGATGGCGTCGCCCGCGTTCCACTCGCGCGAGATGGCGACATAGCCGTCGGCCGCCGGCTTGGGGTCGACCGCCTTGCCGCCAACCTGCACCGACGCGTTCCTGCACCATAAGGGGACGCGGACCTTTACCGCGAACGCCTTCTTCGCGGCCGGTTCGACGGCGATGCGGATCCGCTCGTCGGCCGGGTAGAGCGTGTCGATCGTCACTTTCACCGCCGTCTGGTCGCGCAGCGTCAGCGTCGCCTTGCCGGCGTCGTAGAGGTTGACGACCACGCCGTCGGCATCGGTGCTGACGGCGAAGGTGGGGATCAGCGACACGCCGCGCGGGCCGCTGGACAGGCAGCAGTGCCCGTCGAGCGTCGAGCTGTACGGCTTCTTGCCTTCCATCTGCACGTAATAGCCCCAGGCCGCGCCGTCGCAACGCTGCGCCCCGAAGAGTTGGTTGAGCACCACGCGTTCGAGTTGCTCGGCAAACCGCGCCTCGCCGGTCAGCCGCAGCAGGTGCGCGTTGAACTGCAGCCAGGTGACGGTCACGCAGGTTTCGCCCACGTTGGCGACGTTGGGCAGGTCGAAATTGTCGTGGAAAACCTCGCCGTAGCTGGACGCCCCGGTGAGGTACAGCCGGTTGTCGACGATGTCCTGCCAGCCGTTGATGCAGGCGTCGAGAATCTGCCGGTCGCCGCCGACCGTGCGATAGTATTCCAGGGCTCCGTTGAGGCACGACAGCATTTCGTACGCCTTGCCGTTGCCCACCTTGTCCACGCGTTTGGCCGTCAGCAGCGTGGAGACGATCTTCGGGCCGTTGGGGTGTTCCCAGGCCCGCAGGATGTACTTGCAGAAATCGAGGTAGCGGGCCTCGCCGGTCAGGCGGTAGAGCAGCACCATCGGCTCGAGCACGCTGGTCGGGGCCAGGCCCACGTGGTGCCCGGCCTTGATGATGTCGCGCTTGCCCGGTTCGTCGCCGAAGGTGTTGCAGAGCAGGTCGCCCATCTTCCGGCAGACCGGCAGCGGTTCCATGTTGCCGGTGTAGCGCATGTAGGTGATAAGTCCTATCAGGTTGTATTTATGCGCCCACACATCCCACTCGGTCCAGCGGTCCTTGTCCAGATACGTGCCTAGATACCCATCGGCCAACTGGCACTTGCACAACTCGGCCACGGTGTCATCCAGCTTCTTCCGCAGCGCCGGGTCGCCGGTGTAGACCCACGCCAGCGTGGCCGCGTGCAGCCACTTGCCGACGTGCTCGCCGATCCAGGGGTGACTGCCCGGCTTGATGCCAACGAAAAGCATCGCCTGCTGGTGATCGAC
>JBIOJL010000268.1:0-8408 GCA_044450885.1 Tepidisphaerales bacterium
GTGACATCGCCGCCGCGGTCGCTGTGGACGACCTCGACACCGAGCGATGCCAGGTGTTCGCTGGCGGCCAGCACGTTCTTCTCCAACCCGGCGCGCCGGCCAAGCGTGATGACCGGCGGATGTTCCACGAGGAACGCGCGTTCCTCGCCGCCGCCGGCCGCCTCCTCGGCCGCACTCTCCTGGAGCGCCCAGGTGCTGCGGTAGCCGGAGGTGGCGAGGTCGATGATGCGCATGAGGGGATTGTAAGGCGGGGCGGGCGCGGGACGAAGGGGGCGTGATTGATGATCCGTGATGTCGGCGAAGGGAACTCCGCTGCCACTGGCGAACAGGCTCATCAGTGCTTACCCTAGGAGCCATATGCTTGACACAATCAACATCGAGCGGTTCCGCGGCATTAGAGCGCTTTGCCTCGAGGACCTTGGGAAAGTCAACATCTTCGTGGGGACCAATGCAACGGGAAAGACAAGCGTGCTGGAGGCGATCTCGATGATCGCCAACCCGACCGCGGTCCAATGGCTTGTCACGCTGTCTCAATGGCGGGAAATGCCACCCCCAAGTCGGGCGAATGATGATACGCTGCGCGTCTTCTTCTACGACCTCGATGTGAGCCAACCCGTGAAGTTCGAGTTCACGCTTGACGGGCAGCAGAATTCTCTGTTGGTTGAGGGGATCGCCGGAGGAACGGTCGTCAGCACGGCGGCAGACACGCACTCAGCAGCCGCTAGCCCCATGGCAACAGAGCCGCTGACAGAACTCCGCGGCGTGAAATTGGTCTATCGGCGACCGGGTGAGAATGCCGTGGAATCTCGCCTCAACCTGATTGAAGTGGGGTTCCAGGCCGAGGCGGGTTCGGGCGTTCAACGATTGGGCGCATTTCACGTCCACGCCCGGCGCGCCAGCAGCCCCGGCGAGACTGCGCGGTTGCTGACGTCTCTCTACGAGACCAAGCGGGAAGGAGAACTCCTGGAACTGCTGAGACGGGTAGACCCGCGAATCACCCGTCTTTGGCCGGGCGTCAGGAATTCCGGGCCAACCGTCATGGTAGACGTCGGCCTGGCGCGTTCACTGCCGATGAACGTTCTTGGTGATGGCTTTTGTCGTGTGGCACTGATGGTGACAGGGTTGTTGTCTGGCGACGCGAGGTTGTTGATCGTAGATGAAATTGATTCCGGCCTCCACCACTCCATCATGCACTCCGTGTGGGAGGGCATCATCGGGATAGCCGGGGACAAACAGGTGTTCTGCGCCACGCACAATGAGGAGATGTTGAGGGCGACGCTGGGCGCATTCGGCGAGCACCACGACTGGCTGCGCGTGTTCCGTCTTGACCGCCACGAGGATGGAACGCTGACAGCCCAGAAGTACACCTATGAGACATATGACATCTCCGACAAGGCCGGATTGGAGATCCGGTGATGCCCAACAAGTCGATCGACAAACCGGTGTTGCTGGCCGTCGAGGGGCTGGATTATCTGCATCTGTTGTTGCGAAGCCGCTTGAAGCAGGATGCGCTTTTCCAACGGAACGCGCTGCTTTGGGACTTCAAACAGGGAGGCAACACGCTCGGCCAGTTCTTGAGCGTGCTGCGGCCGCAACGCAACTTCGATCGGGTGGTCGCGTTGGGGGTCATCTGCGACGCCGAGCAGGACAGAGTCGCGATGACTGCATCCATCCGCGACCACCTGCGGAACAATGGCTTTGCCGTGCCCGAGCAGCAGGGCGAGATCGCGGAAGGGAGGCCCGCAGTCTCATTCCTGGTCATGCCCCACGACGAGCCATCGGGTTGCCTGGAGCATGCCTGCCTGAAATCCGCCGTGAACCGTCAACTCGCGGCCTGTGCCGAACAGTTTCTATCCTGCGTGGGTGAAAAGAAGCTTAACGCAAACTGGCAGGCGAAACTGCGGGTCCACGCGATGATCGCCGGGTGTGGCGGAAATCCCGCGATGACACTTGGTGAGAGTGCGGAAGCGGGCGTGTGGAATTTCGACCATCCATCGCTGGCGGCCATGCTCGATTTCATAAGCAGGCTCTGCCGAAGGGTTTAACTCTCCGTTATCCCCTGATCGTGCCTATCATGTACGAACACCGGAAAGCCCTGCGGACGGGAACTCGTCCGCAGCGATCGGCCCGGACCCTTCAAATGGAGACATCATGCAGATTCAGCCCTATTTGTTCTTCGATGGCCGTTGCGACGAGGCGATCGAGTTCTACCGCCGCGCGCTCGGCGCGGAAGTGAAGATGCTGATGCGATTCAAGGAAGGACCGGAACCCTGTGCATCCGGCACCGGGGAGAAGGTGATGCATGCGAACCTGCGCATCGGCGAAACGACGGTGCTGGTTTCGGACGGCCAATGCACCGGTCGGCCGAGTTTCCAGGGATTCGCGCTGTCGCTGACGGTCGTCAACGAGGCCGAGGCGGAACGGCTGTTCGCGGCGCTGGGTGACGGCGGCAAGGTGCAGATGCCGATGACCAAGACCTTCTTCTCGCCGCGCTTCGGCATGGCCGCCGACCGGTTCGGCGTGTCCTGGATGATCTACGTGGCGCCGTCACAGGCGTGACCGGCGGTTGAGGTCCGCGGCGGAGTTCACGACCGTCGTTGCAGGCGATGTCGGACTTCTTTGCCGCGGAGCGGCAGCGGTCAATAGCCGGCGGCGCAAGCCGCTGGAAAGATGTGGAGTACGAACGAAAGCCCCGAATGGGGCGACGGTAGTTTTCGTCGCCACGCACGCTTGCCCCAACTACTGTCGCCGCTTCGCGGCTGCCGATCACCTCGGATGTCTGCGCCCAGGGGCTTGCGCCCCTGGCTATTGACCTGCGCCGCTCCGCGGCGAATGCCCGGCGGGTCATCTGCAACAACGGTCGTGGACCCTCCGCGGCGCGGACGGTACCATGGGTCCCGGAAGCCATTCACGGGAGCGCCTATGTGGAACTGGATGAGCCTCGCCCTGATCGCCGTCCTTCTGGCGGCACAAACGTCGCCGCTTTTTGCTGCGGCTTACTACGTCGACCAGCGGCTGGCGGGAGCGGCCGACAGCAACCCGGGCACGGCGGAGCGGCCGTGGAAGACGATCGCCCGTGCCGGCGCGGCCGCGGAACTCAAACCCGGGGATCGCGTGCTGATCCGTGAGGGCATCTACCGCGAGCATGTGCAGATCAAGGTCAGCGGCGAGAAGGACCGGCCGATCACTTTCGCCGCGGCGCCGGGCGAGCGGGTGGTGATCAAGGGCTCGGAGATCGTCCGCGGCAAGTGGACCAAGCTGGCCGCCGGGCCGGCTGTCCCCGAGCCGTATCCCCAGGCGTTCGCCGATGTGTGGAAGGTGCGGCTGGGCGAGGAGTTCTTCACGGATGCCCGATTCGATGGGGCATACCGCGACAAATCCCGCCGTTGGGTTTCGCAGGTGTTCATGCAGGATGACCGGCCGCTGCAGCGCATCGGCCTCGACCCCATCTACAAGAACGATGAGTACCTCAAGCTGACCACGGTCGGCCGGGGGCTGGCCGACCTGATTCAGAATTCGTTCTACTTCGACCCGGCCGACCAGACGCTCTACATCAAGATCGCCGGCGAGCCCGGCTGGTCCAACATCGAAGTGGGCGTGCGCGGCTTCGTGCTCACGGCCGATGGCGTACACGATGTGGTCATCCGCGGCCTGGAAATGCGCCATAACCGCCAGCCCGGCGGGCAGTGGCCCATGGTCAGCATCGGCAACTGCCAGCGCGTGGTCATGGAAGACTGCCGCGTCCATGGTTCCGATTTTGCCGGGCTGGGGTTCGGCCGCTGCAAGGACTCCGTCATCCGCAACTGCGACCTCTCGTACAACGGCAACACCGGCCTGGGCATGGGCCAGTGCGAGGACTGCATCGTCGAAGATTGTACGCTGCTGTTCAACAACTACCGCCGGTTCCACGCGGGCTGGCACTGCGGCGGCATGAAGTGCATCCCGGCCAACAAGCGCTGCATCATCCGCCGTTGCGAGGCGGCCTACAACATCGCCTGCGACGGCATCTGGTTCGACAGCGACAATGCCGACATCCGCATCGTGGAGAACGTGTCGCACCACAACGACGGCTGCGGCATCTTCTACGAAATCAACAAGGGCGGCGGCCTGATTGCCGACAACCTCGTTTTCGCCAACCGCGAGCGGGGCATCTACATTTCCGGGTCGCAGAATACCTGGGTCGTCCACAACACCGTGGCCGCCAATCACTCGGGGATCGTGTGCATGCCGCGCGGCGCCGACTGGCCGCTGGAGAACGTCCACGTGCTGAACAACCTGCTGATCCACAACAGCATCGCCGGCGAGGGCGCGCCGCGCGGCTGCGACCTGACGCTGTTCATGGGCACCTCCGGCGATTCCGACACGCGGACCGTCACCAGCAACCACTCCGACGGCAACATCTACGCCCCCGCGGCCGTCCTGCGCCACTCCTGGAACCCCGACAACACGCTGGCGCAGTGGCAGCAGCGCTTCGGCGAGGACCGCAACTCGCGGCAGATGCCCATCACCTTCGAGTTATCCGGGACGGGATTCAAGCTCCTGACCCGCGACGGCCTGAACCCGGCCGCCGCGTTGCCCGAAGGCGTGGCCTGGAAGCCGGCGCGCCCCGGGCAGGTTGGCGCGTCGAGGACGCAGTGGCCGTGATGGCCGGAGAAGTGGTGCCGACGCCCCCGTCGGCACGGCGTGCAAACGCCGCTGGAAGATGCCGGCGCGGGCACCGGCCCTACCGCTTCCGCACAATCGCGAGGTACACATGCGCTACGTCGACTTCCGGGATGCGATTGCGGACGAGCTTCGCCGGTTCCCGGCCGGGCTCACCTGGGCGGAGTTGAAGCAGCGGCTGAAGTTGCCGTACAAGATCCCATGCCCGGAGTGGGTCAGGCAACTGGAACAAGAAATCGGCCTGTCGCGGGAGCGCGGTTCGGGGAGGGCGCTGATCTGGAAGGTTGGTACTGCGTCCGCTACCGCATCCGTCCGGCATCTTTCACGGCCCGTTGGCCATCCCAGTGGACTTGATGCAACCGAAAGCGCATAATCCTTCAAATAATCTGAAGGATTGTGCATGGAGTATCGCGATACCCACGAATCTCTCAGGGCTCTGTATGCCCTCGCAGCCGCCCAGGGCGGCTACTTCACCGCGAAACAGGCGGCGGCATCCGGGTACAACTACCCCCATCTGGCCTACCACCTTCAGGCGGGGAATTTCGAGCGGGCCGGGCATGGGCTCTATCGGCTGCCCACGATGCCACCAACGGAGCACGACGATCTGATCCGCCTGTCGCTCTGGAGCCGCAATCGCGACGATGAACCGCAGGCGGCCGTTTCCCACGCCAGCGCGCTGCTGCTGCACCAGCTCAGCGATGTCCTTCCCCAGCGCGTCCATCTGACCGTGCCGCCGTCCTTCCGAAAACTGCCTCCGCGGGGCTGCACGCTGCACAAGGCACGACTGACTGCAAGGGACACCGAGGCCCGGGAAGGCTTCTCGGTTACGACGCCACTGCGGACTCTTGTTGATCTGGCTTGCGAGCCGGGCATCACCGACGAGCAACTCTCCCGTGCCGTCGAAGACGCTCTGCGGCACGGGCTGGTACGCGAGTCTGAACTGAAGAAGGCCGTTGCGAAGACGGCACCTGCCGCACGCCTTGAGCGCCTGGCGGCGCTGATTGGGTGATGAACATGGCCAAGTCTTACGCAACCCCTGCGGCATTCAAGGCATCACTTGAAGCACGCCTCAGAACTGTGGCCGCCGAGCGTGGCCTTCCGATCAACACGCTTCGGCTCAAGCTCGTCATCGAGCGGCTCCTTGCTCGTTTGTTTTCCAGGACCAATCCGCCGTGGCTGCTCAAGGGTGGCTATGCGATGGAGCTCCGTTACCGTCCCCGGGCTCGCACGACGCGCGACATCGACCTCACCTGTAACACCACCGGAGACCAGGATTTGCAGGCCCGCCTGCGCGGTATCCGGGAACAACTGCAAATTGCGGCCGAGACCGACCTGGGTGACCACCTGACGTTTCGCATTGAGGAGGCCCAGATGGAATTGGCCGGCGCGCCCCTCGGCGGCGCCCGCTTTCCGTGCGAGGCATTCCTGGCAGGCAAGACATATGGGCGGTTTCACATCGATCTGGGATTCGGCGACGAGACCGGCGGGTCACCGGATTTGCTGACCGGCGACGACCTGCTCGTATTCGCGGGCATTCCGCCGGCGCGGGTGCTGGCCATTCCAAAACCGCAGCAGTTTGCCGAGAAAGTTCATGCCTACACGCGGCCGTGGACGGACCGCGTGAACATGCGGTCGAAAGACCTTGTGGACCTCGTGTTGCTGATCGAAATCGGCGGGGTGGAGCCGCCGGAAGTTGCGACGGCCGTTCGCGCGACGTTCGCCCGGCGCAACACCCACGCCGTTCCGCTGGAACTGCCCGATCCACCGCTTGTCTGGGCCAATGAGTTCACCGCCCAGGCAGCGGAAGCGCAACTGGCGGCATCGACTCCATCGGCAGCCATCCGGACGCTGCGCGATTTCTGGCGGCAGGTCATGACGGGTTCGTGAACCGATGTCGATTGTCGGCGCGCCATATTCGTCGTCATTCAGAGCACCTGCCCGTGGAATGATTGCGGACGGAGAGGAGAGTATCTCACGCAACGACGCAAAACATCCGGCTGTCATTGCGGCTTTGCGCGAGATATCCAGGGCAAGGATTGGGGTTGGCGTATTGGAACATCGGCGGTAGGAGCGTCTAGCCAAGGGAATGCAGAAGACAAGCGGTTTTCAGCGTCCCGTTATAATTGTCGATAATTGTCCCTGACGACGGTAAGACTCCAGTCTGAAGCGTCGCACTCGAACGCCTCGTCACGAAGATAGAAGAGGAAATGGCGAGGTCCGCTCTCGTCCGCGTTGACCGTGACCCAATCGCTGGGACATTGACTCAGTCGGAGATCGCCCTTCACCTCATAGAACTCGCCCCATTGCGGGGCCAGACCACTGAACCGGCACTGTCCACGGTACCAACCTTCATCATTGGTGGCCCCAAGCCGATAGCGCCTGCACTGCGAGAATCGCAATACGCCAACGTCGTCGTCGTGGAATCTTGGATACCGGAAGGGGTTCACACGAAATGTCAAAAGAAGGTCTCGCCCCTCGACCCGGACGGTGGGCTCCGGGGCATTCGGTTGTGCATTCCAATCTTTGTTCAATTGCTGGAATTGAGTCATCGCGGCTCCATTCGATGGCATACTATGGTTCCGCTGTCTCACTCAGTGCACTCGCGTGGTGGCGATCGTCGCTCGTCTGAACTCTACGCCAACACGCCGAGCAAGGCAGCTTCCTCGCCGACTATCGCGACAATTGCCTTGAGCCGTCGAGCAAAGCGTTCGACCAAGCCGGGTTCCGTGCGCATCGCCAACGATAATCGGGCCTCCGAGGGACGGCCGCCCGTCGGTCCGCCCGTGGCGAGCTGCACATGGCACACAAGATGCCCGGCGTGGTCCGCGGGATAGAACCGCAGTCGCAGCCAGCCGATGCCGGTATCAGCCCCGGCTTCGAACTCAACCTGGCCTTCCGGCTGGCGAGACCACCTTTGGAGCAACTTCGCGGCTTGTCGAACCGCATCGGGCGACGCGTAGGCTCGCGCAACTCCTTGCCAATCGCCCACCGCAATGCGCGTCTCCAGTTCGACCATGTCGGGCAGGTCTTCGTTGACAATACGAATCGTGAGACTCGGTTGGGTTGTGTCTTCGTATGCCATTGCGATGCCTCGGTCCAAACGGACGGCAGCCCATCCTCACTTCCCCGCCGCTTGCGGCTTTGCTCTTGCCGCGTCGGCCGTTTCGCCGGCGGACAGGGCGCGATGGTAGATCTTGAGGCCGGCGATCTGGCCGGTGACCTGGAACTGCGGGGCGGGGCCGGGGCTGTATTGGCCGATGTGGAGGTCGCCGGGCCAGGGGGTGGTGTTGGGAGTGCCGGCTTTTTCGGCAACCTGGACACCGTCCTGGAAGACTCGGCAAACCCGGCCGTCGAAGGTGGCGGCGAGGTGGGTCCATTGGCCGGGGGTGACCTTGCCGCCGTCGCAGTCGATGCCGCCGACGTGCCAGCGCCAGGTGCCGCCAAGTTGCTGGAGGAACCAGCCGGTGTGCTGCCACAGGCCGCAACTGGCGATGACGGAGCACTGGCCGGGACGCTCGAGGCGAACCCAGCACTCGACCGTGAGCGGTTGGGCGAGGTCAAAGTCTTCGCGGTGGGGGAAGGTGACGTGGCCGCCCCGGGTGAGGTCGAGCGCGCCGCCGGTGATGCGGGCGCTGCCGTGGAGTTTGCCGGGGACAAGTGCCGCCGGTGTCCTCACTGGCGGTTCTTTGCCGGTGTTCGAAGCCACGGATCCCGCCGACGAGGGCGTCGGCGGCACGGTATTCGGA
>JBIOJL010000269.1:0-8399 GCA_044450885.1 Tepidisphaerales bacterium
ATACCGTCTCCAACTCGACGCGCGGGCCGGCACCGAACGGGTGCTCGAACTCAACGCCGTCACCGCCGACAGCGTCTTTGCCGAGGATACCGACACCAGCGACGACTCGGCGTCCATTCCCGGCGATCAGGAGCACATCGGACGATTCATCCCCACGCCGGCGGACCTGGCCGTCTTGGCCGAAGGCATCGCCGCGTCGGCAGGCTCCACCACAGTCACAGACACCCTCCGCAATGAATTGTCGGATGCCTGGGCGGGGTACGATCTGCTGCTCGTCGATGGCCCGGCCCGGGGCCAGTCACGCACGATCGTCGCCTCCACGCCGGCCGGCGGCACTCTGACGCTGGCCCGCGCCTGGGACATGATTCCACCGGCCGGCAGCCGGTATCTCATTCGCGCCAACAACTATGCCTGGGCCGGCCGGCTCTTCGACTATATCGACGTGCTCGCACCCCGCGGTGCGAATCTGCCCAACGCCGAGACCGAAGGATATGCCTACTGGGATGCTGCCGCCAAGGCATGGAGCCCCGTGACGCCTGCGCCGGTTTCCGTCGCGCACCATGCCGGCCCGCCTCACGCCGCACTGGCGATAGAGGGGCTGGTCAACGTCAACACCGCCCCGTGGAAGGTACTGGCGGCCGTGTCGTTCTTCAGCCCGGAATCCGATGAGCTGGACTTCCGCCTTGGCGATCTCGACCCGGCCACGCGCGGCGTGGCGGCCGGCGACTCCAACGGCCTCTGGGACAACGACGAACTGGCCCGCGCCATCGTCGCCTGGCGGGAGGCGCATGGGCCGTTTCGCAGCCTGTTCGACCTCTACCGGGTGCCGGCGTTCGCCAGTGCCAGCCGGATCTGCGCCCACAATTCCGGCGGTGCGTTGCCCGATTTCGAGCAACGGGTGTATCTGCTCGGCCAGGCCGGCAACCTGCTGGCAACGCGTTCCGATTCGTTCACATGCTACATATATCTGCAAGGATGGCGCGGCCTCGGCACGATGACGCCAAGCCTGGTGGTCGAGCGGCGCCGCGGAGCGATCATCGATCGAAGCGGGGCCAGGTCGGTGCCGCTGGAATTGTCCTCACACGGATTCTGTAATGATTGACAACAGCCGTTCCAGCAGCACGCGCAGCCCCGCGCCGAGGACGAGAATAGGACTGACCACCACCGCCGCGACGTAGGCGACGCTGTAGAGCATCCCGCGAATGACCATGGCGTCGGCCCCCTTGGACGACACCGTGCCGGTAATGAAGGAGGTGTCGTCGCGCCAGCCCAGGGCGTGAAACACCGCAAAAACCAACACGAATAGCACTGCGGCGCTCAACCAGCCGGCCGGGCGCAGGAGCGTGTGGGACAGGACGGTGCCGGCGATCGTTCGGATGCGGCGAATCATCAGTGCCCCTCCGGTTTGGCCGCCGCGCGGTCCCACAGGGGGCCTTCGACCAGCGCGTAGAGCAGGACTGCATCGCCGACCTGGTTGCTCGCGGCGTAGCGCAATTCGCCGCCATGGCGCATGGGAAAAGCGGCGAACTGCAACGTCGTCAGAAGCTGCCGCAGATAAGCATCATCGTGGAAACTGGCCGCCCCGAGAATGGCCAGGCCGGTTGAGCCGGCGCTGACACCGAGAACGGGAACGATGGGGCCGGAGTCGACGTCGGTGGCGCCTTGCCACGTCTCGGGCCATTCGCGGGCGTAGCCGAAACCCAGCAGGCGGCGGCCGATCTGTTGGCGCGCCAGGCGATACTGGGCGGCCGCGAAATCCGGATCGACGAGCTTGAGGCAATGGGCGATCATCCAGATGCTGGAGCCCTCGGGGCCGTCCATGGCCCGGCCGTTGTAGGTGAAGCTGGAGACGAGCAGGCCGGAAGTGGGGTCGATCAGCCTGGACTTGACCGTCGCCAGCCAGCGCTGCACGAAGCCCGAGTGATCGCGGCCGTCGAGGCGGTCGCTGAGGTGAATGGCGGCGATGGCCACCGAATTGCAGAACATCCAGCATTCATCCGGATAGCTCTCGCCGCACAGGACCGGGCCGCGCGACATGTACTGCAAGAGCAGGTCGACCCGCTGGGCCAGCGGCGCGGCGTAGCGCGCCTCGGGCTTCACAAGCTGCCGGACGGTGAGCATGAGGGCAATCTCGCCGTCGAGGAACGTGCTGCGCGGCGGCTGGGCGATGAATGGACCGCGGCGGGCGTAGCCCATGAGAAAAAAGTACATGCCACGATCGCGCTCGACGCTGAGTGTCTCGTCAATGATGGTGTCGATGATGCCGAGGTAGCGCTGTTCCTGCTGCGGCTCACGGATGGCCAGGTTCGCCAGCGAGAGAACGAAGTAGGTGCGGCCCATGAAATCCCACTCGGCGTTGTTGGCCCGCATGCGGTTGATTTCCGCGGCGCGGCGGACGGGGTCTTCCCACAGCGCCAAGTGCCGCGCGGCCAAGGGGCGAACTTGCGGCGCCACGCCAGTGGACTGGCGAAACGACTCCAACCGCGGCCGGAAGAACAGGTGCAGGGTTGGCAACCAGATGGCGGCCGCGATGAGCAGCGAAAGAAGGGCGATGAGGAAACGGGAGGCGGGTTTCATGGCGAGGGCTCTGACGTTGCAGTCTCTAAGGAACGCAGAGGATAACACGGGGCGACGCAGCCGCAACTGAATGACGAAGCTCGAAATCCGAATGACGCAGAATTCCGGGTGAGTGCCTGGTGTCACGGCTACGTTGCAGGAGAAGCCTCGGTTATACTGACCGACTGATGAGCCCACTGCAGCAAATACACCAGTGCATTCGCGACCGCAACTACATCATCTCCGGCCACGCCGAAGATGAAATGCACGCCGATGACCTCGAACGCGCGGATGTCGAACACGCCCTATTGAATGGACAGATCAATCGGAAGTTTACACATGACGTGCGAGGGCCCAGGTACCGTGTGGCCGGCCCGGCTCGGGACGGACGCCCCATTTGTGTCGTCTGCCGGTTCCGTGAAGTTGATGGCTTGATTATCATCACCGTACACGCCAAGGATTAACTATATGCTCTGCGAATTTGACAATGCAATGACGGTAACCAAGCGGGTGAGCAAACACCACCGGCTCGACGGCAAGTGGTATGTCGTGGAAAATGTCGAAGCACAGGTCTGCCCGGAATGCGGCGAGCGCTACTACAGCGCCAAGACTCTGGATGTAATCGATGCCGTGCTTCGGGGCGAGCACACTGTAAAGCGCCATCTGGATGTTGAGGTCGTCAGCCTGTAGCCGAGCGGGGTCACCATCGTTTCATGGCCGTGGTCCTGTGCAAAGGTGTCGCGGGCTCGGGAACAGCGCCGAGACGCCGCTGCCACTTGACACCAGATCACCGCATCTCAAACCGATGCTCCCACCCCCCTGCTTCCAGGCGATCCTCGCGGGCGCCGGTGCGCAGGATGATCCCCTCTCCGGGCACCATCCGGCCGATTTCGATTAGCGGCGATCCGAGGCCGCTCGTGCCGACGACGATCAACTCGTGGTCTTCGCCGTCGTGAAGGGCGTGTTCGATCGGCGGGCGGCCGGTGTACTTGGACAACTCGAGCGCATCGGCGTGCAAGGGAATGCGCTCGGCGTCGATGACGGCGCCGAGGCCGCTTTCGCGGCAGATGTGCCGCAGGTCGCGCGAGAGGCCATCGGAGACGTCGATCATGGCATGCACGACGCCGCGGCCGGCCAACTCGCGGGCCAGTTCGATGCGGGGCTCGAAGCGAAGATGCCGGCCGAGAATCGACCCGCCGAGCGGGCCGGTCAGGTAGATCGTGTCTCCGGCCTTCGCCCCGCTCCGCAGCACGGGGCGGATGCCGGCGCTTCGGCCGAGGATGCTGACGGTCATCGCCAGTTTGCCATCCCACGATGCAGTGTCGCCGCCGACGACGGCGCAGCCGTACTTCTCGGCCGCTTCCTTCATGCCGAGATACAGTTCCTTGGCGTAGTCCATGGAAGCCGACCGGGGCAGAGCCACGGTGGCCACGGCCGCAGCCGGCAGGCAGGCCATGGCGGCACAGTCGGAGAGATTGCGGTTCATGACTTTGCGGCCGATGTCGCGGGGCAGGTGGACGGCGCTGTCGAAATGCACGCCATCGAGGACCTGGTCGACGCCGACGAGGAGCAGCTCCCCGGCCGGCCAGTCGAGAACGGCCAGGTCGTCGCCGGCCGCAACGGAGACGATGCCGCCGGCTTTCTGTTGTGTGCGGATCCAGTCGATGAATTCGAATTCGCCGGGCATGGAAGGATTGGACCCGCAGGAGGGCAGGCGTGTCAACCACGCGGCGGTGCGAGTGCTGGGGATGATTGAGTGCTGAGTGCTGAGTCCGGCGACGTGGTCGATGAATCGACCACGCCGGGGTAGTGGCGCGACGGACTACGCGCTGGCGTGCTTGAGCGACTGGATCGCGTATTGCACGTCGCCAAAACGGTCTTCTCCGGCTTCCCTCTCGATGCACATCGGCCCGGTGTAGCCCACGGCCGCCAAGGCCTGGAGGAAATGCCACGGACCGACCTGGCCCACGCCGAAGGGCACCTCGTCTCCCCACTTCGTACCCGGCTGCGCGGAAAGCACCGCGTCCTTCACGTGGACGTGCCGGATATGCCGGCCAAGCATATGCACGGCGTCGATCGGATCGCCGGAACCGTAGAGGATCATGTTGGCCGGATCGAAGTTCACCGAGACGTTCTTGACGCCGAGGTCGTTGAGGAACTGCAGCAACTCGTGGGCCGATTCCTGTCCCGTTTCCAGGTTCAAGGCCATGTCCACGGCGGCGTAGGCGGCGGCCAACTCGCGCAGGCGGCCCACCAGAACGGCGTATGTCTCATGATTCGACGGCGGAATGAACCCCGCGTGTACCGTCAGCGCCTTGAGGCCCATCCCGGCCGCAAGCCGGCCTGCCGCAACCGTCAACTCCTTTCGCACCGGCCACAAACTGTCCGGGACAAACCCGCCCGTGGTGCGGATGACCGCAATCGTGGTGTAGTCTTCGTCGGCGAAGTGCATCATTCCCGAGGTCAGCTTGATGCCCGAGTCCTTCAGGATCGCCAGTTCCCGCACCCGTTTGGCCTCGTCGGCCTGCACCAGTTCCAGCAGGGAAATCTGCATGTGCTCCAGGTCCAGGCGCCGGACCTGGGAGACCAGGTCTTCCATGCCTTTGGGACGCAGCGACCAACTGCACACACCGATGTCGTGTCCGTTGATGTTCATATGCCCCGGAACTCTAATCGAAACCGCCGCCGGAGTCACTGGTCTGCCAGTGGTGTCCGCCAATGGTGGCGGTGCAGAGGCGCGAGCACACGTCCGGGAGGGCCGTGCTTCCGCACGGCCGGGACCGCGATCGGCGATCGCGGCTACAGACGGCCGCAGAGGACTGCGGCCCTCCCGAAAGAACAGTCACTGGTCCGCCTGCGGCGGCGGAGAGGCGGGCATCTGGACCTCCTGCGCTTCGTATCGCAGGTACCGCTTCTTCATCCAGCGCACCGCCAGCAGATCCACGAACGCCTTCCACGCCCGGTTGCGGAAACCGTACTTGGCCGTGCCCGCAAAACGCGGCGAGTGCTTCACCGGCACTTCCAGCACCTTGTACCCGCGCAACTTCACCAGCGTCGGAAAGAACCGGTGCATGCCGTTGTACAATTGTAGCCCCACCAGACAGTGCCGCCGGTAGACCTTCAGGCTGCTGGCCGAATCCTCGATGTTCTCCCGGCTGATCCAGTTGCGGATGCGGTTGGCCATGCGCGTCTGCCAGCGGCGGAATTTCGTGTCGTGCCGGTCCTTCCGCCAGCCGGTGATCATGTCGTAGCCCTCGATCATGGGCAGCAGCCGCGGGATTTCTTCGGGATCGTTCTGGAGATCGGCGTCGATGGTGGCAATGATCTCGCCCCGGGCGGCTTTGAACCCCGCGTCGAATGCCGCCGACTGCCCGCTGTTGCGCTGCAGCCGCAGTACGCGCAGCCACGCATGCTTGTGCATCGCGTCCTCGAGCAGCCGGGGCGTGGCGTCGGTCGATCCGTCGTCCACGATCAGCACCTCGAACGGCCGGCGGATCAGTTCCAGCGCCGCCGACGAGCGCGCCAACAGGGTGGGAATGTTCTCCTGCTCGTTGTACGCGGGAACCACGAGCGACAGGTAGGGCGTTTCCGTCATGCGGTTTCTCCCCTCTCTCCGCTGCCTACCGGCCCGAGCGCCGACCGTTGAGCCAGCCACCACAACCCGTGTACGCCGAACCAGGATAGCGCCGCCCCGGCCACGACGTCACTGGCCCAGTGCGCGTTTTCCGCCACCCGTTCCAACGCGGTCAACATGGCGAGACCGTAGAACAGCCATCTCCAGCGGGGCAGCAGGATCGCCAGCGCCGTGGCGGTCGCGAAACTGGCCGTCGCGTGGCCGGAGGCGAACGACAGGTTCGAGGTCAGCTTGCCCAGCGGCACGCCGGTGCGAAACGGAATCACGTTCCAGGGAATCGCCTCGTCGATGTGTTCGAGGCGAAACGTGAACGGCCGGTGCCGACCGACGATCCACTTGAGCAGGTCATTGATGATCCCCATAACTCCGGCCAGGCCGATGAACACCCCCTGGCGCCAGTCGAGCACCCGCAACACCACCAGTGACACCGCCACGGCGCATGCCAGCCGAAACTCGCCGGGTTCCTTGACAACCTCCGCCCACCAAGTCGCCTTCACCGTAGCGCCCAACCCCGAATCGCGCACCCACACCGCCACGGGGCGATCCGCGAACAGCGCGACAATGAACAGCGCGGCGAACCCGATGGCCGCCGGCCAGAGCCGATGTTTCCTCGCGGTCTCGCTCATGGCGTTCAATGATTCTCCTGGCCGCCGGGCCATTTCATTCCCTTGAATTCCCGGCCGACCCACAGGTCAAACACGCGCACCTTCACTCCGCCGCG
Organism: Tepidisphaerales bacterium; assembly: GCA_044450885.1. Lineage (GTDB taxonomy): Bacteria > Planctomycetota > Phycisphaerae > Tepidisphaerales > Tepidisphaeraceae > JANYKD01. Next base: position 6,912 of record JBIOJL010000269.1, read on the forward strand.
GTAGATCACGACCGGCGGCAACCGCTCGAAGGACCTGAACGCGGCCATCAGCTCGTACGCCGGCTGCTCCGGGTCGTCCGGGTTGTCGCCCAAGAAGATCGCATCCTTGCCGAGCAGTTCCGGGCGATCCAGCCGCCGATCCGTCCAGACGTCGTATTGGCTGGCCCGGGCCCGCCGCAGCGGATGCGCAAGCCACGAGCCGACGCAATACGTCTTGGGATGGCCGTCCACATAGAAAGCCAGTTCCGCCGTGAACTGGTATTTCTCTCCAATAAGGAACGAGCCTGGACCAAGCGTATCGAGCCGCTTGCTGACCACCCGCCCAAGCTCGGCCCAACCGCGCAGCCGATAGCTCGTGTCCCACTTCCGCGGCGCCTTGCCCAGCCGGGTTATCGGCCCGTAGAGCATCTCGGTGTTGTGGGCGATCGGCGAGATCACGATCGCAATCGCCACCGTCACCCAGAACCACGGCCGCCACGGCCGCCAGGTCGCCTGATCGCGCAGGCGCGTCGACAGGAACCACGCGGCAAGGATAATCCACGCGAAGTAAGCATAGACCGGCCAGTTCACCTGCACTTTCGCCCGCAGCGCGCCGAGCGCGACGATGCCAAAGTAGGGCAGTGCCAGACACAGAAGCAAAACCAGTTCGCGCCGCCGCTCCGTGGCCCGCCAGACGGCGACAACCGCCCCGACGAAGATCACCCAGAGCGCCGGCCCCATGGCCAGAAGTTGTCCGCCGACAAACTCCAACACGTTTCTAAGCTCGAATCCGCCGCTGGCATCCGTGCCCGTATCGCGGGCTACATGATGTGCATTCGTCCAGCCATGTTGCGCATTCCAGATGATGATCGGCGAGGTCATGGCCGCGGCGATCGCCAGCATCACCCACGGCCACGGCGTCCGCAGCCACCGCCGCGCCCGCTGATCCACCAGCAGAAACAGCAGCGCCCCCGGCAGCCAGAGGAAGACCGCGAATTTTGCCAGAAACCCCGCCCCCAGCGCCAGGCCCATGGCGATCCACGCCCAGGCTTTCTCATGGAAGACTGCCTCAACGAGGAACAGGCACGCCAGCCCCCAGAAGAAATAGGCCAGCGGATCGATGGTCATCAGCACGCTGCCGGCGATGAACATGGGCACGGCGTGGTTGAGCAGCACCGCCCCGAGCGCCACGCGATCGCTGCCGAAGAGGCGCCGGGTCGTCCAGTAGGTTGTCAGCGACACGCCGACGGCCAGGACCAGTGCCGGAAAGCGCACGCCGAGCATGGTGTCGCCGAGCACCGCGCAACTGGCCCGGATCACCAGCGCCACCAGCGGCCCTTTGCTGTAGTAGCTCAGGTCCAGTTGCCGCGACCAGTCCCAGTAGTACGCCTCGTCCTCGGACAAATCCACTGGGCAATCATGCGTCAGATAACGCAGATGCAGCAAGAACCCGCCCAACAGAATCGCCGCCAGCAACCAGCGGCAGCGCGCTGGCGTGAGCCAGTGCAG
>JBIOJL010000270.1:0-8398 GCA_044450885.1 Tepidisphaerales bacterium
CTTCCACCGGATACATCCGCCCCGACACCATCAGGATCGGCGCGGTGCTGAAATGCCGGCTGAACCGTTCCGGGTCGATCGTCGCCGACGTGACAATGACCTTGAGTTCCGGCCGCCTCGGCAGCAGTTGCTTGAGATACCCCAGCAGGAAGTCGATGTTCAGCGACCGCTCGTGCGCCTCGTCGATGATGATCGTATCGTACGCCCGCAGGAACCGGTCTCCCTGCGTCTCGGCCAGCAGGATGCCATCGGTCATGAGTTTGACGGCCGTGTTCTGGCCGACTTTGTCCGTGAAGCGCACCTTGAACCCCACCAGTGCTCCCAGCGTCGAGCCCAGTTCCTCCGCGATGCGCGACGACACCGCCCGCGCCGCGATCCGCCGCGGTTGCGTGTGTCCGATCATGCCATCCACTCCGCGGCCGAGTTCCAGGCAGATCTTGGGCAATTGCGTGGTCTTCCCCGACCCCGTCTCGCCGCAGATCACCACGACCTGGTTCTCGGAAATCGCCTTGGCGATCTCCTGCCGCTTCTGGCTGATCGGCAAATCCGGCGGATAGTGGATCGTCCGCGGAATCGCGCCGGCCCGCCCGCTGCACGCCGCTTGAGACTTGCGAATCTCTTCGGCCGTCAGCCGCAACAGCCGATCCGCCGGCCGGCCGGACTTGATGAGCGCGTTGGCCCGGTCGAGCATCCGGCCAATCCGCTCGCGATCGCGAATGTGGCATTTGCCCACGGCGTCGCTGAGTTGGCGTAGATTTGGCGCAGGCTCAACCATGGGACGCGACATTCTATCAACGCAAGCCCCTGCGGCCACGGGCGTGATCAGCGCAATCGCGTCCGGTCGGAGTTAGGTGGGACAACACACCGACGAGCATAAGGAATCCGGTGGGAATCTGGTGTCTACCGGTGGACGGTCGGCCGGCCGTCAGTGCCAGTCAATGTGTGCTTTGGGCAGCGCCGACTGCAATTTCGCGACTCCCGCCGCAGTGACGTTTGTGCGCCACAGCCTAACCTCTCGGAGTTTCTTGAGTTCCTCAAGATGTATAAGTCCGGTGTCCGTGATTTGCGTGTCGTCCACATCAAGGCGTTGAAGCCCTCGGAGTTCTTTGAGGCGAAGCAACCCAACGTCGGTAATCCGCGTTCCGCTCAGCATAAGTACATTGAGTTTCCCGAGGTGGGCCAGCCCCGCATCAGTGATCTGCGTGCCGGACAAGTCAAGCCCCTCAAGCTGCCCGAGTTCCTTGAGCTGGACCAGCCCAGCGTCGGTGACCTGCGTGCCGGACAGTCTGAGTCTCCGTAGTGTATGGAGTTCCTTAAGGTGGACCAATGCCGCGTCGGTGAATTGCGTCCCGTGCAGGTTAAGCTCCTCGATCTCGTTGAGGGCCTTGAGGTGAACCAGTCCAGCGTCGGTGACCTGTGTGCCGGCAACGACAAGCCACGATGGCACCCCAAGGCGTAACACCTCCGTCTCGACAAACTCAGGGTCGTACAGGTAAAGCAACTTGAGCCGTTTGAGTTCGTTCACATGGACTAAGTCGGCGTCGGTTGTTCGCCGCGAACAGTCCACACCCTTCACCCGATCCAGCACCCACCCCGCCGAGCCAAGGCGGTACTTGAATTGTCGCCCGCCGAGGGGCTCGATGTACTCGATGTAATTCCCCCTTACCCTTGCCTTGAGATTTGCCACTGCCACCTGCTCGTTGCTCCAGCCCCAGTACAACCAGCCCCAGCACACCCCGAGCAGGAGCATTAGCGTCAGCAGCAAAAGCATGCCTCGTTTCGTCCATCGCCACAGCGTTCGTCTTAGCTCTCCGAGCGGCCGCGCGAGGAACGTCTTCCGCTCCGCCGGATCAAACTCCCGCCCGCACTCCGGGCAGCGATGCGACGCGGCCTGTCCCCGCAAGTCATACCCGCACTTACAGCAGTAGATCCCTCCGGGCATATTGCTGTTCGCATCCGGCATCGGTGTATCATCGTCCCCGCCAGCCCAGCCCGCAAGCGATGCGGGGAGGGTTCAAGAGTTTAACGGTTCAAGGGTTCGAGAGTGACGCAATCAAAACTTGCCCACGAAGGGCCACGAAGAACCACGAAGAAGAGTCTCCAGGAAGCAGCTTCTGGTGGTTGAATGGCTTCTATTCCCAGGTTTCACCAGAACGGCTTTTGCTTGTGGTTGTGAAGGGGTTATACTTAGGATGGCACTGGAAACGGCGGCAGCATCCGCCAAGGCCATGGAGTCGCGGATGGACATTGCCAACTCAGTGAATGGTGTGCCGATCCGGTTGACCTACGAACGGTGGTATCATATCGTCGAGAACCACGATGAGATGGCCAGTTGCTTTCACGACGTGTTGGAAGCGGTCGAGGCGCCGGACTTCGTTGTTCGTGGAAACCACGGAACCCTCAAGGCCGCGCGCAACCTCGGCGAGCGGAAGTGGCTGGTTGTCGTATATCGTGAGGTGTCGCGGAACGACGGCTTTGTGATCACCGCATACCAGTTGGACACCAGACCGAAGGGAAAGATCGCATGGCGACGACAGTAGCATCCTCAACGCATGACTTCGTGGCCAAGTGCAAGGCGATGGCGGCGGACATGCTGCGCCTGCCGGCGCAGCATGTGTGGGTTGATTATGACCAGGAGGCGGATGTGCTCTACATGAGCTTCCGCAAGCCGCAAAACGCCACCAAGACGATCGAAGTGGATGACGATGTGCTGGTTCGTAAGGATGGCCGGACCATTGTCGGGCTGACGATATTGAATGCCAGCGCGAGGTGAGGTCACTTGAAGGATCGGGAATCTGTGAGGTTCGAATCGCGGGGAAGACACGCTAAAGCGTGAACTCCGAACGTGCAACTCCGAACTTCACCCCTTTGGCGGCCCGAAATACGGCAGGTCAATCGTCGGCAACGGCGGCCGCTTCTGCATGCCGGTCGCCTCCAGATCACAGGAGAACATCCGGTACATCAATTCGGCCGGGAGATGCTCGGGGATGTCGTGGTAGTGCAGCGTCACGTTCAGGCAGGCGATGCGGTCGGACATGGTGCAAACCACTCGCAGGTCGTGCGACACCAGCACCACGGTGAGATCCAGTTCCCGTTTCAGGTCGAGCACGAACTGGATGAACTGCTGCTGGCCGGATCGGTCGATGCCGGTGGTGGGCTCGTCCAGCAGCAGCAACCGCGGCCGCGGCGCCAGGGCCCGGGCGATGAACGCCCGTTGCCGCTGCCCGCCCGAGACCGACCCGATCGGTCGCCCGGCCATGTCGGCCAGGCCCATGCGCTCGATCAGCCAGTCGACAAACTGCAGGTCGTCGGGGTGATGCGATCGGAGCGGGCCGGTCTTCCCGCAAAGGCCGAGCCGGATGAGTTGCCGGACGGAGATCGGGAAATCCGTCGGCGTGTTGAACGACTGCGGCAGGTAGCCGATGACACTGCCCCTGCGGAGGGCGGCCGCCGGCGTCAGGCCGTCGATGCGGATCGCGCCGCGCGTCGGAACGATCAGCCCCAGCATCAGGCGCATGAGCGTGGTTTTGCCGCCGCCGTTGGGACCGATGATGCCCAGCACCGTGCCCCGCTCAACGGGCAGGGTGATGTGCTTGAGCACGAGCTGCTGCCCGTAGGCGAAATCGAGATTGTCGATGGCGACCAACCGGGGCATGGACGGGATTGTATGGGTTGATATTGAGAAGAGGGAGGGCTCCGGCTACCATGAAGCGCTCAGGAATTCGGCAGTCCGATAATCCTTTTGTCGACCGTACTGGTTGCAGTGGGGGGGTGTCGGCTGAGATAATGGCCCCACGCACCAAAGGTGGATGAATATGTCAACCAAACCCCGTAACCTCGCGGAAGAGAGACTGGGCGCCAGTGTCTCCAAGCCCGTGATCAAGGAAGTGCCCCTGCCGCCGCCATCAAGGGAGCCGTCGCAGCGTGCGGTCCGGGAACCGTCCAGGGCGCCATCACCGCCGCCGCTCCCGGCCGGCCCGCATCAGCCGCCGCCGTCCACCGGCGGCACATTGCAGCAGCCGCTGCTGTTTGAGTGCGCCTGGGAAGTCTGCTGGCAGCTTGGCGGCATCTACACCGTGCTCAAGACCAAGTCGCCGGCGATGCAGCGGCGCTGGGATGACCGTTACTTCCTCATCGGCCCATACAACCCCGCGACGGCGGCCGTCGAGTTCGAGGAGCGTCCCACCGACGGCTGGATCCGCACCACGCTCGACCGGTTGCGCGAGGCGGGCATGCCCTGCCACTTCGGCCAGTGGCTCATCCCCGGCCGCCCCAAGGCGATCCTTCTCGACTACCGGGCGCGCTTCGGCAACCTGCACACCGACAAGTACCTGATGTGGAAGGACCACGGCATCTCCACCGACGTCTCCGACGGCGAGGTCAACGAGGTCATCGCCTTCGGGTTCGCTGTCGCAGAGTTCTTCCGCAACCTCACGGAGGTGCAGCCCGATCGTCCGGTGCTGGCGCATTTCCACGAGTGGATGGGCGGCGTGGCGGTGCCGCGGATCGCCCATCTGAAGATCCCGGTGACTACGATCTTCACCACGCACGCCACGCTGCTGGGCCGTTACCTGGCTTCGGATCAGCCCGATTTCTACAGCAACCTCGACCACATCGATCCGGACCGGGAGGCCGCCCGCTACAACATCTACCCGCGCTTTGCCATCGAGCGGGCCGCGGCCCACGCCTCGACCGTCTTCACCACGGTGTCCGAAGTCACCGCCGTCGAAGCCGAGAAGCTTCTGGGCCGCCCCGCCGACGTGATCCTGCCCAACGGGCTGAACATCCAGCGTTTCACCGCCCTGCACGAGTTCCAGAATCTGCACCGCGAATACAAGGAGAAGATCCACAAGTTCGTGATGGGGCATTTCTTCCCGAGCTACACGTTCGACCTCGACAGGACACTCTACGTGTTCACGTCCGGCCGCTACGAGTACCGCAACAAGGGCATGGACATGTTCATCGAGTCGCTGTGGCGGCTGAACCAGCGGCTGCGCGGCGTGCCCGACCGGCCCACGGTGGTGGCCTTCATCATCACCCGGGCCGCCACCCGCAACATCAACGTGCAGGTCCTGCAGAACCAGTCGATGTTCGAGGATCTCCAGAACACCTGCAACCAGGTCGAACGGGAGATGGGCGAGGTGCTCTTCCGGGCCGCCGCCACCGGCCGCATGCCCACGTTCCAGGAACTGCTCACCCAGGACAACCACGTCAAGCTGAAGCGCGCCATGCATGCCTGGCGCACCAACCGCCAGCCGACGATTGTCACCCACGACCTCTGCGACGACGCCAACGACCCGGTCCTGAAGCACCTGCGCTACCGGCACATGTTCAACGCGGCCGACGATCCGGTGAAGATCGTCTTCCACCCCGAGTTCGCCACTGCCACCAGCCCGCTGCTGAACCTCGACTACGAGCAGTTCGTCCGCGGCTGCCACGTCGGACTGTTCCCCAGCTACTACGAGCCGTGGGGCTACACGCCGATGGAGTCGCTGGCGCTGGGCGTGCCGGCCGTCACCACCGATCTGTCCGGATTCGGCGCCTACGTGGAGCGACACATCGCCGACGCCGAGAGCCAGGGGATCAAGGTCCTCAAGCGGCGCTGGCAGGGATTCGACCAGTGCTGCGATGAAATGGCCAACTACCTGTTCCATCTGAGCCAGCTCAGCCGGCGGCAGCGGATCGAGTTGCGCAACCGCGTGGAACGTCTGAGCGAAATGTTCGACTGGACGCAACTCGCCCAGCACTACCACGACGCCCACCAGATGGCGCTGGAGCGGATGGGCGCGTCGCGGGCGGGATCGATCGACATCAGGATGGTGTAAGATGTGCTTGAGGGTCCGCGTGGGCGGAGGCTGCCGGACCCGCGGAGCCGGACTGGTTGTGCCCAGGCGAGCTCTGGACCGCACGCGGACGTTCGCGCCGCTGACGCCGTGGACACTTGGAGGATTACATGCCCCGTTCGTGCCTTTTCCTCTTGCTGGTCGCATGCGCAATCGCGCCCGGCGTTGCCGCCGATCCCCCGCGCTACTATTACCCGGTCCCCGCGGCGGACCCGCCGCAGGTGATCGACGCCGACGTCTGCGCCTATGGCGGCACGCCTGCCGGAGTCGCGGCCGCCATCCAGGCCAGGCGCATGGGCAAGTCGGCCGCCCTGTTCGCGTTCAATAAACATGTGGGCGGGATGACCTCGGGCGGCCTCACCGCCACCGACGTCGGCAACGTCAAGGGCATCGGCGGACTCGCGACGGAGTTCTACGATCGCGTCGGCCAACTCCGCGACTTCAAGCCGTCGGTCGCCGAGAAGACGTTCACGGCGATGCTCAAGGACGCCGGCGTGAAGGTCTACTACGAGCACCGCCTCAAGTCCGTGAGCAAGGACGGCAACGGCATCACGGAACTCGAGTTTGAGAACGGCAACCGGGCCAGGGCCCGCATCTTCATCGACTCCACGTATGAGGGCGATCTGCTGGCGATGGCCGGGGTGTCTTATCACGTCGGCCGCGAGGCCAACAGCGTCTACGATGAAACGCTCAACGGCATTCAGCACCGCAGCAAGCACAACTTCAACTACCCGACCGATCCGTACGTGCAGGAAGGCAAGAGCGAGTCGGGCCTGCTCTGGGGCATTTCGCCCGATGCGCCCGGCATGCAGGGCGACGGGGACAAGTCGGTGCAGGCGTACAACTTCCGCATGCCGCTGACCGATGCGCCCAATCGCGTGGCGTTTCCAAAACCGGAGAACTACGACGCCTCGCACTATGAACTGATGCTGCGGTATCTGCTCAAGAAACCCGGCGCCAACTGGCGCTTCGGCTACGGCGAGGGCCCGCTGCAGCTCCAGAAGGGCGACTCCAACAACGAGGGCGCGTTCTCGACCGATTTCATCGGCCACAGCCATCAGTGGCCCGAGGCCGACTACGCGACGCGCCAGCGCATCTTTCAGGAGCACGTCGACTACCAGCAGGGGCTGGTCTGGTTCCTGGCCAACGACGAGCGCCTGCCCAAGGCATTCCGGGACAAGGTCAACGCCTGGGGCCTCGATCCCGACGAGTTTGCCGAGACCGGCCACTGGCCGCACCAGCTCTACATCCGCGAGGCCCGGCGCATGGTGTCGGATTACGTCATGACCGAGCACAATTGCCTGAGCAAGACCGTGGCCGGGGATTCGATCGGTCTGGCCAGCTACAACATGGACTCGCACAACTGCCGCCGCATCGTGGCCGGCGGCGTGGTCCGCAACGAGGGCGACGTGCAGAACGGCGTCCCGCGCCCGTACCCGGTGTCGTACCGCGCCATCGTGCCCAAGGAGACGCAGTGCGCAAACGTCTTCGTGCCGGTCTGCCTGTCGTCGACGCACATTGCCTACGGCTCGATCCGCATGGAGCCGGTCTTCATGATCCTCGGCCAGTCCGCCGGCACCGCCGCCGCGATGGCGATCGACGGGGCGACTTCGGTGCAGAAGGTTCCCTACGCCAGACTGCGTGAGAAACTCCTGGAGAACAAACAGATTCTCGATTGGACGGAACCGGCGAAGAAGTAGAGTTCAAGGAAGAAAAAGGGAAATGGGGAAGCGGGGGGCTTACCGGGCGGGTCAGGTTCACGACCGCCGTTGCAGGCGATGTCGGACTTCTTTGCCGCGGAGCGGCAGCGGTCAATAGCCAGCGGCGCAAGCCGCTGGGAAGATGTGGAGTACGAACGAAAGCCCCGAATGGGGCGACGGTAGTTTTCGTCGTCACGCACTCTGGCCCCAACTACTGTCGCCGCTTCGCGGCTGCTGATCACCTCGGATGTTTGCGTCCAGGGGCTTGCGCCCCTGGCTATTGACCTGCGCCGCTCCGCGGCGAATGCCCGGCGGGTCATCTGCAACAACGGTCGTGGACCCGGGTGGGTCATGGCCCTTCGCATTCGCCCCTCCAGGCGTATAATTCCGAGGCATGAGCGGCGCCATCAGGCCTGAACACATTGAAGTTGTCGATGACCGGATCGCCGAGATCCTGCGTCGCAAGGGTGGTATGCACTCCGTCCGCATGATCTCCTCGGGTTGGTGTTTAATGCGGACAATGATTCGCGGCCAGATTCGCCGCGCCAACCCGGAGCGGGATTCGCGTCGAGTCGAGCAAGCTGTCAGCGACAGGATGGCCCATGGAACAACTTGAGTTTCTCAGCGTGTATACCATGCGCCCGGCCCGGACACGGCGCATTAGCCCCGCAGGGGCGAAACATGTTAGCCCATGGCGCGAGCCATGGGGAAAGGTCCATCAACAAGCCTCAGCCCAGTAGGGGCGAAAGATCGTTTCTGTCGCCCCTCCGGGGCTGAATTTGCCTTTCGCCTTCTTTACCCACGACTTACGTCGTGGGCTAATATCTATCGCCCCTACGGGGCTGGAGCCGCGTC
>JBIOJL010000271.1:0-8391 GCA_044450885.1 Tepidisphaerales bacterium
ACATCAAGTTCGCCAAGGCTCTGCAAGTGGTTCTCGACGATGCCGCCGATGGCCGGGCCAAACTCACGTGGAAAATCGGCGACGGCATGCTCGTGATTTCCACCAAGGCGGATTTCGACAAGGACACCGTTGTTGTCGTTTATGACATCCGCGACCTGCTCGAGAAACCGCCTCCTGCCCACCAGTTTACTGCAGCGCCCACGACCCGCCCGGACAGGATCCACGCCGAGCAGGTCATCGCCCTCATCAAGGAGACCGTCGAGCCCGAATCGTGGATCGGCCAGGGCGGCAAATACGCTCAAATCCAGCACCACGCCGGCCAACTCACCATCACCCAGACCCGGGACAACCATCTCCAGATTGTCGGCCTGTTCGAGATACTCCGCGAATGCCGCAACTTCCAGGTTGTTGTCGACGTCCGCTTCATCAGACTTCCCCGCGGCCTGTTCCAAGATCCCGCCATCCAGCAACTGCTCCGTCTTCCCTCCGACGTGTTCGCTCCGGTCGCATGCCTCGACGCCAGTGGGCACGACCAGTTCATCAAGGCACTTTCCGCCGACAAGAGTGCCGCCATCCTCAACGCGCCCCGCGTTACCTGTTTCACCAGGCAGTACATCACCTACAGCGTCGGCCAGGACCGGATCACGATTTCCGACGCGCACCCCGCCATCAACGTACAGCCAACCGTAAGCGGCGATGGCACGAATGTAACCGTCAGTTGCAGTTCCCCGGACTTCACCCAGGAACGCTGGCCCGTATTGCCAGGCTACGCCAGCCGCATGGTTCACCCGTCTGGTCCAGTAGCTCGCCTGGCCGTCCCGATAGCCACTTCGATCCCCGATCACTTGGGGTACCTTGTCACATCCGTCGCCAAAGGCCAGGCCCTCGTCATTCCCCTCGCCACCGAGCGCAATCCCGACCAGGTCACCCTCCTCGTCATCACTGCCACCGCCATCGACTTGCGCGGACCTTCGTCGCCTCGTTGATGAAGGACCAAACCGTCAACATCACCCTCCCCGCCGAGTTGGGCTCCGACATGGCCGTTCTCTTCACCGCCTCGGCCACGGCGTTCCCAGCCACCGAGGTGCGGAAGTGACCGGCGATTAACGACTGGCAGGGATGCATGACAGAATCGGCGGGGTCGCTTCGAATGGCTTCGGAGGGGCAGGAATGCGCCGACAGACAAGAATTTCCGTCCTACTGGCCATTCGATGACAGACAAGAATGTCTGTCCCACCGGCAGCCGGCAGGGGCACCGCCGGAAGTGTCATGGACCCAACTGGCAGCTACTCCGCCAATTCCCCTTGACACCCACCGACCCCCAAGATATTTATTAACATAGTTTAGTAAGTGTTCCCTATGGCCACTCCCTCCCATTTGCGGCAACTCAATCAGCGCCGGGTGATCTACGCGCTGATGCGCCTGGGCCAGGCATCCCGCGCCGACCTGGCCAAGACCACGGGCATGAGTCAGCCGACGGTCGGGAAGATCGTCGATGACCTGCTGCGAGAACACGTGCTCGACTCCGCTGATGGAGCGGTCGGTGTTGTTGGCAATGTAGCCAAAGGTAGGGCGGTTTCGCCGAAACCGCCGTTCCCGGCGGGCAACGGACCGCTCGGCGAGCGGTCCCTACCTCACGAGCGGTCCCTGCCAGAATCGATGGCCACGCACGCGGCCAGCGACGACATTGCTTCGCCCCGGCTCGGCCGGCCGGGACAGCTCGTCAGGCTGGATGGACGCAAGCAGCGATTTCTGGCCGTGCAACTTGGCGTCGTCAACACGCGCCTGGCGACGCTGCCCATCGCGGCCAGACTGGTTGACGAGTGGGACACGGAGTTCGCCACGCCATCCTCGCCCCAGGCATGGGTGAAGGCTTTGAAGAAGGCGATGGATCGCCTGCCCCTGCACGGGCTCGAGGCTCTGCTGGTCAGTGTGCCCGGCGTGGTACACGAGGCCAGCGGGGAGGTGCTGCTCTGCCCGAACCTGCGCTGGGCCGAGAAGATGAACCTGCACGAACTGCTGGCCGGGCTGACGCCGGCGAAACTGCTGGTTGTCCAGGAGATCCGGGCACTGGCGCTGGGGCAACTGGCCGTGGAACCGGCCGAGGGGGATTTCCTCCTGGTGGATTTCGCCGACGGCGTGGGCGGCGCGGCCGTGGTGGGCGGAAGACTCTTCACCGGCTCGGCGCCGCTGTCGGGAGAACTGGGACACACACCCGTGCTGGGCAACACCCGCACCTGCGGCTGCGGAGCGGTGGGGTGCGTGGAGACGTTGGTTTCCAGGCGCGGCTTGCTCGCGACCTTCGCCGCCGAGGCCGGCCAGAAGACCCCCGGCTGGCCGGCGCTGGTCGAGCACGTGACGCGGCGCGGCCTCGAGCCCTGGCTGGTCGGCGCCCTGGACAGCGCGGCCACGACGATCGCCGGCGCGATCAACGTGCTGGGCCTGCACCGCGTGGTGGTCACCGGCTCGCTGACCGAATTGCCCGAATGCGTGCTGAAGCACCTTGCCGACGCCGTGCGGCGCGGGGCGATGTGGGGGAGGCTCGGGGACGTGCAGTGCGTCGGCGCGCCGCGTCGCCGGACGGCCGGGCTGGTATCGGCCGCGGTCGACCGGCTTCTGTGTCCGGATGTGGGGGAATAGTCGGTAGTCAGTAGTTGGTGGTCGGTAGTCGAGATTTGAGATTTCAGTTTGACAATGCACGGCGGTTGAAGGACATTGACGAACCGGTTCCGTGGGCTGTGGACAACACAAGGAGTACACCATGAAACGAGGATTTGGATTTTGGTTGACGGGTGCAGTGGCCGTTGCGCTTTGCGCGGGCATGCTGGCGTCGTGCAAGAACAACACCGGCAAGAAGAGCCTGGTCGTCGGTTTCTCGCAGGTCGGGGCCGAGTCGGCCTGGCGGACGGCGAACACCGACTCGATCAAGTCCGAAGCCAAGAAACGCGGCATTGACCTGCGCTTCGCCGATGCCCAGGGGAAGCAGGAGAACCAGGTCGGGGCCATTCGCTCGTTCATCGCCCAGAAGGTGGACGTGATCGCCTTCTCGCCCAAGGTGGAAACGGGCTGGGAACAGGTGCTCCAGGAGGCCAAATCGGCCGGGATTCCGGTGGTGTTGTCGGATCGGGCGGTCAAGGCCGATGATTCGCTGTATGTGTCTTTCCTGGGCGCGGACTTCATCGAGGAAGGCCGCCGCGCGGCCACGTTCCTGGTCAAGGCGACCGGCGGCAAGGCGATGATCGCCGAGTTGCGGGGCACGCCCGGTTCGGCTCCCGAACAGGACCGCGCCAAGGGTTTCCGCGAGGTGATCGAGAAGCACCCGGACATGAAGATCATCAAGTCGCAGACCGGTGACTTTGACCGGGCCAAGGGCAAGGAGGCCATGGAGGCGTTCCTCAAGAGCCCCGAGGGCAAGCAGATCACGGCGCTCTATGCCCACAACGACGACATGGCCATCGGCGCCATCCAGGCCATCACGGACGCCGGCATCAAGCCGGGCAAGGACATCATCATCGTCTCGGTCGACGGCGTAAAGGCGGCCTTCGAGGCGATGGTCAAGGGCGAACTCAACTGCACCGTCGAGTGCAACCCGCTGATCGGCCCGCAACTTTTCGACATCATCGAGAAGGTTGCCGCCAGGCAGCCGGTCGCCAAACGGATCATCGTCCAGGAAGGCGTCTTCGAGCAGGACAAGGCGAAGGAAGTGCTGCCCACGCGGAAGTATTGATCGCGCGGGTTCGCTCGTGCATCCGCGACCCGCGGTTTCACTAAGCAATTGAATTAGCCGCGAAGGCGCCAAGACGCGAAGGCGGGCGCGAAGAGAAGCTCTTCTTCGCGTCCGTCTTCGCGACATCGCGCCTTCGCGGCTAATTCTCCATTGCCTTGGCCCCGGCAGGTGATTGCCGACATGCCCCGATCAGGTACGATCCACCATGTGAAACGCTTCCGCCGCCTGTTCAGCCTCAGCTACCTCTCGGCCCTGTCGCTGCTTCTATTCATCGGTTTGGGGTGCTTCAGCAGTTGGGAAGACGACCACTTTAAAGGTTATGAATACGTTCGATCATCGGGCCAAAAAACATCTTTAGGAACATCTGGTGGGAGCCTGTGGTTCGTATTGGAGACTCCGCAGCAAGGTGCTCCAACGCAGACCGACTCGACCAATTGGTGGCTCGACATTCGAGTGGATCGCTACGATGCACCGACATTCTCTGACTCTGACTCTTCCTTCGATCCGCGATATCCCAACGGTATCCATCGTTTCCAGATAGTAATCCCACTCTGGCACTAATGGCATCAACTTAAGCTGCTTTGGCCTGTGTTTTGAGCCTTTCGCGTAGTTCGCTTCGTGGCTTGTTCATCTGATCGTATGGCTTGGGCCGCCGCTTCTTGCAGCGTGGCTCGGTGCGATTCGGCCGCCACGGATTGACGACCAGCTTGGGCAGCAGGTCGCCCGGCCGCGCGTTCCGCATCCACCCCAGGGCGTCGGCGAAGCTGATGCGGCTCACCGGAACTTCCTGCCGCCGTGCGCCCTCCAGCATCACCACCCGCACCAGATTGTACACCAGGCAGAAGATCGCCAACTCCTTGCGTACACCCGCTTCGGTCATGCAATGTAGCACATCCATGCCCATCGTCGTCTTGAGGTGCCCGATGTTGGTCTCCACATCCCAGCGACGCAGCCTCAGCTCCAGCAGTTCGGCGGCCGGATACTTCTCGGCATCCAGCAGCGTGGTCACCATAGTCAGCGTGACTTTTCCCAGCCCCGGCCGGAAGACCGTTCGCCGCAGTTCCCGCACCATGATCGACTTGGGCACGGCGTCGTATTCCTTGCGGCTCATCCACAGGGGCTTCTGCTTGGGCTTGAAGTACTCGACCAGTTGGTCTTCCCGCCCCAGCGACTTGATCCACCGCGACCGCGGCATCCCCTTGACCGCGTCGGCCCCCTCGCTGGTATGCGGCCGGTTACGCCGGAAATCGACGATGCGCTGATGATGCACCGGAAACAACCCGTGCATCTTCTGCTGCGTCAGCAGGGCCAGATGAACGTAGCTGCCGAAGCTGCCATCCCCAAGGAGAATGTCGCCTTCCTTCAGGTGCTGGTGCATCTCCGGCGTCTCCGCCAGGTCGCCCGTCCGCAGCGGCGAGGCGATGGCCTCGACCATCAGCCCCGTGGCGGCGCTGAACATCACCAGCATGTGGGCCACCGGAAACCCGCAGCCCTCCTGCTGGCCCGGCGGCATTCCGAAGGCCGCCTGCAGTTCCTCGGTGTCCGGCATCGAGAACGTGGTCCCGTCGACGTGGAAGGTGCGGTGCCCGTGCCACAGGTGCGTGGTCTGCCGGGTTTGCCGCAACGCGCCGTCGCACACGGCCGTCAGCAGCTCCTGATACACCGGCAGCGGCAGCCTCGCCCTGGCCTGGCAATAGGCCTGGGGCGTGAAGGGCTGGCCGCCGTCGAAGTGTCGAACCTCGGTGCAGGGAACGTTGCCCTTGGTGATCTGCTGCAGGAACAGGGCGACGGTTGTCGCCGGGTCCAGTTCGCGCTCGCGCCAGGAGTACCCGTGTTTCCGGCAGATGTCTTCCACCAGCGCCGCGCTGACAGCGGCCAACGGGTTCTCTTTGATCCGTGCGAGCGACGCGGCGATACTGGCCATCCGTGGCCTCCTGTGGGTTGGTGTTTTCTGAAAACATCATTATGACATGAATGTACCTTTCGCGCAAATGTTTATAAATGTAGTATTGGCGATGACTTATAGGCACCCGCTTAAGTTTATGCCATTATGGTATACCCCCTTCCCAGTTGAACATCGGCTTTTCCTCAATAATAGGGCTGTAAGAGAACCAGAAGAAACACGGGAGTGAGAAACATGCTTGGACTCTGAAGGGGCTCGTCACCCAAGAGGTGCCGAACTCCTTTCGCGACTCCGCGGCGATCGCCCCAGCACCGACTACGATCCCGAACGTTCGGTCGCCGGAAATGAGTGTTGCCCTAATGCACAAGAATTGCAGGACGATCCACGCTAATGCCAGAACTGTCCAGACTCGTCGGGTCTTGAAGAACATGCGCACCTCGTCGCGGGTTGTGATTTACGCTCAGGTCTTTTCCGCTGGTCCCCATGACGACGCCCAGTGTACCGTGAACGCGACACCAGGTCACGAAGAAATCGCCCAACGATGCACCGACACATTTCCTCGCCGGCGCTCCCCGCATTCCCCGATCCGTCAACCCGTCCCTCACCGCCCGCCTCACCGCCATCGCCCCGGCCGTTCAATTGCGGCCAATCCGCGCCTTCCCAGCGCCATTCCGCACAGAAATTGACCGCGGATAACTCGGATGTCTCGGATAAGACAGGATGGCCGCCGTTCCGGCCATATCCGTATCCGCGTCATCCGCGATATCCGCGGTTTCAATTCCGGGAGATTCGCCGCCAGGACTTCCCATCGCCAAGGACTTGAACTCGCCGCAGGCGGCGGACATTTACAAACAGCACGCGACAGTTACAGTGGCTACGTCACGCCGGAACGCGGCAGAGGATGATCCCTGTCGGCGTGAAGCGGAATGGAACGGATGCCAATGGCTCGCCGAGTGTTCATCACGGCCGCGGAGGTCTCCGGCGACAGCCATGCCGCGCACCTGATCGAAAGCCTGCGCAAGCTCGACCCCAGCCTGATCTTCGAGGGCCACGGCGGCCTGGAGATGGAGTCGGCCGGCACCATCATCCACCACGAAACCACCCGCCGGGCGGCCATGGGCGCGTTCGCGGCCTCGCGCGTGGGCGAGATGTGGCGTCTCCTGCAGTGGACCAAGCGCTACTTCGACCGCAGCAAGCCCGACCTGCAGATCTGCGTCGACTCGCCGGCCATGAATTTCCACTTCGCCCGGGCGGCCCACCAGCGCGGCATTCCCGTGCTCTACTACATCGCCCCACAGCTCTGGGCCTGGCGCGAGAGCCGCATCGTCAAACTGCGCCGCTGGGTCGACCGCGTCGCCTGCATCCTGCCGTTCGAAGAGGAATACTTCCGCAGCCACGGCGTCGATGCCACGTTCGTCGGGCATCCGCTGTTCGATGAGCTGCCCCCCGACCGCGGGCCGGCGCCCGGGCCGCGGTTCCCGGAGCGCCCGCCGGTGATCGGGCTGCTGGCCGGTTCGCGGCGGGCCGAGGCCAACGCCAATTTTCCGCATCTGCTCGACGTGGCCGGCTACATCCGCCGCGAGTTTCCCGGCACGAAGTTCCTCGTGCCCACGACGCACGCCACGCAGCCCATCGCCGCATCGATGGCCGCCGGGCTCGAGGATGTCGAATGCCGCGAGCGCGAGTTCGACACCGTGGTGCCGCGCTGCGACCTGTGCCTGACGGTCTCGGGCACGGCCACTCTGCACGTTGCCGGGCATGGCGTGCCCATGATCGTCGTCTACCGCGGCAACCCGGTGCTCTGGCACATGATCGGGCGGTTTCTCATCAAGACGCGGACGTTCTCGCTGGTGAACCTGCTCAGCGAAGGCCGCAAACACATCGTGCCGGAGTTCGTGCCGTGGTACGGCTCGAACCGGCCGGTGGCCGAGTGTGCCCTGGATCTGCTGCGGCATCCGGAAACGCTCAAGGCGCAGGCCGATCAACTCAGCGCGCTGGTCAAGTCGCTCGACCGGCCCGGCGCGTCGATGAACGCCGCGAAGATCGCGCTGGAGTTGATGAACAAGGGCGTGAGCGGTCCTTCTCACCCGCCGGTTGTTGAGGTACAACAAAGCGATGACCAGACTTGAGAAACTGCTGACCGTGGCCAAACGTCGCGGGGTTGATGCCGTGGCCCTGGTGCCGGGGACGAACCTGCGCTACGTCACCGGCATCTACTATCACGCGGGCGAACGGCTGAGCATGGCGGTGTTCGACACCAGCGGCCACTGCGGCTTCGTCATGCCGGCCATGGACGCGGCGCGCACCGCTCGCGAATGCGAGATTCCCTTCACGCTCTATCCCTGGGATGACTCGCAGCCGCCGCAGGAGTCGATGACCCGGATGATCGGCGACCTCGGCCTGCGCGGGCGGGTCGTGGCCGTCGAACACGGGGCCATGCGCGTGTTCGAGCTGATGTCGCTGCAACTGGCCGGCGTGGGCGACACGCCGGACGCGGCGCCGATTCTCACGGAACTGCGGATCGTGAAGGATGCCGCGGAACTGGCGGTCATGCAGGAGGCCGCCCGGATGATCGACGACTCGCTCGACCGCCTGCTGCCCAAGATCAGGCCGGGCATGACCGAGCGGCAGGTGGCGTCGGTGTGGCTGACGGAGATCCTGGAGCTTGGCGCTGAGGGGCCCGCGTTCGAGTTCATCATCGCGTCCGGCCCGAATGCGTCGTCGCCGCACCACGGCACCGGCGAGCGCGTGCTGCAGAAGG
>JBIOJL010000272.1:0-8350 GCA_044450885.1 Tepidisphaerales bacterium
CCCCGGTTGCTCGCCGGCGGCCGACGAGGGCGTCGGCCCCACTACGGACCGGCGTATCAACGACTGTCGGGCTTTCACTCCGGGTGCCACGGCTTGTCTACTGCAAGCCGTGTCTGCGTGACCGCGAAGCACGGCTTGCAGTAGACAAGCCGTGACACCCAAGATTTGGACAGTTGTTCCGGCGCGAATCCTACGTGCAATTGCCATGGCTGCAACTTTCCGCCGGGCTCCCGCTGCTATGAGCAACGGGCCAGCAGGATTCTGCTGAAGAACCCTGTCGTGGCGGGAAAGTGGTGCCGACGCCCTGTCGGCAGGCGCGGAAATGCCGGTGAGGGCACCGGCACCACTTTTTCAGCACAGGCCAGCAGGAGCATCTCATGGGACTTTTCGGCCGCGGCAGGAGCAGCAGAGTCACGCCAACGCAAACCCCGCCGGGCGGATCGCTGGAGGACCGGGTCCGGCAGATCGGGCGGGAAATCCTCGATGAAGCGCGAAGCCAGCGCGGCGGGTTCCTCTCCCGCAAATTCTGGTCCGACCAGCTCATGAACTGGTCGATGAAGGACGAGCAGTTCAAGGTGCAGTTGTTCCGGTTCATCGACGTCTTTCCGATGCTGCGCACGCCGCAGGATGTCCACGAGCACCTGCTGGACTATCTTTCGCGGCCGGGCGTGAAGCTGCCGCCGGGCATGGGCGTGGGTCTGGCGGCCGGCGGACTGCTCAAGGGGACGATGACGGGCGTGATCACCGGGCAGATCGAGAAAATGGCCGGGAAGTTCATCGCCGGCGTCGACGCGGCGTCGGCGATCCCCGAACTGCGGAAGCTGTGGGAGGGCGGCATTGCGTTCAGCCTCGACCTGCTCGGCGAAGCCTGCGTCAGCGACGCGGAGGCGGACGTCTACCAGAAGCGATACCTCGACCTGATCGAGACCCTGCCGGCGGAAGTGGCCCAGTGGAAGGCCAATCCGGTGCTCGAGGCCGACCACATCGGGCCGGTGCCTCGGGCGAATGTTTCGATCAAGATCAGTTCGCTGTGTGCGCGGATCAACCCGGCGGATTTCGAGGGCTCGCTGGCGGCGCTTGTCGAGGCGATCCGGCCGATCCTCGATGCGGCCCGCAAGCATGGCGTACTGGTCAACTTCGACATGGAACAGTCCGCGATGAAGGACCTGACGCTGGCGCTGTTCGAGCGCTGCTGCGAGCAGTTCGATTTCCCGGCCGGGCTGGCCATGCAGGCATACCTGCGCAGCGGGGACGACGATGCGCGGCGAATCATCGACTGGGCCAGGCGCAGCGGGCGGCAGATCACGGTGCGCCTGATCAAGGGCGCATACTGGGATTACGAGACGATCCATGCCGAGCAGAAGGGCTGGCCGGTTCCGGTGTGGACGCGGAAGCAGGACACGGATGCCTGTTTCGAGCGGATGGCGCAGCTCTTCGTCGAGCAGATGCCCCGCAAGGCCGGCGACCCGGGCGTGAAGCTGGCGCTGGGATCGCACAACGTGCGGTCGATGGCGTACGTGCTGGGCTTGTGCGAGCAAAGCGGCCTGCCGCCGGCGGTCGTGGAGTTCCAGATGCTCCGCGGCATGGCGGATGAGCTGAAGACCGCGATCACAACGCGGGGCCTGCGGCTGCGCGAGTACGTGCCGGTGGGACAGATGATCCCCGGCATGGCGTACCTGGTGCGGCGGCTGCTGGAGAATACTTCCAACGAATCGTGGCTGCGGGCCGGGCTGATCGACGATGCCGGCGTGGAACTGCTGCTGGCGTCGCCGCACGCAGCCGAACATGGCGAAGGTCCGGATCGCGCCAAGCTGGCCGAGCGGCATGCGCTCACGGCGGCGATCGACGGGCTGGGCGACGGGCAGGCGTTCCTCAACGAGCCGATGCGTGATTTCTCGCAGGCGGAGGTTCGGTCGGTCTTCGCGGCGGCGATTGGCAGGGCGGCAGTGCCCAAGGTCGCCAACGACGCGACTGTCGAGCACGCCCGCGAGGCCGTGACCCGGGCGGCCGGCGCGTTTCCGACATGGCGTGGCACGGATCCCAAGGCGCGGGCACAGATGATTGTGAAAGCGGCCTCCATCATGCGGTCTCGGCGTGACGAACTCTCCGGCATCATGATCAAAGAGGCCGGCAAGCCCTGGGCCGAGGCGGATGCGGATGTCTGCGAGGCGATCGACTTCTGCGAGTTCTATGCTCGGGCGGCAGTCGATCTGTTTTCCCCGCAACGGCTCGGCAAGTTCGCGGGCGAGTTCAACGAACAGTGGCACGAACCGTGCGGCGTAGCGGTGGTCATCAGCCCGTGGAATTTTCCGCTGGCGATCGGCTGCGGCATGACCACGGCGGCGCTGGCGACGGGGAATACGGCGATCGTCAAGCCGTCCAAGCAAACGCCGGGCATCGCCAAGGTCATGTGCGAGATTCTCTGGCAAGCCGGCATCCCGCGGGATGTGCTGCATTTTGTCGCCGGCCCCGGCCGGGAGGTGGGCGCAGCACTGGTGCGCGACCCGCGCGTGGCCATCGTCGCATTCACCGGCTCGAAGGCTGTCGGGCTGGATCTCTACCAGGCCGCAGGCATCACGGCCGACGAGCAGCCGCACCTCAAGCGGGTCATCTGCGAGATGGGCGGCAAGAACGCGGTGATCGTGGATGCGTCGGCCGACCTCGACGAGGCGGTGCTGGCGGTGCGGCAGTCGGCATTCGGCTACGCCGGGCAGAAGTGCTCGGCGTGCAGCCGGGTGGTCGTGCTGGATGCGGTACACGATGTGTTCCTGCGGCGGCTGGTGGAGGCGACGCGGGCGCTGCGGGTGGACAACCCAATCCTGCCGGGTACGGATGTCGGGCCGGTCATCGACGCCGGCGCGGGGCAGAAGATCCGCGAGTACATCGAGATCGGCCGGGGCGAAGGGAAGCTGGAATTGGCATGCGACGTGGCACAGGGCGTGGCGGAACGCCTGGGCAAGCCGCTGATCGGCCCGCATATCTTCTCGGGAATCCGGCCGGAACATCGGCTGGCGCAGGAGGAGATTTTCGGGCCGGTGCTGTCGGTCATGCGAGTGAAAGACTTCGATGAGGCGCTGCGGGTGGGCAACGGGTGCGTGTACAAGCTGACCGGCGGGGTCTTCAGCCGCACGCCGGCACACCTGGAGCGGGCGGTGCGCGAGTTCCGCGTCGGGAATCTCTATATCAACCGCGGGATCACCGGCGCTTTGGTCGGCCGGCAACCGTTCGGCGGTTTCGCCCTCTCCGGCGGCGGCACCAAGGCGGGCGGCGCGGAGTACCTGCTGCACTTCGTGGTGCCGCGGTGCTGTTCGGAAAACACGATGCGGCGAGGCTTCGCCCCGGCGGTGTAGCCGCGATGGAAGTAGAGCCGGTGCCCTCACCGGCATCTGCAAGCGTCGTTCCCCAAGCGCTGCCCTCCAACTTGACGATTCCGAGCTTCTGAGTTGACGATTCTCCGGGGTTCGAGGCTCCACCATTGGTTCCAGCGCCAGCCACTGGGCTTCACGCAAACTGCGGAGGAACCGGTTTTGAGCGTCCGGTGACACTCACGTATCGTCACATACACCACATCCCGGCTGTTGCACGTCGCGAACGGCACCGAGAACCTGCCGCATGTCCAGTTCCTTGTGTTCGATCAGATAAAGACATACACATAGGCCCCGAACGTGATCGCTGCGAGGCCGACCGCCGTCGCCAGTCCCCAGAACAAGTTCCGCTCGCGCGTTGCCAGGGCGAGCGTGGCGATCGTCACCGCCGCCTGCGCACTGAGCATCCCGTAGAAGAATCGCGTGCTGCGCACGCGGTGGCGATCGGAGATGAATCCGTAGCGCCTCACGCTCGCCTCGTAGAGCCGGCCGATCCGCAGATTGATCCCGGATTCCGCCTCATACCGCGCGGCCTCGTAGTGCAACCGCGCCGCCGCAAAATCGGTGTTGGCACGGAACGCTTCCGACACGTCGAACGTCTTGACCGATCGCTCGGCCTGCGCTCCCGTTTCCGACAGTCGCGCCACGATCGTTCTTGCCTTCGCGATCGCCAACTGAACGGGCTTGACCGCTTCGTCGAATGTGGCGGCCACAGCCTCGACGTCCTGGATCGCCCGGCGCAACGTTTCCTCATCCAGCTTGCGCACCAGTTCCTGCGTCTGATCCTCGGGTTTCTGGACGGCAATCGCATCGACCAGGCTCCTCAACTCCGAACTCGCGATTGGTGTTTCTGCGATCCTGGGCGGATCCAGTGTCGCCAGCGTCCCAAGGACCTTACGCGCCTGCGCATCGGCAAGCAGCGAGTCCAAATTCTGTCGTAACGCCGCCACTTCGCCCTGAATCGCCTGAAGACGATCGCCCCGCTCCCCAATCGGCACTGCCTGCAGCCTCGCGGCAAACACCCCGATCGCACGCGATGTGTCCGCTGGATCGAACCTCGCGGGCCGGCTCGAATTCACGAGCAGGTCCAGCGTATGCTCCGCTAGAGCCCCTCGCAGCCGCTTGGCCTGATAGAAGGCCCACTGATCTCCCGCTTTCGCCTGGGTCTGGGCCGCCAGAGATCGATAATACTGCGCCCGGCTCATCTCGCCGCTCGATAATCCCGCCAGGATCGTCGCCAATACCGTCATCATGACCGGTGTTGCGGCGACGACTCGTTCCCAGAACGGCTTGGGCTTGGCGGGGACACTTTCGGTTTCACTCGCGGCTGTCATGTTAATGTGACCTCCATGCCCGCCATGTTCTCAGGGGACAGGTTGGAACTGATGCGAGAAGACACCGCTCAAACTGATGATTCCAGAGCGGACTGTCGTTGGCCGGATACTTGACTCCGTACCGCCGGGTTGCATGTCGCGGATGTTCCGCACCATGTCCGTCTACACGAGCGCCGGGGCAGTGGCGTTCAGCTTCGCTTTGGTCGCAGCCGGGCCGGAGATAGTATACGCGGGCCGGGGTGCCGGTCGAACTGCGATCCCGGGAACAACTCCATGCTTCTCCGGCCGAGGTCTGCAATGGCCCTCCGAAAATGCCCAAGTTGCAGGGAACTCGTCGGCGCTGATTCTCTGGAGTGCCCTCGTTGCGGGATCAGTTTCAAGGCAGCGATGTTCCGCCGGCTATCACAGTGGACGGTGATCGTCGCTGTCACCGGCTGGGCCGCCGGCCACTACGTGCTGAAGCTGATCTGAACGACGAGCCGACACTGCTGCTCGATGGTGCTTCCACTTCATCGGATGGGCGAGATGGCCATGGTACTTTCAGCGTCATTCAACTCATGCTGCTCTTGATAGGTAAGCGATGATGGCATGTAAGCCGTGCATACGGGAGGCCCTGCGATGAAGTACATCCACATTGTTTTCTCTGTGTTGCTCGGGCTTGGGCCTTTCGGCACGTGCTTGGGACTGCCGCCGGCCGAGGCGGAAATGGCTGCCCCGCGAATCAGGGCGTCGATTCCCATGCTGAACACGGACAACGGGACGGTCAACGAGGCGTTCCGCATCGCTATGGGCGATCTGATGGGCAACGTGGTGCCGTTCAAGGGCGGCTTGCTGGATCGCCCGCAGCCGGTCATCCTGGCGGGTCTGAATTACAACACGCCCTGGACCCGGGATGCCTCGATCAACGCCTGGAATGGTGCGTCGCTGATTATCCCCGAGGTGTCTCGCGATACCCTCCTCTCGGTTCTGGAGCGGTCCGACGCCGGGGTACGGATCGGCGGGCAGTATTGGGACAGCATCGTCTGGACGACCGGATCCTGGCACCACTATCTGTATACCGGAGACAAGAAGTTCCTGGCCCTGGCCCTGGAAGCGACCAAGAACTCCCTGGCCTACTTCGAGCAGACCGAGTTTGACGTCGAAGACAATCTCTTCCGTGGGCCCGGCTGGAGCGACGGGGTGGCCGCATACCCGGACGAATATGCGAATGCCGGTGGGTCCAGCGGCATCCTCGACTGGCCCAGGCACAATCCCAACCAGGTATCGAAGCCGGGATACGGAATTCCCATGAAGGCCCTGTCGACCAACTGCCTGTACTACAACGCTTATGTTCTGGCGGAAAAGATGGCGGTGGAGTTGAACGCGCCGATCGATCCGCTGTGGAGGATGAAGGCGGCGAACCTCAAGAAGGCAATCAACACCCGCCTGTGGAACGAGAAGCAGGCCAACTATCGTTTCCTGGTCGGGCCGTTTGGAGCATCCGATCTTCAAGAGGGGCTGGGGTCGGCCTACGCCCTGCTGTTCGGAATTGCCAGTGCCGCGCAGGCCGAGTCCGTGTTTGCCGCGCAGCACGTCACGCCGGCAGGCATCCCTTGTGGATGGCCGAATCTCCGCCGCTATGAAAGCGGAGATGGAATGTCTTTTGGGCGGCACGTCGGTACGGTCTGGCCGCAGATCCAGGGGTTCTGGGCCGAGGCCGCTGCGCAGGCGGGGAGGCCGGATGTCTTCGGCCACGAGTTTCTCAATCTCGCGGCCCATGCCGTACGGGACAAACATTTTGCCGAAATCTACCACCCGATCACGGGCGAGATCTATGGCGGCCTACAGGAGAGTGGCAAGCAGGGCATTGTCCTCTGGAAGGCCACCTCCCGGCAGAGCTGGGCGGCCACCGCCTATATCCGCATGGTCTTCCTCGGCCTTGCCGGCATGCGGTTCGACACCGATGGCCTTCGCTTCCGGCCTTGTGTTCCTAAAGGCATTTCCTCGGTTGAAGTCCGAAACATCAACTACCGCGGGACGATAGTCGACGTGACCGTACGGGGCAGCGGGACGAAAGTGAAAGAGTTGATCGTCAACGGAAAGGCGTCCGCAGACGGGTTCGTCGCGGTACAAGATGAAGGTCGGAAGACGGTGACGATCATTGTTGAGGACAGGTAACCCAGTCGTCTGAGTGATTCGATAAGTCCTGCCGAAATCGCTTGCGGCATAACCGGGCAGCGAGTCGACACGGCGGCTTCGATCGTGCTTTCACTTGATAGGTGGGTACCCTCGCAACTTGGTGGCCTGCCGGGATGGCCGCCTTAACTGCGCGCCAGAGGCTCCTCCCGGAAGTGCATAATGTGCCATGGGAGAAAGTAAATCGGTTGGCGCAGCTCCACCACCAGCTTCCTCGGCGGATCGGTCCCTTTGACCTGGAACTCGACGGTCTCCCACGCGCTGACAAGGATCCGTGAGCCTCGATGGCCCAGCATGGATAACTTCTCCGCGGCAACGCCTCGGTCAGCACAGTGCCGTCGGGCAATGTCCACGGGCGAAGGCTGCCGGTACGAGGCCACCAGGCTGGCCGCCACCAGCAAGCCGATCGTGATCCCGGCGATGAGGCGAACCCGTCTCATAGATCACCTTCCTTGTGCAGATGGCGGCCCGTCGCCAGTTTCGAACAACTGCGTAGAGTCAGCATAGGCCATGCCGCCGAAAGCAAATCATAGGTCCGGGACACGTCGGAGAAGAACCCGTCATTGTGAGACCGGGCGGACCTCGACGACTCCCGCGGCCGAGCCTTTGCCAGCCGCGTGTTTGTAGAAGAAGACGTTCCCGTTGGCATTGGATACGGCGATGAACGCGTTCACGCTGGCCACGTATCTCCAGCGGCCGAAGACGCCGTTGCGGGCGCTGGGCGCAACTTTCGGTCCGCCATCGGGCTGCTCGACCTCCCATTTCTTCGCGTCGACGTCAAGAGCATAGACTTTCCCCGGTGCCCATGACGCCCAGCCCACCATGCGGTCCACGACCGGATCGTAGTCCCATCCGGCGGCGTTGCCCGCATTGACAATGTCCTCGGCACCCGGAGCCTTGATGGTCTGCTGTTTGAAGTTATTGCGGCCGATGTCGTATAGTGTTATCCGGCCCCGCCCGACGCCGACCAGCAGCTTGCGCTTGGTATCAACTGCAAACCCTTGCCCATCCACCGGCTGGTCGTCCAACTTCGCCCAGACGTTCTTTTCGTAGTCGTAGGCGAACAGCCCGCGATGCTCGCTGCCGAAGAACAACCGCCCGGACGCCGGATCGTAGGCGCAACCCAGGCAGAACCCGCCACCCGGAAGCTGCCCGCCCGGCTGGCGGTCCTCCCACTTCCTGGCGTCGAAGTCATAGACCCAGGTCCGATCACATTTGGCAAAACCCACGCCGGCCAGCGATCCGCCGAGGCTGAAGAACCGGTCGGCGTGGGCCAGGTACGCCAGGCCGCCATAAGTGTGCCGCGAATTCGGCGAGCCGTCCGCGTTGACTTCCTGGTCTTTCACCGGGTTGGGAAACGGATCGGTCAGCCGCTGCCAGACCAGCTTGCTGACGTCGAAAACGTACAGTTCATTGCCATGGTAGTCGGCGTGGCCCCCGCCCCAGACAACCAGGCGGTCGCGCTTGGTGTCATAG
>JBIOJL010000273.1:0-8340 GCA_044450885.1 Tepidisphaerales bacterium
CCCTGCCCGTCGTCGAACTCGGCGACTGGTACACCGCGTCCCCTTTTATCGTCACCAGCGTCGACGGCATGGAGGCCGTCTATCCGCCCGAACAAGGCGTCGATCTCAAGGCCGCCTACCCCGGCCCCGGTGAAACCACCATCAAGTGGAAACAGCACAAGAACATCGACGCCACGCCCGATGGCCACGGCGCCGGCTCCAAGGACCCTTCCGTCAGCTACCTCTACCGCACCCTCGACGCCAGACAATCCGGCACCGTCCCCGTCGCCTTTGCCTGCACCGAACGCTGGGCCCTCTGGCTCAACGGCCAGCGCGTCGCCATGGCCCCGGCCATCGACAAAGCCCCCGCACCCGAACTTATCCTCGAACTCCCGCTCAAGCAGGGCAAGAACGACCTGCTCATCAAGGTCGCCACCCGCAAGAACTCCGGCTCCTTCGGCTACTGTTTCAAATCCCCGGCCGCCCTCCACCGCGAGGCCGAGGACCGCGTGCTCGTCGAACTCTCCAGGGATTTCCCGCTGCCCGATGTCCAAAAGATTCTCGCCGAGCGCCAGGCATCCGATGACTACGACCTGCTCGTGCAGCAGATCGCCGACCGCGAGCATTGGCGCAAGGTCACGCCGCTCGTCCTCCGACTCGACTCCGCCGTCTGGGAGACCGACCGCGACCCGCTCGATGTCGCCCTCCGTCGGACGCGCAAGCTCTTCGACTCACTCGCCAGGACCCCCGCCGGCCCGACTCTCGCCGCGCTCGCCCAGGAACTCGCCGTCATCTCCGCCTGCGAACCCTCGTTCCCCGTCGACGACATTGTCGGCCGCCGCTCGCTCTACCTCGAAGTCCATCGCCTCAGCCGCGCCGCCGCCGTCAAAGACCCCCGCCTCGATTTCGACTCCATCCTCTTCGCCAAATCCGCCCCGTCGATTTTGCCGCACATGTCCGACCAGTTCTACGGCTGGTGGTCCCGGCCCGGCGGCGGCATCTTCATCCTCGAAGCCTTCAAGACCGACGCCCCGCGCCTCCGCTGCCTGACCGCCGACATGCCCGATGGCAGTTTCATCCGCCCCGAACTCTCGCCAGATGGCAACCGTGTGCTCTTTGCCTACGCCCGATACTACCCGCACGTCGCCCAGATCAAGGACAAACGCACCAAGACCAATCTCCCCGAGGATGCCTTCTACCACGTCTTCGAGATGAACCTCGACGGCACGCACCGCCGCCGGCTCACCCGCGGCCGCTACGACGACTTCAGCGCCCGCTACCTGCCGTCCGGCGACATCGCCTTCCTCTCCACGCGCAAGGGCGTCTTCCTCCAGGTCTGCCGGGAGAACACCGCCCGCACGCTGACCGAGGACCTCCCCGACAGCTACGTCCGCTGCGGCGGCAACGACTTCAGACCCGTCCCCGTTTTCACGCTCCACGCCATGGACTCCGCCGGCGGCAATCTCCGGCCGCTCTCAGCCTTCGAGAATTTCGAGTACACGCCAGCTCTCGCCAACGACGGCCGGATTCTCTACACCCGCTGGGACTACATCGACCGCTTCAACGGCGACTTCTTCAGCCTCTGGTCCTGCAACCCCGACGGCACCAACGCCCAGCTCGTCTACGGCAACTACACCCACAAACCCCAGTCCGTCTGCGATGCCGTACCCATCCCCGGCACCACCCGGCTCGCCTTCCTGGCCGCCGCCCACCACTCCGTGCTCGGCGGCTCGCTCGTGCTCTTCGACCGCGCGCTCGGCACCGAAGGCGATGGTCCCATCAAGCGCCTCACGCCCGAAGTCCCCTTCCCCGAAACCGAGAAGAACATCAGCGCCTACTACGCCACCCCCTTCCCGCTCAGCGAAGATCTCTACCTCGTCGCCTGGGCCGACCATCAGCTCCCGCCGCACAGCGCGCGGCTGGTCAAGAAGGGCTGGCCCGTCGCCGGCCCCGACGACAACCCCGTCAGCCCCATGGGCCTGTACCTCTACGACACCTTCGGCAACCGCTCGCTCATCTACCGCGACCCGGCCATCGCCAGCGCCTCGCCCATCCCCGTCCGCCCGCGCCCCATGCCTCCGGCCCCGGCCGACAACCTCGCCCTCGACTCCCGCCACGGCACCTTCCTCGTGCAGGACATCTACGCCGGCATGGACAAGATCGCCCGCGGCAGCGTCAAGCGTCTCCGCATCGTCGGCGTCCCGCCCAAGGTCCAGCCCGACATGAACAAGCCCAACATCGGACCGTCGGCCGAGGATGCCGGCAAATACGTCCTCGGCACCGTTCCGGTTGAGGAGGACGGCTCGGCCTGCTTCGAGGTTCCCAGCGGCGTCCCCGTTTTCTTCCAGGCCCTGGACAAGAACGGCGTCGCCATCCAAACCATGCGCAGCCTCGCCTACGTGGCCGGCCATCAGACGCTCTCCTGCGTCGGCTGCCACGAGTCCCGCGACACCGCCCCGCCCGCCGGCGCCGGCCGGATCACCCTCGCCGCCCGTCGCGCCCCCTCGCGCCCCGCGCTGGACATCCCCGGCACCTGGCCGCTCAGCTACGCCGCGCTCGTCCAGCCCCTCCTCGACAAACAGTGCGTCTCCTGCCACAAACCCGGCGGCGGCGATAAGTCCCAGAAGCTCGACCTCACCCCCGCCAACTCCTACGATGCGCTCCTCGACTACGCCGACAAGGACCTGCGCAAGCTCGCCATGGAACGCGACCGCTCCGTCCCCGGCGAATGCCCCGCCGCCAAGAGCAAGCTGCTGACCTTCCTCCGCGCTCCCCACGCCTCCGGCAAAGCCCCCAAGCTCGACCCCGAAAGCGAGTATCGTTTTGTGGCCTGGATGGACCTCTACGCCACCAAGCAAGGCTCCTTCAGCGACGACCAGGCGAAGGAACTCGAGCGATTCAAACAGCGCTGGCTAAACTCGAGCCCAGCCTCCGCACCACCGCCCATTTCCCTGGAGACAGATCATGGGCAACATCCGTAGGGTCCGCACCGCGGACCGTTCACTGCGTTCCTCACCGCGATGCCTGGCGCACCACGATGGGAACGTACCCGGCCTCCAGCCACTTCGGCGGCGTGACGATCATCGCCGCGTCCAGCGTCGCCAGGGTTCCCGTCGCCGGCGGCGGCAGGTAATGCCGGTCCATGGCCCAGCGGGCGTGAATCTTCTCCACGATGCCCTGCAGGCGGGCCTTGTCCGCCTCGTTCAGGTCGGGATCGCGGGAGACGACTGGCGGCAACAAGGCCCTCACCCCGGCCCTCTCCCGGCGGGAGAGGGAGATCGGATTCCGCGGAGTACCGCGGAGCACGGACGAGACCTCCATGCCACGGTAGTCTGGTTCCGGGACGTTTCTCTGGAAGGCAGAGCGGCAAACCGCGATCGACGATCGCGGCTACAAACAGAGACGCAGCCCATCCTCCCCCATCGCCAAGATCGCTCGCGGATGGTATTGTTTCGCCATCAAGGATCCGCAGCACCATGCAACCAGAACGCGTCAAATTCAAATCGCATCCGCGTCCCTTTCGAGTGATTACCCGCGAGTGCCGGACTCTCGGTTGCGACTGTCACGATGTGAATTTCACGTTCAAGGAAGCCGCGAGCGCGGAGTCGGTGGAGGTTCCCCTGCGATTTGAAATCCGGGTTGACGCGGGAACATGGCAGGAGATCGACGCCCCCGAGCGCCCGCCGAACATCGCCGGGTTTGTCGCCGAATTCCTCCGCGACTACCCGGCCGAGGAGCGGGCGGCCTTTGCCCGCAACCTCAAGCGCAAGCAGAAGGCCCTCCGCCGCATGCTGGAGTACCGGATGGACCCGGTCAAGATCAGGCGGGGAATCCTCATCGCCTTTACCGAACTCGTGTCCGAATACGGCAGCATCACGGCCGGCGGTAGCATGTGTACGTATGATTTTGACGTCGACGGCGAGCGTTTTCAGGTGGAAGACCAGTATTGCCCCAATCCCGACTGCGACTGCAAAGAAGCCCATCTGATATTCTTCAGGGTGGAGTCCGGAGAGAAGATCGTGGTGCGGGAACACTTCGCGGCCCGCCTGCTCTTTGACGGGACCATGGAGATCGCCGACTGCGTTCACTGCACGCGCGACCAGGCCGGGCGAATCGCCGCGGCGTGGAACGAAGAGTACGACAAGGAGATAAAGACGCTCAAGTGGCGATACGACAAGGTGAAAGAATTCGGGCGCCGCTGTCTCGATGCGGCCCCGGCACGCATCGAACCGCCGCGCCTTGAACCCGTCAAGCCGGTCGTGGCGGGCCGCAAAGTCGGCCGCAACGACCCCTGCCCCTGCGGCAGCGGGAAGAAGTACAAGAAATGCTGCGGACGGTAGTACACTACCGTGGAGTTGCCTCCCTGCGAGCACGGGCAAGCGTACTTGCCCATGCCACCCCAAATATGGGGAAGGGTTTCGACCGTGGTGTAGTAGTCAGTCCTCAACCCGTGTGGATGACCTATGAGACATGCTCAGCAGATTCCGGCCCGTCAATCACGCCCGCGTAACGCCAGCCCGGGAGGACAAGTCCCGCCTGGGGCAGCCCGTCATCCCTTTCCGCCGCGCATGCCCCTGGGCCAATTCCTCTTTGAATACCTGCATCGGCGCGGGGTCAGGCACTCCTTCGGCGTGCCGGGGGATTTCGCCCTCTCGACCTTCGCCTGGCTGGAGAAATCTCCCATCCAGTCCATCACCATGACCCACGAGCCCGGGGCCGGATTCGCGGCCGATGCCTATTCGCGCCTGAACGGCATCGGACTGGTGTGCGTCACCTATTGCGTGGGCGGGCTCAACGTGCTCAACGCCATCGCCGGGGCCTACGCGGAGAAATCGCCGGTGGTCGTGGTCTCCGGAGCGCCCGGCCGCAAAGATCGCGAGAAAGACCCCCTGCTGCACCACAAGGTCAAGACCTTCGACACCCAGCGCCGGGTCTACGACGAAGTGACGGTGGCCACGACCGTGCTGCTGGACGAGCAGCGGGCGGCGGCCGAGATCGTCCGCTGCGTCGAGGCGTGCCTGCGGCACAAGCGGCCGGTCTATATCGAGGTGCCCTACGACATGGTGGACCGGCAGATTCCCATCCCCGCGACGTTCGAGGCCGAGTGGGCCGGCCTGCCCACCGATGCCGATGCCCTGCACGCGGCGCTGGCGGAAACCGTGGAGATGGTCCGGCACGCCAACCAACCGGTGATCCTGGCCGGCGTCGAACTGCACCGCTTCGGGCTGGCCGACGGGGTGGTGAAGATGGCCGAGAAATTGCGCATTCCCATCGCGGCCGATCTGCTTTCCAAGTCGACCGTGGCCGAGAACCACCCGCTGTACATCGGAGTCTATGGCGGGGCCATGTCATCCGATGCGCACGTGCGGCACTACGTGGAGAACTCCGACTGCCTGCTCATGCTGGGGACGTTCATCACGGACATGAGCCTGGGCATCTGGACGGCGCGGCTCGACCGGGCGCGGTCGATCCTGGCGACCAGCGAGGCGATCAAGGTCAGGTATCACACCTACGAGCAGGTGCATTTTCCGGATTACCTGGCTGGTCTCGCGGCGGCGGCGATCAAGCCCAAGGCATACAAGCGCCCGGCTCCTCCGGCCCCGTTCGCTGCGCTGACGCGGGCGGAGCTGACGGACGCGCTCACCATGACGGAGGTGATCCGCATCCTCTCGCTGCACCTGGACGAAAACTGCTGCGTGGTGTCGGATGTGGGCGATGCGATCTTCGGGGCCGTGGGCATCCGCACCTCGCGGCGGTCGGAATTCATCGCGCCGGCATATTACCTGTCGATGGGCTTCGGCGTGCCGGCGGGGATCGGCGTGGCCATCGCCAACCCGGCGATGCGGCCGATCGTGCTGGTGGGCGACGGCGCGTTCCAGATGACCGGCACCGAGCTGTCCACGGCCGTGCGCCTGGGCCTGCGGCCGATCGTGCTGATCCTGAACAACGAGGGATACGGCACGATGCGGAAGATCCGCGACGGGTCGTTCAATGTGATATCCCAGTGGAACTACACGAAGATCTGCGAGCTGGTGGGCGGTGGCGAGGCCACCATCGCCGCGACCAAGGGCGAACTCGACGGGGCCATCCGCTCGGCCATGGGGTCGCAGAGCTTGCGGGTCATCGAGGTCCGCCTGCCCCGCAACGACATGAGCCCGCAACTGGCAAACATGACGGCGGAGCTGGCCAAGGCGCGAGCGCCGGTGAAGGGGTAGCGGAGAAGATTGAACACGAAGAACACGAAGGCACGAAGCGAGGTCTGGCGGTGGCGAGCGAGTCGCGATGGGCATGGTTGGTACTTATGCTGCAAAGGCATGGTCCAGACTGTCGGCGAGCCAACGGCCCCGAACGTAGTTCCGCAGGTGATGTTGTGACTCCAAGGAGGTTTCGGATGCAGGAACGGAAACAGCCCGGTAGACACGGAATTGCATCGCATGGCAAGAAGGTCAACACTGCCACAGGCAGGGGCCGCGACTCGGCCAATGTGAACCGGACACGCAGCACGCCGACGGTTTCAGCCTCAATGAAAGGTGCTTCCGCGCCACAGCCGCATGCCTGCCCCGAGTGTGGCAAGACGTTCAGAACAGATGAGGCGGTTCAGACCCATCGCCATGCCGCGCATGGAACGGCGGCGATGGTCGTTGGCGACATGACCCGGTGTGCGGAGTGCGGCTCGTTGGTCAGGAACTCGCAAATGGAGAAGCATAGGAGACGGATACACGGCATGCTGTAGGGTGGGCGTACCCGCCCACCGTTCGCGCGAAAGGCGATGCGATCCGAGGCATTGCCCTCCAAATTCTGGAACGTATGCCTCCAAGAATCAGAGGAATACCATCCAGATGACTGCGCAAACCTATTACGACTAAGGTCTTCCGAATCCGTGGGGCGGCGGGTAATCCGCATCCAGGATGAGGAGCGGCTAATGTCGTTCGTGTCAAGGCAGTAGTTCACGACGACGCTGGATGACCTGTCGTTGCAGCGGATCAGCGGGGCGCGTACACTTATTGTCAATCAATAGGTCGGTCGGGTGCCCGGCCAACCACTGATGGGTTCTTTGGTATCCGACATGGCAACCTGGTATTCCCCAGCCGATCCGACTCCCCGCGAGGTGTGTCCGTGCTGTGATTACGTGAGCCTTGCCGAGCGGGGCAATTACCTCATTTGCCCCGTGTGCTTCTGGGAAGATGACGGGCAGGACGTGGACCAGATGGACGAGCCGTCAGGCCCCAATCACATCACGCTCCGCGAAGGGCGTGCGAACTTCGAGAGGTTCGGGGCTTGTGATGAGAGGATGGTGCCACACGTCTGCTCGTCCGAGGAGCGTGCGAAGTTCGAACGGCGGCCTCGGCATATCGGATAACCTGCCAATGCAGAGGAACTGTCTCGTCGAAAAGGTGGCGGAACGCTTCCTCCGCCCTTTCAGGGCGAGGCACTATGGGCCTTCCAATACCCAGGGTGTGCGAGTACGCAAGCCCTGGGCTGGGCTACTACGGCCCGTTGGGCCGTCCATTCGCGCACACCGAACGGGCAACCGACAGTTGCTTATGCTCCAGTCCTTAGCCGGGCGTCGGCGGCACATGGCCGAGTTGTTTGTTCGCCCATTCAATGAAGTATTTCATGTTCGAGCGGTCTTCGTGGCCACCGTCGTGCTGGCGCCAGGCGAGTTGACCGTCGAGCAGGCCGGTGTTGACGGGGGGCATCTTCGCCACGCGATAGTCGCGGGTCTCGCCGATGTCCTTGGCGCCCAGGAGGCGAAAGACCGGGCCGGCGGCGACGGTGGCCATGTAACTGCCCTGCTGGTCGAGCCAGTTCGCGTCCCCTTTTTCGGGGACGCCGTAGCTGATGAAGGTGGGACGCGGGGCGCAGAGGGCGATCAGCTCGTGGGCGTCGACGGGGAGATCGTTGGCGGTCTTGCTGCCGAAGGTGGATTCGGCCGTGCCGTACTTGAGGAAGTTCCCGGCCAGCCAGTGATATTCGCCACTGCCGGTGAGGTTCTCGACGGCCTCGCCGAAGTTGCGGCGGTGAAGCTTGGCGCCGCCTTCGCCGGAGGAGCCGACGAGCACGACCGCGAACCGCGGCTCGAAAGCCATCGTGACCAGCGCGGCCTTGCCGTAACGGGAAACGCCTTCGATGCCGACCTTCTTCGCATCGACGGCGGGGTCGGTTTCGAGATAATCCAGCGCGCGATTTGCGCCCCACGCCCAGGCGCGGAGGGCGCCCCAGTCGTCCGGCTTTCGGGGCTGGCCTTTGTTGCAGAGGCCAATGATGCCCTTGGTGAGGCCGGCGCCGTTGTCGGGCTGGACGCTGCCGGGGTTGACGATGGCATAGCCCCAGCCGGCAGCGATGAGCATTTCGTTGGAC
>JBIOJL010000274.1:0-8290 GCA_044450885.1 Tepidisphaerales bacterium
GGGCCAGACTTGTCCCCGCGCGTCCTCCCTCTCCACCATCATCCGTGGCACTCTTGAATCCCACTTTTCCGATTCCGACAAATGGCAGCGCGGCACCTCAGACCTCTTCACCTCCCCGCCTGGCGGGCGTGGCTTGTCAGCGAGGGGCCGTCACCGCAGGAGCGCTGGGAAGATGACTCTCCTGACCGGCGCGCATAACAGCGAGTTAACCTCCATCGGGGAAGGAAGCAGGGAAGAGTCGCGCAGGAGGCCGTCGGCGCAGGCTGTGGTGAAGAGTGGAATCGAGTCGGGAAGTGTGACCTGCAGAACTACAACGGCGAAACAGGTGAAGGAATGAACCAGGAAGGAGATACGTCCTCTCGACTGTTTCCAACATCGGCGCGCAAGCACTGGTTACAGAGGACGTGGTGCAGGTAACCAGCGACGGGAGGGTAGAGGGTTCATCATCATCAGCGCAGGTTCGAGGACTCCCTTCACTCTGCCTACTACATGGATACATGGACTTGGCGCGAGGTGACGGGTGGGTGGACGGGTGGACAGGAGCAGATGACGTATGAATTGCCCTCGGAGCCCTGATCTTGGTCCACACGGCAGAGACGTGGAACGGGGAACAGGATAACTTGCTGTTATGCGCGGATCATTCTGGGTGGCAGGTTGCCGGGGATGATCGTGGGTGCCACTCATTCGGTCCGGTTGTTCCGCTTGGCCCGTTCCTTCACGGCTTTGACGTATGCACGGTAAGCTTCCTGCGCATCGCGCGTGTAGGCGATGCCCAGCCAGGGACACAGCATGGCGAGTTGCACCGAAAGTTGCTGGTGCGTCTTCCCCTGCGGCAGTGGATGGGCAACGAGGCCAATATCCTCCGGCGCGATGAATTCGGCGAGTGGTCTGCCCTTCGCGACGTAGTTCAACCGATTGATGAGGCTCTTCACGTTCAAAACGTGAAGCTGCCTGTGAAGGCATCCGGCAGCGGCTCGCTCCGCCTTTTCGAGAAGGCAACAGATTCCTGCACCGGCGAGGACGGACTTGCCAACGTTGCCATCGTAGATGCCGAGCCGCTCGCAGATCGTGATGCGACGCTGGTCGTGGAGCGTCCGGAGCACGGGAATAAGCTTCTGCCGGATGCTCGGGTCTAGGGCGTGGGTCGGTCGTCCTTTGATCCAGTTCATCTTGATGACCGGATTCTTTCTCATGTATTCAAGCGTGCCCAGTGTCGTCGCTCGCTTGATGTCAGCCCTCTTCCGCAAGTCGGTCGGAACCGTCCGTTCCATCAACCCGTGAATGTCGTTGTCGGAGACGGCGATATCGACGTGGATGTGGACGGAAACGGCCGGAACGCGCAGGCCGTATTGCCTGCTGGAGAACCCGGCGAATTCGAGCTTGAACGCCAGGCCGAGCGTGGCCGCGTCGCCAGCCATCGCGCGGCAGGCATCCGCCAGCCTCCGCGCGGCGTCATCAACGGCGTCCTCCGTGATTTCCGCTGCGTCCAAGACGATGAACAGGGTGACGAACCACCTCGGGACGTCCCAATGGCCCAGGAACTTCTCCAGCCGTCGTAGTGTTCGGCGATAGAATTCGCGGGAACACGCGTGGCAGTCGATCCGGTGACAACCGTGGGCGTACGCCTTGTTCCGCAATAGAGCTACGAGGCCGTGTTCTTTTGCAAAGACCAGCCCGCATACGCCACGCGGCCTCTGCTTTAGTTGTTCCAGTGCCGCCTCGTCTGGGGGGAGTGGCGGCGGCAACAGAGCGCGTTCACGTTTGGCTCTGGCTTCCCGAATCCGCTGGCGGATGAGTTGCGACTTTGAGTTTTGTGCTTGTTTCCCGTTCGGTGTTGGGGTATCCTCGGGCATAGTGTAGTCTTTCTGGACGGCCTTCTTCAAAGGTATGGCCGCCCTTTTTATTCTCCCCTTCTGCTGACCCGACGACAAATTTGTGCGGAGCCGCGTCGGTATCGGGAACCCGACCGGCCTGCGGGGCGGGTCAGTAGGCACGCACCCGGCGTTCGCTTTCACTGCCCGGTCCCCAGCGGGGGGAGGGGCCAGCCCGTCTATCGCCAACAAGCCCTTGGCGTTCCCCCGCAATCTGGCGCGTCCGACGCCTGCACCAGGGTTCTGAGCCTCGGTGGTGCCGGGGACGCCCGTAATGGCTGCCAGGGCTGCTGGCGGGCGTGTTACGCCACGGCCTCAGCGCACGCAAGAAACCATTTCTCGGCAAGCTCATGCGGTTCTATTGGCGTCCCGTCCTGGGCAGTGGATGAGACCGGAAGCCCTTCGCGGAGAACTGCGAAGGGCTTGCGTTTCGCGGCCATCGAATCCCGCCACGACCGCCCGGACCATCGCCGGCGAGTTCGCCGCCGCCCGGTCCGAACTCACCGACCTCCGCGCCCAGCTTGCCGCCGCCCAATACAAACTCAGACTCAGCGTTCCCCTCGACCCCTTCATCTCCCAGCGCCCCGAATCCCCATGAAACCGCCGGCACGTCAATCGTGCGCACTGTCGTCAGCGACCGTGCTTCGGTATTCCTTCGTCACTCGAGCTTCGGATTTCGTCATTCGCAAGGTAGCCTATCCACATGGATTCCTCCGTATCCAACGCGATCGACCATGTGCTCGGCGGCGATGACGCCTCCGTCTACGACATCGCCACCAACGCACCCGGCCCGCAGGGGCAACTGCCGCTGACCGACGACCTCCTGCGCAATTCGCCCAGCGGCAACCTCTTCGGCTGGACGCAGGATGTCGCCATGGGCTGGAAACCGGCCATGCTGGCCCGGGCGGAATTTCTGATTCTCGGCACGTGCGGCGGGCTGCGCGAGGCAGACGGATCGCCGCTCGCCCTGGGCTATCACACCGGGCACTGGGAGATCGAGTTGCTGATCCGCGCCGCGGCAGGGGAGTTCAAACGCCTCGGGGCGATTCCCTTTGCGGGTTTCTGCACCGACCCGTGCGACGGCCGGACCCAGGGCACGACCGGCATGATGGACAGCCTCGCCTACCGCAACGACGCGGCCATCGTGCTCCGCCGGCTGATCCGTTCGCTGCCGACGCGGGCCGGCGTCATGGGCGTGGCCACCTGCGACAAGGGGCTGCCGGCGATGATGATGGCGCTGGCCGGTTCGCTCGACTTGCCGGGGATTCTCGTTCCCGGCGGCGTGACGCTGCCGCCGACACAGGGCGAGGATGCCGGAAAGATTCAGAGCATCTCTGCCCGCTATGTCCACGGCCAGATCACGCTGGAGGAGGCGGCCGAACTCGGTTGCCGGGCGTGTGCGTCGCCGGGCGGCGGGTGCCAGTTCCTGGGAACGGCGGCCACGTCGCAGGTCGTTGGCGAGGCATTGGGCCTGTCGCTGCCGCATTCAGCGCTGGCGCCGTCGGGGCAGAAGATCTGGCTCGACATGGCCGTGCGCTCAGCGAGGGCGCTCGCGCAGCAGGCGCGGAGCAAACTTACGCTGCGCGACATCCTCACTCCCGATGCGGTCCACAACGCCATGGTGGTCCACGCCGCGTGTGGCGGCTCGACGAACCTCCTGCTGCACATCCCGGCCATCGCCCCATGCGGCGAAGTTGCCTCGGCCGACGGTGGATGACTGGATCGCCGTGAACCGCCAGACGCCGCGACTGGTTGATGCACTGCCGAATGGCCCGGTGGGGCATCCGACGGTGCGCGTCTTCCTGGCCGGCGGCGTGCCGGAGGTCATGCTGCATTTGCGGCAGCTCGGTCTGCTGCGGGAGAACGTGTTGACGGCGGCCGGGCTGCCGCTTGGGCAACTGCTGGACTGGTGGCAGGGCTCCGGGCGTCGGCAGCGCCTGCGCGAGTTGCTGCACAAGCTCGACGGCGTCGATCCCGACGATGTCATCATGTCGCCGGATCGGGCACGCTCTCGCGGGCTCACCAGCACGGTCACGTTTCCCAGGGGCAACCTCGCCCCCCAAGGTGCGGTCATCAAGAGCACGGCCATTGATGCATCCGTCGTCGACAGCGACGGCGTCTACCGCAAGACCGGCTCCGCCCGAGTGTTCATCAGCGAACGCGCCGCGATCGAGGCGATCAAGAACGGGGGCGTGCGCGCGGGCGATGTGCTGGTGCTGATCTGCCGCGGTCCGCTGGGTGCGGGAATGGAAGAGGTCTACCAGATCACCAGCGCGCTCAAGCACCTGGATTTCGGCAAACATGTGGCGGTGATCACCGACGCCCGTTTCTCGGGCGTCTCCACCGGCGCCTGCATCGGCCACATCGGCCCGGAGGCGCTGGCCGGCGGTCCCATCGGCAGGCTGCGGGATGGCGACTTGGTCCGCATTATCGTCGACCGCAACCGGCTGGAAGGCTCGGTCGATCTCGTTGATGAATCCGGCTCGGCCGACGCGGGCGGGCGAATTCTTGCGTCGCGCTCGCCGCGCTCGGACCTGCGTCCCGATCCGCTGCTGCCGGACGACACGAAACTGTGGGCGCTGCTCCAATCCGCCAGCGGCGGAACCTGGGCCGGATGTGTGTATGATCTGGAGGCGATTGCCGCACGGTTGGGCACACCATAGGAGCCAAGCCATGGATTCATCACACTCCCAGGTTTTGCAGTACGCCACTCCCAAGCCTAACCGCGGGGATGCTTTTGCCTCGCTCTTCATCACTCTGGCAATCCTTTGTACGGTGGTTGGCGCAGTGTCACTGTTGAACGATCTTGCGGCGATGATGCTCGCCTTTTCGGTTACTCGTCCCGGGCTTCTGTTCTGGCAAGGGTGCATGCTGGCATCGGTCGATTGTTTGTTGCTGGCCGGCAGTGTCGGGACATTTCGCCGCCAATCATGGGCACGCAGGCTTGTGCAGGTTGCGTCCGCCGTCCAGGTCCTCATCGCGCTGCTGGCGCTGTTACCGCTCCTTCTGAATGCGGGCAACGTGCTGCGCAACTTTCCCTGGTGGTTGATCCTGGTCGGAGTGGGCGCGGAAATGATCCGATTGGCGCAGGGTGTGCTCTGTCTCTGGGCTTTTGGAAACATGCGTGCCGATTTCTGGTTCGGGACGGTGGCCCGTGCGCCATCTGCCACGTTGTCAGGGACTGCCACGGCGAAGCCCGCCCTGAAGCGGTTCAAGGTTCACGGGATCGACCGCATGACCGGACAATCCATTGAATACCTG
Source organism: Tepidisphaerales bacterium (assembly GCA_044450885.1). Lineage (GTDB taxonomy): Bacteria > Planctomycetota > Phycisphaerae > Tepidisphaerales > Tepidisphaeraceae > JANYKD01. Next base: position 5,133 of record JBIOJL010000274.1, read on the forward strand.
AGTAGCGCCGCGACAGCGGACCGTGCCCACCGAGGCGCGATTGCCCTCGGTTTGGATCACAGGTCGATCGAGATACAGGTGATCGTGTCTGCAACGGAGTCGGCGCCAGAGGACGTGGAGACAGGAGACGCCGCTTCCTGATCCAGCGCGGCCACGGCTCCCCCGGCAGCGGGATGCCAGGAAGACGCTCCCGGGCGCATCGGCAAATCGGTCCGCGGTGCGGACCCTACCTGGCCGTCCCTGCCTTCAGGTCGTCGAAGTCGACCGGGGTTTCGGAATATGGGGACGCAGCGACGGAGGCGCGGCCGGTCATCGGTTTTGCGGTCTCGTCCCAGGTCAGCATCCACGCGGCGGGCTCGGGAGAGCCGTCGGGCCAGGCTTTGCCCGTCAGCTTCCATTTGCCTTCGCCGGCCGGCTGAAGCTGCAGCTTGAATCGCGTCCAGGTCCCGGATTTCCATTCGTACGGCCGCCGGGCCGTCACTTCGTCGCCTTTGAGTAGTTGCAGTTCTCCGGTCGCCGGCATCAGCCAGATGCGATAGGCGCTGCTGCCGCCGAGGCCGACGCCGAACTCGGGGAAGCGTTGCTTGACGGCCGTTGTCCGGATGCGCGCCTCCACCGCGGTGGTGGCCGGGTCGTCGGCGCCGAAGAGCACGCCGAAGCCGTCGACGGGCGTCGGCGTGACGCGCAGGAAGCGGTTGCCGGGTTCCTGCACCACGGCGAACTTCGCATCGCCGGGAAAGACCATCAACTCACTGGGCACGGCGTCCGGTTCGGCCTTCTCGAAGTCGTTGAAATAGTCGATGCTCGGCGCTTTGGCGGCAGCGCACAACAGGAACGCCAACATGGATGCCAGCAGTATTCTCATTTGCCATCAATCGCGTAGAGGTATTTTTCAGTGGCGATGTAGAGCACGCCGTTGGCCACGATCGGCGTGGAGACGATGGCCCCGTCGAGCGAGGTCTTCCCGAGTTCCTTCTTTTCGCGGGCGGCCGCCAGGCAGAAGAGATCGCCGCCGCCCTGGGTGGCGATGTAGAGTTTCCCGTCGGCCAGCAGCGGCGAGCCCCAGATCTGGCCCTGGGTGTCGTATTTCCAGAGGAGCTTGCCGGTGTCCGCTTCGAGGCAGTAGACGAATCCGGCGAAGTCGGCCGCGAACAGCAGGGCGTCCTTGACCGCCACCGTGGAAAGGGATTTCTCGATGCCTTCGAAGATCCACACGCGTTTGCCGGCGGTCACGTCGCCGGTCCCGGTCGGGTCGATGCACACCAGCGTGCCGTCGCCGGAGCCATCCTCGGGATCGCGGCCGATGGCGACGTAGACCCGGCCGTTGGCGAAGACCGGAGTGGCCAGGATTCCGCAGGGGCCCTGGGGCGAGCCGTATTTGTGTTTCCGCCGCTCCGGCGAGTTGGCATCGCAGCGCCAGATTTCCTTCAGCACGCCGTTCCGCGGGTCGGGATCGAAGGCATAGCAGAAGCCGTCGTCGCCGCCGAAGATGATCTGCGGTTTGCCGCCGACCATCGCCACCGAGGGCGAACCCCAGTTGCAGGTGTAGGTGCGCGAGGAGATGCCGCTCCGTTCGACGCCCAGCAGTTTGCCGGTGTTCTTGTCGAGGCAGACCAGCGCCGGCGCGTGGGGCGCTGGAATGTGTTTGTTGAGGCTCCAGTCCGCGCCGTTGGAGGTGCTGGCGTAGACGCGGTCGCCGAAAACCAGCACCGCGCCGCTGGTGGCCTGGTGCGGGAACACGCCGAGTTCATCGCGCATGTCGAAGCGCCAGAGGACCTTGGCCTGCCCGTCCTGGCCGGCCATATCCAGGCAGACGACCTCGCAGCGGTTGCTGACGAGCCAGGCCCGGCCATTCTCGATGGCCGGCGATGAACAGATGCCGATGTTGTCGTAGTCGACATGTTTGCCCCCGGCCAGCTTGGGCTCGGCCAGTTGCCAGAGGAACTTCCCCGTCTTTTCGTCGAGGCAGAGGACCACGCCGCGATCGTCTTTGATGCGTTCATCCTTGGGCGGCTCGTTGTTGGTGCCGACGAGGATTCGCCCTCCGGCGATGGTTGGATTGCCGTACGTGGACGAACCCAGCCGGGCGGCCCAGCGGATCCCCCTGGCGCCGGACAGGTCGAGCGTCTCGTCCTTTATCTTGCCCGGCGTGCAGGCGGTGGGGAGGTTTCTTTCGGTGTCGGGGGCGACCATGTTGCGCGAGGCGTCGCGGCCCCACATCGGCCAGTCGTCTGCGAAGACCGGAACAATCCAGGAGATACCGAGAACTGCGGCGGCGATGAGGGTGCGGCGATTCATTGCTGTAACCACTTACGCGGCGAGGTGGACGGCGTTGAGACGGCTACGGGCAGGCCTGACGACAAATCCGGGAGGGTCGTGCTTCTGCACGACCGCGGCCGCACGGAGTGCGGCCCTCCCGAAAGAAAGGCCCTACCTGCTATCCGCCAGCGACTTCGCGTCGGCGGCCTCCTTGACCACATCAGCCAGCGATGTCGGCGTGTATGTCCCCGCAAGTTGGACTGGTTCGTCTGATCCGGGCGCGTATACCGCCGTCAGCGGAATCCCTCCGGTCTGGTTCAACTTCCGCAGCAGCGGCCAGCCTGCCGCGTTTTTCGCGGTGAGATCCGCCTTGAGCGGCACAACCTTGTACTGCGTCAACAGGTCGATGATGGAGTTGTCGTGAAACACCGTCGCCTCGACTGTCTGGCAGTTCAGACACCACCCGGCGGTGAACTTCACCAGCACGATCTGATCGCTCGACCGGGCGCGGGCCAGGGCGTCGTCGGAATAGGGCTGCCAGGCCACGCCGGCGCGCGACATCCAGGCGGCGAGGCCGAGAACCGAACCGAGCATGACCACGGCCAGCGTCGAGCTGACCATCGCCGCCCGGGCGCTGGGCGTGATCTGGATGGTTCGCGTCAGCAGGTAGAAGGAGGCGACGGCCGCCACCGGCACTGGGGCCCACCAGTAGGCCGGCGCCGCCACCAGCCGGATGGCGGCGAAATAGACGGCGAAGCCCAGCAGGATGAAGCCGGTCATCTGCTTGACGATCTCGGCCCACGGTCCGACGCGCGGGAACTTTCGCATCGCCTCGGGGAAGCTGCACAGGATCAGGTACGGGAAACTCATGCCCACGCCCACCATGGCCACCGCCGGTA
>JBIOJL010000275.1:0-8283 GCA_044450885.1 Tepidisphaerales bacterium
AGAGTGGCCTTGCCCTTGGAGAGTTCGGTGATGCCGCCTTTCTTGACGATGAAGGCGGCCTCGGCGACGTCGGTGCCTTTGACCTGGACGGTCCAGAGGATCGGCTGGCCGGGCGTGTAGACTCCCTGGCCGTTTTCGGGGGCGACGAGGAGTTCCTGGGCGGAGGCGGCGAGGGTGGGGAGGAGGAAGAGGAGAGGCACGAAGGCACGGAGGCACGAAGGCACGAAGGGACGGGGAAATGCAGCGATGCGGCGACGAAGCGACCGAGCGACGAAGGGGTGGGACATATGTTCTCCTTGTGTGTGGGGATTATGGCGTGGCGGGTCCAGAAGGCAACGGGCGGGGCGCAGGCAAGTGGTGCCGACGCCCTCGTCGGCAGCTTGGAGATGGCCGGGCGGGACTACCGCGGCATTGCCTGTGGGGAAGCGAGACTCGAGAGATGACCGCAAGCCGCGGTCGCACTTCAAAGATGCCGACGTGGGCGTCGGCTCTACCGGGCGGCGCCGGGCTTGAGCCGGCCCAGGAGCATGAAGCCGTGGGCGAAATAGGGACGCAGCAGGCGTTTCCAGGTCTTCAGGACGCTGCGGGCGGGCTGGACCCAGACGGCGTCGAACACCTCGTAGCCGCAGTGGTCCATGAGGTGCGAGAGCGTCGTCGGGTCCTGCCAGTTGGTGTGGTCCTCGTGGACCATCGGCCGGCCGTAGCGCCAGATCTTCCAGGCCTGGCCCTGGTAGAAGGGGTTGGGCGTGCTGATGATGATGACGCCGGCGGGCTTGAGATGGCGACACATGTTGCGCAGGAACAGGCCGGGATTTTCCAGGTGTTCGATGAGTTCGCCGGCGACGATGGCGTCGAACCGGCGGGCCAGGTCCATGGTTTCGACATTGCCGACGACGGCTTTGAACCCGAGGGACTTGAGCGCTTCGACGCCGTCGGGGTCGATGTCGGCGCCGAGGGTGTCGGGGTTGGCCTCGACGATGCGGCGGAAGAGCAGGTTGGGCTTGCGCTCGAGGCGCTGCCGGGCCGAGTCGCGGGCCGGCCGGGAATCGACGCAACCCAGGTCCAGAACGTCTCCGGAGCGGATATACTGTTGGATGACGTCGAAACGATCGGCGATGGTGCGCGTGGGCGTCATTGACGGAGAATGTATGCGGAAATACGGCTTGCGAGAAGAGGCGGCGATCATTCGTCATTCGGAATTGAATCGTGCAATTCGAGTTTCGAGTTTCGAGTTTTCCGCCAGGATGGCCGCACTGTTGGCGATTTGCATCGCCGCGCTCGTCCTGTCCCTCGGCGCCGCGGCCGACGTCCGCGTCACCAAGGCCAAGGCGGAGGTCGCGGAGAAATACTTCGACCCGAACAACAAACCCAAGGAGATGCCCGAGTTGCACGGCCGGGAGGAGGCCGTCTGCCAGTCGAAGTTCGGCGTGGCCACCGAGTTCCAGGTGGCGATCGTGGACGAGCAGCGCGGCGAGGACGGGGCCGTGTCGAAGGTGCGCGTGGTCTCGGTCATCGCCCGGCTGACCCTGCAGACGACCGCGTGGCTTCCGAACGGCGGCGGCGACGCGGTCAAGGCCCACGAGGCCGGCCACAGCCGCATCGCCCAGATGCACTACAAGGATGCCGACGAGCAGGCCCGCAAACTGGCCCAGAAGTACATCGGCCGGACGTTGACCGGAAAAGGGGACACGGTCGAAGCCGCCCGCCGCGACGCCATCGCCAAAGCCAACCAGGAACTGTGCGCCGCCTACCTGGCGGCCGTCGAGCGGCCATCCGCCCGCGTCAACGACCTCTTCGACGAAATCACCAGCCACGGCCGGCGGAACATCGCGGAAGACGAGGCGATCAAGCAGGCGTTCGAACGGTATGCGAAGGAGAAGGAGAAGAAGTGAGTTTGTGGTCAGTAGTCAGTGGTCGGTAGTCACTCCAGCGTCGGCCTCACGATTTCCCCGCGGAGTTGGGCTTCACCCAGTTCCTTTTCGTAGACGCCGTAGAACATGCTGCACGAATCCAGCCACAGGGTCAGGCGGTGCAGGTCCTCGGGCGACAGCTTCACGTCGTAGTGGCCTTTTTCGAGGATGGCGTACAACTTCGAGGCGCGGGCGCCGAACTGGCCGGGGATGGTGCGGAGGTCCTGGCCGTAGGAAACAAAGCCGTACTTGCGGGCGAGGCTGTTGAACGAGGCGTAGAACTTGTTCTGGATCGGGTCGCGGGCGAGGTTGATGGCCTTCTTCTCGCGATGGCAGTCGACGCAGTTGCGGTCGAGCACGCCCTGGACCAGCCGCGGATAGCTGAAGGGGCTGGAGCCGTCGACGTCGGGTTTGAGCGTGGACGGGCCACGGCCCGTGGCGATTGGGGTGGACCTGGGCCGGGAGGGGGCCCGGTTCTTGGGCTCGTGGCAACCGGCGCAGACGAGGCGTTCACCTTCGTGAAGATAGGTAGCCGAACGCATGGACTGGATGGCCAGGCCGCGTTCGTCCACGGCCTGGAAGAACAGCTCGCGGTTGGCGGGCACGGTGAAGTGGGCCGAGCCGTCGGCCTCGACGGGAACCGTGCCCAGGACGTGGCGGACGGGAACGACCGAGTCCTCGGCGCCTTTGACGCGCAGGCCGGTCTCGTGCGGCGGGCCGCCCGAGGGGACGGTCATCGGGAAGACCTGGTAGACGCGGAGCGCCTTGATCTGGGTGTTGGCCGGCCAGGGGAGAATACTGTCGTAGACGTTCAGCACTGCAATCGTGGCCGTCGGGAGTGTCGGCTCGCTGCCCTGGCCGGTGCCGGGGGCGTGATTCGCGGGCAGTGCCAGCGCCGGAGCCGCCGGCGGGGCCACGCGCGGGCGCAGCGGCATCGGGCTCTGGCAGGCGATCTGCGCGTCGCGGTAGATCAGTTCGCGGTTGCCGAAGGAATCGAGCAGGTAGATTCCGTAGTTGTCGGCGTCGCTCTTGCCGGCCGCCCGCTCGGCGCTGTAGGTGCAGAGGTGGAAATCCTCGCTCAACGGCCAGGCGGTGGCGTAGGCCTCGTAGCCGCCCTGGCTCTCGGGAAAAGCGACGTCGGGCGTGATGCGGCGGACGGAGTCCATGGAATCGTTGTCGCCGCGGTCGGGGTCGACCAGCACCAGCGAGCCGAACGCCTGGTTGTGGTGCGGAGCGGCGGTGGCGATGAACTTGCCGGAGTTGGGAATCGCCCGGACGTTGACTTCCATGTCGGGACGCTCGCGGCGCGGAGCGAAGTTGCCATGCACCGCCCGCGAATCCCGGCCGTCCAGCGTGGTGATCCAGGGCATATGGGCCGTGCAGCCGTGGCGGTCGATGTAGTCCCAGCGGGTGTAGATGATCCGGCCATCGTTGGTGACGCTGGGATGCCACTCGTTGGTTTCGTGCGGGCTCAGGCCGGTGAGGTCCGAACCGTCGGCGGCCATGTCGTAGAGCGTGTACGTCGGGCAGACCCGGCCGCAGCGCAGGTAGCCGCCGCGGCGCTCGGTGATGAACGCCAGCCGGCCATTGGGCAGGAAGCACGGGTCGAAATCGTTCCAGGTGCCATCCGTGAGCTGGCGCAGATCGCTGCCGTCGACGTTGACGCGGAAGACGTGGAAGCAGCGGCCCTCGGCCCAGTGGCCTTTCGTGGGGTCGATATGGTGGATGTGCTTGCGGTCGCCGGTGCATTCGACGTAGGCGAAAGCGATGGACTTGCCGTCAAACGACAGATCGGGCGAGAGGAACGAGCCCCCCACGGTTTCCTCGCCCTTGAGGTTGCCCATGCCGTCGAAGGAGATGTTCCATTTCTTCAGCGGGCCGCCCGACAGCTTCTGACCCTTCAGCCGGCCATTGGCGACGACGGAGTCGGCCAGCACATCGCGCACCTGGAGGCTGGCGGAGAACGGGTTGGACAGGATGTAGACTCCACCGCCGGGGTGCTGGGCCATGCCGTAATACTGGTCGCACATGTGCGGGTAGATGGCCCGGTGCCGCTTGATGAACAGGAGCTTGTCGAAGTCGAGCAGCGGGTTGCGGAAGGCGACGAGACGGCGGACGCGGCAGGCATCGGCGAAGAGCACGAAACGCGATGTGGAGCTCTCGACCGGTATTGTTGCGGAGGCGGATTGCAGCGACTGAAGCTGACGGAGCAGGTCGGCCAGCGTCGAGTCATTGGGCCGGAGGCGCTGGATTTCGCCGAGCAGCGCCAGCGTGCGCCGGAGGACGATGTCCAGCGGATCGCGGTCGGTCTTGAGAAGGCGCGACTCGGGGCGAAGTGTCTCGGGGGCGTGTTTGTCGAAGCGGTCGCGGTGGCGCAGATCGTACTGAAGCGTGGCGAACTGCGACTGCCACTCGGCGACGAGATCGACCGCGGGCCACGAGTCGAGGAACGTCTTCATGCCGTTCAGGGCGAGCAGGAGCGTACGGCGATAGTCCTGCACCTGCTTCTGGAGTTCCGCGGCCTGTTTCAGCGATTCCGGGTCGGCCTTGGCGACGGCCGGCAGGACCTTCTGCCATTTCTCTTCCAGGGGCGCCAGTTGCTGGAGCAGCGTCTCCGGTGCGGCGAAACGGTCGGGCAGCGCCTTGGTCAGTTGGGCGATGGCCGGGCGGAAGGAGGAGGGCTCGGCGGAGGCGGTCGAACCCAGCGCATCGGCGCAGCGGCGGGTGCGCTGATAGAGGTCGAGCCAGCGAACATCGCCGGGCGAGGCTTTGGCCGACACCAGCGCGGCCAGTTCGCCGCGCAGCGCCTGGGCGATCAGCCCGGCCGTGTCGAGCGCCTTCGCGGTGATGGATTGTTCGATGGCCGTGTCGGCCGCCTTGCTCAGCCACTCGCGTTCGCGGCCATTGCCGACATCCTGCGCGAACGCCTTGCACTCGGCCGGGAAATCGCGGGAAAGCTTCGCCCAGAGGGCGGCGGAGGGATCGTCCATTCCCTGGAGTACCTTGAACCGGGCGGCGCCGACGGAGCGGTCGGCGTCGATGCCCGCCCATGCCTCGAATCGCTCGTATTTCCCGGCCAGATCGAAGCAGACATCGCTGTCCGCGTGGACCCAGATGCCATGGGCGAACGTCCGGTCGCCGATCTTCAGCTTGTGCTGCTGCCAGTTCTCATTGACCAGATACTCGCCCCAACCGACGCGGACGACCAGCGGCTTCAGATCGGCCAGGCGGACTTCCTTGCCGTCTTTGGCAATGAGTTTGGCTTCGCCCCAGATGTGGCAGTTGGCGCGATCCTTCTCGCAGATGCCGACGAGGCGGAGCTTGTCGACGCCGGCCACGTTGACCGACACCTGCTGCATGGGCTTGTCGGCCGTGACCAGTTCGGAGACGAACGGCTTGAACGTGGCCGTCGGCTGGGACTGTTGGGCGATGACCCGCTGGCACGATTCCCGGGCCGCGAGCATGGCCGCGGGCCATGTGGGGCGGGTGGTTGGCGTGGCCGGCGCGGGCTTGTTCTGCGCCGACGCGAGGAGCGGGAGGAGAAGACCGATGCCGATGAAGGCGTATTTCATATTGCGGTCCTGCCGTTGTTGAGCGGAACGAGAGCCGTCGGAGGTTTGTACCGCCGGGGGGGCAGGATGTTTCGGCGGAGGCCAAAGGCAAAAGGAAAAGTGCAAAAGGCAAAATGGGGAGGGGAATGACGAAACTCGAAATTCGAATTACGAATGAAGCAGCCGAATGGGCGTTCGCGGTGGGCTCGCGCCCCGGTGTAGACAACCGCGACCATAAAGGATTAAGATGGCCACGTCATGCTGAGTCCATGATTGAGTGCGCTGGAAAAGTTGATGGGGCATTGCTATGAACAAGTCTCTCGACAGGATGGTCGGCAAACTGGAGAAAGTGGCCGACGTTGTGGCCGACGAGAAGCCGAGGCTTCGCTTTTTCGGCCTGGTGCATCGCATCACATCGCCTTGGGATCGCTGGGACCTGCTGGTGTGTTCCGACAAGTTGGCTCCACGGAGCATCGAAGCCATTCGCTACATCCTTGAAGTCCTCAAAGCAAAGAAGCTGACCCGGGAGGAAATGATCCGGATCGCGCGAATCGTCGTTTTGCCGCGCAACAACGAATTGATCGCCGCCCTCAGCGAGGACGAGCAGCTTCCGCTGGGTAAGGTCTACGGACTGCATTCGATGGACGACCCCGACACGGCGGTGGTCATTCGGCGCATGAACACGTCTTTGCGCCCGGCGAAGACGGCTTAGCCCGGGTCTGCCCCGTTCTCCCGCCCACAATCCCCGCTCCACCATCGCCGCAAAAAGGCACAAGAAGCGCAGAACAATACTCCCACGAGTCGACATTCGAAATCCCGGTTGGTTCAAATCGGCGTGTGTGTGAAAGTGCCGCCGACTACCGGGCTTCACTTTCGCTCAACGGTGATGAGTACATAGACCTCGATGCTCTTTCCCGGAACAGCCTGCAATGCATCCTGGCATATACGTATCGCGCGAGCCAGATCTTTTGTCCGGGCGAACTCTTCCGAATCGAACACGAAATACAGAATCAATGCATCATCCTGAGATCGCGCCAATAGCCATTGAATATCGACCGTATGCCCCAGGCTATCCATAAGGGGCTGACCACGGTCTCCGACACGAAGCCAGAATGGATCTCCTCTGAGCGGTGGGCGCGGCGGCTTGTCAGCAACCCTGATCACCAGATTGTTTGCAGGCAACTGCGCCGTAGGCATCGATTCGGGCAACCTTGGGACGGCCGGGCGCGACGCGGGCGACGTGGTTGTTGCACTCGATTCGGTCAGCCGATCGTTCAGAGTCCGTATGCGATGGATCCATCTCACCACGGCGATGTTCCAGTCGAAGAGGGCCAGACCGATGGCCAGCACGATCGCCGTGGAGGCCATCACCCGAAGCCGAGTGGTCGTGGCCAAAGCGAGAGGTGCTACGCATATCAAGGCCAGCACCAGATAGTACATCACCATGCCGTATTCCGTCGCCATCACAAGCGGCGACAACACGAAGAGGACCAAATAGATAATACTACAACGACCTTTTAGCTCAAGAATACCCGGCCAGATTTCCGATGAACACCCCGGTACGAGGAATTACCGGGAGTTCAGGCATGGAAGCCGCAGATGTGTTTGACGTAGGCAAACGGTTGCACTGCTTCATGGGCGAGTTTAAGGAGTGTTTCGGGCGTCGAGAGCCGGCCGAGCACGCGGAACGATACGTTCGCGGGCAGCAGTTGAATCTGCCGCGTAAGAGCATGGAGCCGATGGCCGACGAGGCGGGGATCGATCCGCGGGCGTTGCAGAAGTTCCTGGGCGAGCACCGTTGGGATGACCGCCTGATGAGCACGCGTCTGCAGCAGGCGGTGATGCGCGATCATGCCCATCCCCAGGCGATCGGCATCGTCGACGAATCGAGTTTCGCCAAGAAGGGCGACAAGACCCCCGGCGTGCAGCACCAGCATTGCGGATCGACGGGCAAACTCGATAACTGCGTGGTCACCACGCATCTGGCCTATGCCACGCCGGACGGCTTTCACACGCTGCTCTCCAGTGCGTTGTTCCTGCCGGAGGAATGGTCCAACGACCGGGAGCGTTGCCGGGAAGCGGGGATCCCGGAGGATCTGGTGCATCGGACCAAGTGGGAGATCGCCCTGGAACTGCATCAGGAGGCCCAGGCCAACGGCGTGCGCTTCGCGTGGCTCACGGCCGACGAGTTTTATGGCCGTCCTGTGGAATTCCATCTGGAACTCTCCCGGCGCGGCCAACTCTACGTGGTGGAAGTGCCGCGCAACTTCTGGGGCTGGTGCCGCAAGCCGGACCTGCTGCACAAGACCCACCACGGCAGGGTCGGGCGGAAGCTCAAGCAGAAGAACCCGCCGATTTCAACGGTGGAGAACCTGGCGGCCCATTCACCGGCTTTCCGCAAGCAGCCCTGGGTGCAATTCCTGATCAAGGAAGGAGAGAAGGGGCCGGTGGTCTGGGAGGCCAGGGCCGTGCCCTTCTACCTGAAAGATCAGGACGGCCTGCCGACTCGGGCCCACCTGTTGATCGTGGCCCGCAACGTGCGGAATCCCGGCGAGGTGAAATACTTCGTCTCCAACGCTCCCGTGGACACGCCGCTGACCACGCTGTTGACGGTGGCCTTCGCCCGCTGGCATGTCGAACGCTGTTTCCAAGACCAGAAGACCGAACTGGGCATGGGCCATTTTGAAGTGCGGAACTACACCTCGCTGATGCGCCATCTGACCCTGACCGCGGTGAGTTTTCTGTTCCTGGCGATGACCCATGGGGCACTAAAAAAAAATGCCGGAATTAACTCTCTGCCAGGTCCGGACTGCGGCCAATGC
>JBIOJL010000276.1:0-8271 GCA_044450885.1 Tepidisphaerales bacterium
CTTGACCCCGCCACCTGGTCCGCCCGCCCCACGGTCAAGCGCTACGCCGATCGCGCCATCTCGCTCCTCTCGCCGCTGCTGTAGTGCCGGTCCCAGAAGGGAAATGACGAGACTCGAAACTCGAATGACGAATGAAGCAGCAATGATGAATGAGCAATGGGCCAGCATCAACCAGTTTCCGCGAGAGGCGCATAGCGAGCGGCGGCGGTGACCCATCAGAATTGTCCAGCCGCCGGACGCGGGCCGGGAACCTGGGCCACGGGCAGATACAGCGGTCCGCGGTGCGGACCTTACGCAATCGCCGCCGTGGCGGCGGCTTTCATCTTGTCCAGGCCGCGCTTGGCGCAATCGAGGGCGTCGAGCTTCCAGTACTCGCGGTTGAAGATTTCCAGCGAGAGGACGATGGGCGTGCCCACGGCAACCATGTATTTGAGGATCTGCTTGAGCGGGGCCACGCCGTCGCCGGGATAGATGCGGTTTTCATCCTTGATCCGGGCCGGCTCGATGCCGGTGGGATAGTCGTTCATGTGGATGATCGGGCAGGCGGCGCGGCTGAGGACGGCCAGACCTTCGATGGCGCTTTCGCCGCGATAGAGATGAAACACGTCGGGCAGGACAGCGGCCTTGGGATGGCGGCTTTCCATGGCGACGTAGGTGGCGTCCGAAAGACGGGTGAGGGTCTTGGAGAAACCCCAGACCTCGAGCAGCGGGACGATGCCGGCTTTGTCGCCGATTTCGGCCAGGGCGCGGTAGCGCTCGGCGACCTTGTGCGGGTCCAGGGCCTTGTCGGTGCCGCCGGAGGCGGGGGCGGCCATGCGCTTGCCGCCGATCTGGGCGACCGCGTCCATGTCGTGTTTGGCGTCCTCGAGCCCCTTGGCCCGTTTGGCGTCATCCTCGACGATCCATTGCGCGAAGCCGATGGCGTCCTCGATGGTCAGGCCGGAGTCGGCGATCTGCTTGCGCAGGTCGGCCAGCGTGCCGCCGGCCTTGACGTGGTCGTTGATATGGCTGACCCAGGGCTCGAAGGCGTTGTAGCCGGCTTTGGCGGCCACCTCGATCTGTTTGCTGATGGGCAATTTCTGGCCCATGATGGTGGCGCCGTTGAGGCAGAAGATGAAGGGTCCGGCCGGCTTGTCCTGTGCGGTGGCCGTTCCCAGCGGCGCACAGGCGGCCGCGGCGGTGGCGAGAAGGACGTTGCGACGTGAGAGAACGGTGTGGTTCATGACTGATTCCTCGGCTGTGGACCTGCCCCGGAGCACAACGGCGCGCGTCGCGGGTTGGAGGATTGTACACACGGAGGCGGGGTTGTGTTGGAGGGGGACGGGGATAGAGGTATATTTGCGATTTGTGATTTGCGATTTGCGATTTGAACTCTGATATCTCCAATCTCCCTGCTGCCCGCCTCATCATCGGCGCCATGAGTGGCACCAGCGCGGACGGTGTCGATGTCGCCATCGTGCGCGTGAGCGACAAATCGACGGAACTGGTGCTGCACCATCACGAGCCGTACGCGGCGGGGCTGAAGGACCGCATCGTCAAGGCCCGCGCCGGCGGGGCGATTTCGCTGCGGGAACTGTGCGATCTCGGCCGGCAGATTTCGCTGGTGTACGCGGCCGGCGTCAATCAATCCCTGGCGATTGCAAAGCTGTCGCCGCGCGATATTGCGGCCATCGCGGCACATGGGCAGACGCTGTTTCACGATCCGCCGCTCACGCTGCAGTGGCTGGATCCGGCGCTGCTGGCGGCCAGAACGGACTGCGCCGTGGTGTCCGATTTTCGCCGGGCGGACTGCGCGGCCGGCGGACAGGGGGCGCCGCTGGTGCCGTATGCGGACTATGTGTTGTTTCGCCACGAGAAGCTGGCGCGGGTGCTGCTGAACATTGGGGGCATCGCCAACATCACCTGGCTGAAGGCGGGCGGGCGGCCGGAGGACATGATCGCGTTCGACACCGGGCCGGGGAATTGTCTTTCCGACTGGCTGATGCGCCGGCACGATCCGCAGGGGGCGGGATACGACGCGGGCGGGCAAATCGCCCTGAGCGGATCGGTGCAGGAATCGCTGGTCGAGCGGACGCTGGCCCACCCCTATTTCCACCGGCATCCGCCCAAGTCCACCGATGGCGGCGAGATGATCGCCGCATTCCGGATCGCCCAACTCAGGACTCAGGACTCAGCACCCAGCACTCTTCCGGACCTGTTGGCCACCGCCGCCCTGATCACGGCCCGTTCGATCGCCGATGCGGCCATCGTATATCATCCCGATCAACTGATCGCCAGCGGCGGCGGCGTGGAGAATGCCGCGATCATGCGGAACCTCCGGCGGCTGCTCCCGTCAATCGAAATACGACGTGCGGATGATTTCGGCATCCCCGGCCAGGCGAAGGAGGCGATCGCTTTCGCCCTGCTGGGCGCTGCGACGCTGGATGGTGTGCCGGGCAATATCCCCTCGGCGACGGGGGCAGCGCGCGCGGTGGTGCTTGGGTCCGTCACGCCGAGGCCGGGTTGACGCAGCGCCCCTGCCGAGTTGCTTGGAACCCCGGGGGAAGGGTTGCCGGTGAGCAGTAGTGATTGAGGGATTGGAGTTCTACCGCAGCCGGTCCGACCGCTCCGGCTCAACCGGGCGAACTTTCTTGAGGGTCCGATCGAACCTCCGGCGTTGCCCACGGCGCCCCCGCTGGCCCAGGTATTCGACGGTCAACAGCGCCGACATCTTCTCGGCTACCGCCGTGGCGATGAACTGGTTGATCGAAACATCGTCGCGCGCGGCCAACTCCCGCAGGCGTTTGTGCAGCGACTCAGAAAGACGAAGGCTGATGGCACTCATGGCAACACTCCTACTTCGCCCTATCCACCGTCGCCCGGATCAGCCAGTCGCCCTTGTCGAACTTTTCGAAGCCGTAGGTGGGCAGGCCGACGCGGGAGTCGCCGTCGGGGGCGGCGTCGAAGTGGGCGTAGACGCCCTTGCTGCCGGAGGGGTTGAAGCCGACGCAGAGCAGGAATTTCGCCGGCACCTGGGTGGGCTCGACTTCGAGCGTCACCCACTTGGGCTGGCCACGCTCGAACTTCGCGTAGGGGAATGTACACTCGCGGATGACTTTGCCCTGCTCGTCGCAGAGCCAGACACGGAAGTCCTCGGCGGGCGGTCGCGGGGTGCCGTAGCGGGAGCCGTAGAACTTCACCGCGGTCAGGTACCATTGGCCTTCCGGGGCGTCGAAGGCAACGGCGTGGCCGCCGCCGTTGAAGCTGCGCATGCCGGCGGACGAGCCGTCGTCGCGGGCCAGTTCCTTTGGCTGGCCGGCCAATTTCGATGCGGCGAGCGTCTCAAGATGGAAATCGCTCATGGGCAGCTTGCTGACGAGGCGGTCGCTCTCGCGGTTCCACCAGTTGGTCACCTTGGGGTTGTCAGCGGCTTTGGCCAGCGCCGGGCCGAGGGCGGCGGCGGGGTCGCGCAGGTCGAGTTTGGTCTGGCCCCAGGCGGTGAAGATGGCGGCGAGTTTGCGATCGCCGGCGATGGCCGCCAGTTCCTTCCAGGCTTTGGCGCCGGCGACCGTCTCGTCGCGGCCAGCGGCGGCGATCTGCCGGTCCAGCCGCTGCATGCCGTCGGAGCGGTAGTCATAGGCATCCCACCACGCGGCCTGGCCCTCGCTCTCGTAGACCATGTCCACCAGGCGCGAGCCAATGTAATGGGCCCAGCCCTCGGCCGCTCCGGTGGTCATCCAGTCGTGGCGGGGAATGGCGCGGTACATGGCCATGTGCCCCAGTTCGTGGCACATGCCGTAGAGGTGGAACACGCCCGTCTGCGATGAGCGGCGCAGAGCGTCGATGTTGGGGATCAGCAACGTGATGCGGTCGCGGCCGTCGGTTTCGAGATGGTTGTGATTGCGGGCGTTGCAGTCGACGATGACGCTGACGACATCCGGCAGATCGAAGCCGAAGTTGTCGATGGCGTGCTTGCGGGCGGCCTCGACGATGCGGGCGATCGACTGCGCGTGCTGCAGTTCGATGCCGGTGTAACGGACGATGACGTGGTCGGTCTTGTGGATCTGCTCCTGTGCGGAAACGAACGCCGAGATGCAGAACCCGAGCACGAGCGCAAGAATGCGGCGAGCCATTGGCGATCCTCCTTAATCTTTAAGACGCCAATGGCCCGCCGGTTTCGCGGAATCCGGGCGGTTTATTTCCTGGCTTGGCTCAGGAACGACATTGTCCAAGTAACACGGAGAGGCTTCGCTGCGCTCTGCATGACACGCCTATTTCCCTTTCACGTCGTAGCACAACAGCACATCCTGGTCGCGGATGTACATCTTGCCGTTGACGATGACCGGGTGCGGCCAACTGTTCTTGTCGCTGCGGTCGGGCTGGTCGAAGCGGCCATGTTCAACGTATGCCTTGGAAGATGCCTCGATGAGCGCGATGGTGCCCTTGCCGCCCTCGCTGCGAATGTAGAAACGGCCGTCGGCATAGGCGATGGCGCCTTTGTTGACGCCTTTGTTGCTCCAGACGACCTCGCCCGTCTTGAAGTCCTGGCAGATCCAGCCCTTGGTGTCGGAGTGGCCGTAGAGGAAGCCATCAAGCAGGATCACGCCGCCGTGATGGTTGGCCATGTTCGTGTTGGCGTAGACCTGGGCCGTATTGTAGGCGCCACCGTCCTTGCTGATCTTGAACGCGTTGCAGCCGACGCCGTAGCCGGAGGTGACAAACACCTGGTTGTCGGCGCAGATGGGCGTGGGGACGACCGCGGTCTTGCCCGTGCGATTGGCCCGCCAGAGCAGTTTGCCGTCGGCCACGGCGACACCCGCCACGCTGGCGGCGGTAAGCTGGATCACCTGGCGCTGTCCGAAGAGCGTCTCGATGATGAGGGACGAATAGTGCGCGCCATCGGTGAATTCCTTGCTCTGCCAGACCGTTGCGCCGGTCTTCTTGTTCAGGGCGACGACGGCTCCCTTGCGGCCGCCGGGCGTACACATGACCACATCGCCCTCGACCAGCGGCGACTCGGCGTAGCCCCAGCCGGGCGTGCCGCCGCCGAAATCTTTGGTCAGGCTCTTCTTCCAGACTTCCTTGCCGGTTGCCGCCTCGACGCAGATCAGGTCGCCGTGCTGGTTGAGGGCGTAGACCAGGTCGCCGTCCACGGTCGGCGTGCCGCGCGGGCCGTAGTAATTGCCATAGTGGCCTGGCGCGCCGATCTTCGTGGACCAGATTTGTTTGCCATCGGCCTCGGAGAGCGCCATGACATGGCTTTCGTTGCCGATATCACCCATGGTGAAGATCTTGCCGCCAGTCACCGCGACGCCCGAGTAGCCGATGCCGACGCCGGTGGTCTTGCGAACCAGGGTGGGCCCGCCGGCCGGCCACTCTTTCAGCAGGCCGGTCTCGGTCGAGAGATCGTCGCGGTTGGGCCCGCGCCATTGCGGCCAGCCGTCGACTTTGGAAGGAGCATCGGCGGCGATGGCCGAGGTGCAAAACAAGGCCAGAAGTCCCGAAACCAGCAATCTGGGGAAGAGTCGTGTCGCGTCCATGGTCTGCAATCTCCGAGTGTGAGGGTTGGTCCGTATCGCGCACTGGCGGCGCGGCTACGGGTCAATACCGCGGCAGAGGTACGATGTTCAAGGGCGGAGTCGGGAGATTCGGAGTGGGGGAGACAGACGTCGGGAGTTGGTCAGGCCCGATTCGGGGGTGCCACGGCTTGGCTACTGCAAGCCGTGTTGCTGGTTCGCAGACACGGCTTGCAGTAGACAAGCCGTGGCACCCGACTCGCCCATTTTTCCAGATGCGGGAAGTGTTCGGGTGCGTCAGGCGTCCGGTGCGGGACGGAGCGTGGCCCCGCAGCCGGGACAGCGGTCTTTACCGGTGCGGAAGTCGTATCCGCACATCGAGCAGATCCCCGGGACGGCGGAACGGCGGGTCAGCAATCTTCGCAACACGACCAGCAGCACCGGGAGAGCGAAGAGGACCCCGGCCAGCCAGTAGGGAACATGCAGCGACCAGTTCCACACCGGTTGCCCGCTTGCGAGCACGCGCGGCCGCGAGTCCCCCGTGGCCGGTGGGGCGGCCGGAATCTGCATCGCGATGACACTCTGCTGGCGGTGGAATGCGATCCCGAGGTGCTCCCAACTGAAGGACGAATCCGCCAGTTCAGGCACGGGGTTGATCTGCACTTCGGCTCGCTCGGCCGGCAGGGCGCCGTCGACCTCGTAGTACCAGTCGCGGATGGCAGGGTGCGGCCACGGGGCGATCGATTGCACTCGCAACTTGCTGGGAATCTCCGGGATGTTCCTGAGCATGATGAGGCGGCCATCCTGCGGGGCCGAACGGATTGCCCAGTTGTAATCCCGCAGCGTCACTCCCCACAGGGCCAGGACCACCACACACAGCGCTCCGGACAAAGCCGTCAGCGCGTTGACGGTGAACCTGCACATCCGGCCAACGGCGGACACCGGGGGGCGCCGCGCCCCAGGGGACATACCCGGCCGGCCGAGAACCCGCGGCATGCCCTTCAGCCACCACCCCATGCACGTTCCCATCACATACGCAAGAAGAGCGAGGACGGCCCCGCTGAGGAACACCGGCCGGTTGGAACCATACCGCACGTACCAGATCCCGACCGTCGCGGCGAAGAGAATATTTCCGATCAGGATCTTCATATCAATCTCCTGTTGCTATCTATGGAGAATGATACCATTTATCCGGGTTGACATGCGGTCAATAAACGGGAACCGTTCACACGGGAATCGGATTGTCTGCAATGCCGGCCAGCGACGGGGCCGGTATCGGCGCCCGCGCCGGCAGCGTGCGGATCGACGCGGTGCGGTCGAGTTTGTTCCAGGCGTGCCGGCGGCCGCGCAGCATGGCGATGAAGGACGCGAGGGTGACGAAGTAAAGGAACGGCCGATAATAGAACCGTCGGCAGTAGGTCAGCCTTGCATTCTGTAACCAGAATGATACCTTGCCAAAGGACGATAGCCTTCCCAAGAGCATCATGAAGAAGAACGTGATGGTTGCATTTTTCGCGGCGGTTTTGGGTTTCTGCGCGGCCTTGCTGTTCCTGCGCGATCACCGGGAAAAATCGCCCCAGACGGAAACGACCCATCGGAGCGATTCTTCTGACAGGGAAGCAACATCGCCCCCCGCCGGGGCGGCACAGGCGCGGCCGGCCCGCGCCACCACCCGCGCGGCGCCGGCCAGCCCGTGGCTGTTTGTCGGCGACGCCTTCGAGGGCACGTTTCTTCAACTCACCAAGGAGCATTTTGCCTGGACGGATTCCCAGTGGCGGAGCGAATTCGACAACCTGCGCCGCATTGGAATCAAGATCGTCATCGTCCAGTGGAGCCAGTACGACGCGGCCGATTTCACGGTCGCCGATGGCCGCAAGAGCCCCATCGAACAGATCGCGGCGGCAGCCGACGAAAAGGGCATGGAGCTTTACGCCGGATTGTCGCTGCGCAAATCGTGGTGGCTTGAGGAGACCTTCACCAAGAAATACATGGCCGAGGAACTCACCAGAAATACGCGGATGGCCGACCGGCTTCACGCGCTGCTGGCGTCGCACGCTTCGTTTTGCGGATGGTATATTCCCCACGAAGTGTCCGACCTTGACTACGCCAACGACCATCAGGCCATGACCCGCGCGTTCTTCCACCAGCTTGCGGCCCATCTCAACAAGCTGGACAAGCTCAAGCCCGTGCTCGCCGCCGGCTATACCGATCCGGACAAATCCGAGTTGGTTCACTTCGCGTGGTTCTGGACGCTGTTCCTGAACGAGGCCGGGATCGACATCCTGCTTTTCCAGGACGGGGCCGGAATCCCCCGCCAGGCCAAATGGGAGGAGAATCTCTCCTTCGCCGAGGCCATCGTGTCGCTTGGCCAGGAATTTGAGGATTCAACGGAGATCTGGCTGGTGGCGGAAACATTCACGCAGATCCACGGCCAGCCGGTGGACGACCAGCCTTTCGCCGCCAAACCCGCCGACATCACCCGGGTTCGCCAGCAGGTGGAGTCGCTGAGCAAACTCAAGAAGAGGCTCGTTGCCTACAGCTACTTCGACTACATGCGTCCGTCCGCCGGAGAACCGGCAACGCGGCTCTATGACGGCTACCGGAAGCTCATGGAAGAGATCATTGCCCGAAATTCCAAGGGGCCGCCGCCTGCGTCCCGCCCCGCGCGGGCGCCTTATTGACGCAAATAGACACGCGATGGGGTGCTGAAGCACGCCCCTGTGGTTTGACCGTTGTCGGTGTGCTGATGGTGTGCTGATGGTGTGCTGAAGCACAC
>JBIOJL010000277.1:0-8236 GCA_044450885.1 Tepidisphaerales bacterium
AACATGGAGTTGCGCTGCGTGAAAAAGGACGGAAGCCAACAATGGGTTTCGCTCAATGCCGTGGTGCAACGGGACAAGGATGGCAAGCCGGAGAAGATTCTGGGAATCGTGACCGACATCACCGAGCGCAAGCGGGTCGAGGAGGAGAAGGCCGGACTCGAAACCCAGTTGCGGCACGCGCAGAAAATGGAATCGGTCGGCCGGCTGGCGGGCGGCGTGGCCCACGATTTCAACAACATGCTGGGGGTGATCCTCGGGCACACGGAACTGGCCATGGAACAGGTGGACCCGGCCCAACCGCTCTATGGCGACCTGGAGGAAATCCGCAAGGCCGCCGAGCGCTCCGCAAACCTGACCCGGCAACTGCTGGCCTTTGCCCGCAAACAAACGGCCGCGCCCAGGGTGCTGGACGTGAACCAGACCGTGGCGGGCATGCTCAAGATGCTCGAACGGCTTATCGGCGAGGACATCCATCTCCACTGGCAACCCAACGCGGATCTGTGGCCGGTCCATGTGGACCCGTCGCAGCTCGACCAGATCCTGGCCAACTTGTGCGTCAACGCACGGGACGCCATTGAGGGCGTCGGCGAGATCACCATTGAGACGGGAAACATCGCCCTGGACGAGGGCTACTGTGCCCGACATGCGGGCTTGCTGCCGGGGGAGTATGTCACGCTGACCGTCAGCGACACCGGCAGCGGCATGGACAGGGAAACCCAGTCCCATCTGTTCGAGCCTTTCTTCACGACCAAGGGCGTCGGTGCCGGGACGGGCCTGGGTCTGGCCACGGTGTACGGCATCGTGAAACAGAACAACGGCTGGATCAACGTCGACAGCAAGCTGGGACGGGGAACGACGTTCACGATCTATCTGCCGCGGCATGTGAACAAGGCCGGGCCGACGCTGAGCGACGGCGCGACGCAATCGGTCGTGCGCGGCCACGAAACCATCCTGCTGGTGGAGGACGAGTCGTTGATCCTGACGATGACCACGACGATGCTCCAGAAGCAGGGCTACACCGTGCTGGCGGCAGGCACACCGGGCGAGGCCATTCGCCTGGCCAGGGAACACGCCGGCGAGATCCACCTGCTCATGACTGACGTGGTGATGCCCGAGATGAACGGCCGGGATCTGGCCAGGAACCTGCTGTCGCTCTATCCGGGCCTTAAGCGGCTGTTCATGTCGGGATATACGGCCGACGTCATAGCGCACCACGGTGTGTTGGACGAAGGCGTGTATTTCATGCAGAAGCCGTTCTCCATGAGCCGGCTGTCGGTCAAAGTGCGGCAGGCGCTGGACCACGGATAGCGGCCCGTCACTGTTGATTCGAGGGGTGACCGGTAGGACAGGCATTCCTGCCTGTTGTACGACAGACATTCTTGTCTGTCGTGTCACCCCTCAGTTCACCGGTGACGGAGCACTCGGGTGCCGCGTGCCGATGATTGATGCCAGAGACGGAATCAGGTGGTTAGTGTTCGTAGACCGCCCAGGACCGCGTTTGAGAATCGCCGGCCATCCTGTAACATTCCCGCCAATGTCCAAGACGGGAACACCCACGAATACACCGTTCCAGAGCCTGGCCGGGCGATTCATCGTTCTCGATGGACCCGAAGGTTGCGGCAAGAGCACGCAGTCGAAGCTGCTGGGCGAGCGGCTGGCCGGAGCGGGGCTGGAACCGCTGGTGGTGCGCGATCCCGGCACCACGCGGATCGGCGAGCAGATCCGGGCGATCCTGCTGGATCCAGCACATCTGGAGATGGGCATGCGCTGCGAGATGCTGCTGTACATGGCCGCCCGGGCCCAGATGATGAAACAGATCATCCAGCCGGCGCTGGATGCGGGCAAGGTCGTGATCTGCGACCGGTTCGTTTCGTCGACGCTGGCGTATCAGCTTGGCGGAGACGGGCTGACGGCCGAGGAGATCACGCGGATTGGAGACGTGGCGATTCGCGGGCGCTGGCCGGACCTGACGCTGATTCTCGACATGCCGGTGGAGCAGTCTCACGCGCGGATCCGCCGGGAGAAGGACCGGATCGAGCAGCGGTCGCCCGAGTACCACGAACAGGTCCGGAAGAACTACCTGGATCAGGCGAAGATGTTTCCGGAGCGCTACCGCGTGATCCCGGCCGGACGAACGCCGCAGGAGGTACATGCGGAGGTGTGGGAGATGGTGACCAGTAATCGGTGATCGGTGATCGGACAAGTGACCAGTGACAAGTGACCAGTGACAAGTGACCAGTGACAAACAACAAATAACCAATAACCAATGACCGGTTTTCAAGACATCTTCGGCCAGGACCGTGCCATCGAGCAGATCCTCGGCGCCTGGCGTGCGGATCGGCTGCCGCACGGGCTGATCTTCGCCGGGCCGGCGGGCGTGGGGAAACGGCTCACGGCCGATACGCTGGGCGGTCTGTTCCTCTGCGAGAAGCCGCAGGATGACCAGCCCTGCGGCAAGTGCGATTCCTGCCGCGTCTATCCATCCGGCAATCATCCCGACTACCACTACATCTACCGCCAGCTTGTCCGCATCGAGAAGTCCGAGCTGAAGGCCCGCGATCTGTCGATCGAAGTCATCCGGCCGTATCTGCTGGAACCGGCCTCGCGCAAGCCGGCCATGAATCGCGGCAAGGTCTTCGTCATCGAAGAGGCCGATCTGATGACCACGGGGGCGCAGAACTCGATGCTCAAGACGCTGGAAGAGCCGTTCGGCCGGGCGCTGATCATCCTGCTGACCAATGCGCCGGATGCGCTGCTGCCGACGATCCGCAGCCGCTGCCAGTTGGTGCGGTTCATGCCGCTGCCGGTGGAGAAAGTGAAATCGGAGCTGGCCCGGCGCGGGTACGCCCCGCAGGATGCATCGGAGGCGGCGGTGCTTTCGGAGGGCTCGCTCGGCCGTGCCATCGCGTTCATCGATCAGGGCGTGGTCGCGGCCACCCGGGAACTGCGCCAGCGTCTCGATGGCCTGACGTCCGGCCAGGGCACCGGCGACATGCCCGACTGGCTCCGCGACGCGGCCAAGGCGTATTCGGCCAAGCAGCTCGAGATCGACGACAAGGCAAGCGAGGACCAGATGAGCCGCGAGGGGCTGGCGCTTTACCTCAAGCTGATGTCGCAATACTTCCGCCGGCGCCTCGCGGCCAGCGATGAATCGGCCATGGAGGCGTTCTGCGGCGGCATCGACGCCATCGTGCAGGCCGAAGGGTTTATTGATGCCAACGTGAACATTGTCTTGATTTTGCAGGCCCTTGCCGTGAGACTTGAACGAGTCTTCCGAGTTGTTTAGCGGACATTTATGAGTTTCATTGACTTGCCCGTCCTCGAGCCGATCAGCGCCATGAAGGCGCCGACATCGCTCGTGGTGCGTTACAGCTTTCTTCGCTTCATCGGCGAGTTTCCCTACGACGGCGACGTCCGGCCCGGCTGTGGCACGAAAGTCGTCATCCGCACCCGCCGCGGCACCGAAATCGCCGAGGTGCTGACCACCAGTTGCTCGTCGAGCGGCTGCGGCAAGTCGATCACCCGCGAGAAGATGCTCGCGTACATCGAGAAATCCGGCGGCCAGGATTACCCGTTTTCCACCGAGGGCAGGGTGCTGCGGATCCTTACGCCGGACGACGTCAAGCGACAGGCAGCCAACGACGTGCGCAAACCTGAATACGTCACCACCTGCAAGACCCTGATCCGCGAGATGGACCTGCCGATGAAGCTCGTCAACGTCGAGACGCTGCTCGGCGACGAGATGATCACCTTCTATTTCCTCTCGGAACACCGGGTGGATTTCCGGGCGCTGGTGAAACACCTCGCGTCCCGGTTCCACGCGCGCATCCAGATGCACCAGGTCGGCGCCCGCGACGAAGCACGGCTGGTCGCCGATTTTGAAACCTGCGGCGAGCACTGCTGCTGCCGGCAGTTCCTCAAGGTGCTGCGGCCGGTCTCCATGGGCGCGGCCAAGATGCAGAAGGCGACACTCGATCCAAGCAAGATCTCCGGCCGGTGCGGGCGGCTCAAGTGCTGCCTGCGCTACGAGGAAGAGAACTATGAGGAGCTGAAACGGAAGCTCCCGCGCGGCGGGACGATCGTCCGCACCAAGGAGGGTGTCGGGCGCGTCATCGACACCACGATTCTCACGCAACTTGTGAAGGTGCTGATCGGCGAAGACCGTGTTGTGGCCGTCGCCAACGATGAGTTGCTGGAGCGCGATCTGCCGCAGACCGCCCTGCTGGAGGCTCCGCCGCCGCGAGCCGAGAACGGCAACGATTCGGCGCGGCTGGAGAACCGGGACCGGCGCGAGCGCCGCGAGCCGGCGCCACCGCGCGAGCCCCGCGAGCCGCAACCGAACAAGGACAGCCGGCCGCCGCGTCCGGAGCGGGAGAACCGCGATCGCGGCGAACGTCGCGAGGGTCGTCCGCGCGACGATCGGCCGCGGGAAGATCGCCCGCGTGAGGACCGTTCGCGCGAGCAGCGTCCACCCCGCGGGGAACCGCAGGCGCAGCCGCCGCGACCGCAGCCCATTTCGCAGCCGAGGCCGGCGCCCCAAGTCCAGGCATCACCGTCCGCTCCGCCGGCGCAGGGCGGCGAGCAGACGCCGCGCCCGCCGGGCGTCGGCATGATGGGTCGTCGCCGCCGCGGGCGCGGTCGAGGCCGGGGGCCGACGGAACCGCCCCAGGCCGGCAGCAACCCCGGCACCAATCCACCGGCCGATTCGCCGGCAGAGGACTGATCCGCCATGGGCACGCCAACCGGCCAAATCTGGGGTGTTGAGATCGGCGGTTCAAAGCTGCAAATACTCGTGCTCCAGAATCGCGTCATCGTCGATCGCTGGTCCCGCAAGTTGCAGGGGCCGGCCGATGCCCCGATCATCCGGCAACATGTCGCCGAAGGGCTCGCGGAATTGCTGCGCAATTGCCGTCCGGCCGCCGTCGGCGTCGGGTTCGGGGGACCGGTGAACCGGCACACCGGCCGGATCGACCGCTCGCACCAGATCGCCGGCTGGGAAGGATTCTCCATCCGCGATTGGATCGCCGGCATCGTCGCCTGTCCGGTGTTCGTGGAGAACGACTCCAACGTCGCGGCGTTGGCCGAGGCGACCGTCGGTGCGGGCGCGGGACTCGATCCGGTTCTGTACTTCAACATGGGCAGCGGCGTGGGCGGCGGGCTGGTCGTCGGCGGCCGGATCTACCACGGCGCGCCGCCCGGCGAGGTGGAATTCGGCCATCTGCGCCTCCGCCCCGGCGGGCCGTTCGTCGAAGACAACTGCTCCGGCTGGGCGGTGGACCGGCTGATCGCGCAGGAAATGGCGAAGCATCCACAAAGCCGCCTCACCGCGCTCTGTGCCGGCATGACCCGCGGCCAGGCGATCCGCCTGCGCCCGGCCATCGAAGCGGGCGACGAACTGGCGCAACGCATCGTCGAGCAGGTGGCCGCCAATATAGGCTTCGTGCTGTCGCACGCCATCCATCTCTTCCACCCCGCCGTGGCCGTCATGGGCGGCGGTCTGTCGCTGGTCGGCGAACCGCTGCGAGCGGCCATCGAATGGCACGCGCACGCGGAACTCATGAGTTCGTTCCTGCCCGGACCGCCGGTGAAACTGGCGCAAGTCGGCGAGGACGCGGTGCCGGTCGGGGCGGCCATCAACGCGGAGTATCAGGCGAGCTGAGACGTGCCCAAAGTGGGGCCAGCGTCCTCGCTGGCCATCCGGAATCGTGAACCGTCTGGTGTTCCAGGCCAGCGGGGACGCTGGCCCAACTTGAAACGGCCGACATCCACGGAAGGATCTTGAGCCATGGGAAAACTGGCACGATGGCTGGTTGCGATCCCGGTCCAACTGGCGTTGTTCGCCGCACTCGATCGGACCATCCGGGACTCGACCGAGGTGTTCTATGTCAATGGCCAGCGCCGTGTGATCGTGTTCGCGGGGACGATTGTTGACGTCACGTTGCTGGCTCTGGGACTCGGCATCGCTCTGTGCGTCTGGGCCGAATGCGGGTGCCGCCGAGACAAGGCCCGTTGAGCCGCGGATATCGACTGCGGCACGCCCACCGGATCAGTCATTCAGGTCATGATACGTTGTCCCGGCCATCCGCCGCATCGAGAGCTTATGCTGCGCGCAGCAGAGCGCCACCGCCAGGGCATCGGCCACGTCCGGCGGTTCCGGGAGCCTGGCCAGCCGGAAGAGCGACTGCACCGCCCGCTGCATCTGGACTTTGCTCGCGTGGCCGTGGCCGGAAATGGCCTGCTTGATCCGATTGGCCGCGAATTCGTTGATGGCCAGTCCTTTGCGCTGAGCCACGAGCAGCAGCACTCCGCGGGCGTGGCCCATGAGGATGGCGGTACGCGGGTGGGCGTAGTGGGCGTAGAGTGTTTCCACGGCGGCGGTGTCCGGCTTGAGTTCATCGATGAGCGAGACCAGTTCCCGCTCCAGTTCGTCGAGGCGTGCCGCAATCGACGACTTGGTGTCCAGCCGGATCACGCCGGCGTCGACCAACTCGGGCTTGGCCGACACGGTGCGCACCTGCACCAGGCCGTAACCGGTGAGCCGCAATCCGGGATCGAGACCGAGTATTCGCATTTGTAGGGTGTGCTTCAGCACACCATCCTAACGGTGCTGGAACAATCGTTGCTTCACATGCTGAGCGAGAATGCCCACTCTACGCCTTCCTCCATATCGTCCCATCCGCCCGGTCTTCCAGGGTGATGCCGATTTCGGTCAGGCCCGTGCGGATGCCGTCGGCAATCGCAAAATTCTTCTCCTTGCGGGCCTGCTGGCGCAGCTTGATCAGCAGTTGCATCAGTTTGTCGGAAAGATCATCCTTCGCGGCCGCTTTCGGGGCGGCCACGCCGGCGCGGAACAGGCCCAGGACCGTGCCCAGTTTGCGGAGCGTGGCGGTCGCCGCAGTGGCAGCGGAGACCAGTTGGAGCTCCTTCTTCTGTTCGACGTGGCGGGCCTCGATGAAGCTGTTGATCTCCCCAGCCAGGTCGTGCATGGCCGCGATCGCCCCGGCGGTGTTGAAGTCGTCGTCCATCATCTCCAGATACTTCCGCTGGTGCGCGATTACGGCGTTGGCAAACGCGCCCAGTTCCGTCTCCGCAACGGTCGGCGCTAGCTGCGCCATGTCGCGCGTCTTGTCCGCCAGTTTCTCCCCGGCGAGGATCTCGATCCGCTCGAACAGCCGAGGGAAAACGGCCAGCCCTTTCTTCGTCGAGGCTATCACCTCGTCGGAGAAGTCGATGGGCCGGCGATAGTGGGTCGAGAGCAGCAGGTAGCGCATGAGGTCGGCCCCTTGCTCGTCCAGGAACTGCCGGGCATCGACCACATTGCCGATGCTCTTGGACTGCTTCTCCATCTTCCATTCGCCGCTGGCGGCCTTGGTCTTCACGCGCGTCAGGCCGTTGTGCAGCCAGTATTTCGCGAACGTCTTGCCGGTGCAGCATTCGCTCTGCGCCAGTTCGTTCTCGTGATGCGGAAACTTCAAATCGTCGCCGCCACCGTGCATGTCGAACGTCTCGCCCAGGTACTTGATGGACATCGCGGAGCATTCGATGTGCCACCCCGGCCGGCCCGGGCCCCACGGGCTGGGCCAGGTCGGCTCGCCGGGCTTGGCCGATTTCCACAGGGCGAAATCGGCCGGATGCCGCTTGCCTTCGCCCTCGAGCGAACGTCCGCCCGATTCCTGTTCCTCGGTGGTCCGGTGCGACAGCTTGCCGTAGTCGTTGTCGGAGGTCACGTCGAACCAGACGTTGCCGCCGCTCGCGTAAGCATGTCCCTTCTGGATGAGCGTCTCGATGATCTGCACCATCTCGCCGATGTGCTCGGAAGCCTTGGGGAAGCGGTCGATCGTGTCGATGCCCATGGACTTGAGGCAGTCGAAGTACAGGGCCGTGCAGCGCTCGGCCACCTGCTGCGGGGTTTGCGACGTGTCGGCCGCCTCCTTGATGATCTTGTCGTCGACGTCGGTGACATTGACGACCAGCGTGACCTCGTAGCCTTTATACGCCAGATAGCGTTTGATGGCGTCGAAGACCACGGGGCCGACGAGATGTCCGATGTGCGGAGGCTTGTAGACGGTCGGGCCGCACACATACATTCCCACCTTGCCCGGACGGACCGGTTCGAAGAGTTCCTTCTTCTGCGACAGCGTGTTGTAGACTCGAAGGCTCATAGGCAGACAAGGTTAAAGGGGAAACGGCGAAATGGCCAGTAGGACAGACATTCTTGTCTGTCGGGACATTCTTG
>JBIOJL010000278.1:0-8223 GCA_044450885.1 Tepidisphaerales bacterium
CATTATCACTTTCCCCTCCCCGCGAACCATCGACCGCATGGTCGCGCTCTGCTATCTGCCGGCCGTCAACCCCTCACCGCGCGACTTCCAGTTCCAGGTCGATGTCGCCGGCCAATGGAGAACCGTCGCCAGCGGCCAGGACGAGTACACCTGGGTTCTTCATCGCCCGTTCGCTCCAGTCACCACGACCAAGATTCGCCTGGTGGTCACTCGCATTAACGATGGCTGGCACGCCGACCGCCGCTGGATGCACATCCTCATGGGCCCGCAGGCAAAGAACTACACCGACAGTCAGCTTATGGTTTCCGAATTGGAAGCCTATGGCCCCACGCCCGGGAAATGACGCGGGAGTGATCGGCCGCCAGGAGTTCTTTTTGAGCATCATGAAGACCATTCCGCCAAGAAGGCCAACCCATGTTCGAAAAGTTCACCGATCGCGCCCGCAAGGTGATGGTTTTCGCCAGACGGCAGGCCCGTCGTTCCAGTCGCGATGACATCGGTGCCGAGCACATTCTCCTGGGGTTGATCGAGGAGGGTAGCGGCGTGGCGATCCACGTCCTGAAAGACCTGAACGTGGATCTTCGTAAGCTGCTCAAGAAGCTGGAGAAGCTGATCGAAAGCGTGTCGGACAAGGTCGCGGCAACCAGCCTGGCCGCGGCCCCGGCCAAGACGGTAATCAAGCACGCGACCACCGAGGCTCGCGGCCTCAACCATAATTATCTCGGCACCGAGCATCTCCTGTTGGGTCTGTTGAGCATTCCCGATAGCGTCGCCGCCAGAGTGCTTACGGAACTGGGCGTGAGCCTGGCCCAAGCTCGCCAGGCGACGCGCGACCTGCTGTGTGGGGCGGAACCCGCCGGCGATGCACCGTCATGTTCCGGCCTGCCCGAGGTTGTCGACGCATGGCCAACCTTGAAACCCTCGGCGCGCACGGCCATCCTCACCTTCGTTCGCGACAAACAGGCCTCTGGAAGGGACCCGACTCGATGAAATGCCGCATCTTCGCCATCTTGTCGTTGATCTCGCTCCTGTGGCTGATTGCTTGCTGGATCGGCATTGCGCGGTTTTGGATCGGTGTTGCCTTGGAACCGAACACAATGGTGAGCCTTGGGGCTTGGTGGTTTGACGTCGTGCTCACGCTACCGCTTGCCATACTGCCGACATGGTGGGCGGTGGAGAAGGTGGCGGCGAGATGGCGACGGCGACAACAGAAGATGGGCCTCTGCCCCACCTGTGGCTACGACCTCCGCGCCACGCCCGACCGCTGCCCGGAGTGCGGGACGGCGGTGCCGGCAGAGCATTTTGGCAACAACCAGGGGACGCGTAGACGATCGACTCCGAGCGCCATCTCAACAACGGACCGCCCATGACCTCCTTTCGCTTCCTCTCCCGCCTCGAAATCGCCAAGGCCCTTTCCATGGCCGAGGCGATCCAGTGCATGAAGGACATCTTCGCACAGGTCTCGCTTGGCCAGACCGTCATGCCCGCGCGCCAGCATCTGGCCATCACCGAGCATCAATCCAACGTCCTGTTCATGCCCGCCTATTTGCCCCAAGGCGGGCACCTTGGCCTGAAGCTCATCACGCTCTGCGACCGCAACCCCGCCCAGGGCTTGCCGAGGATTCAGGCGGTCGTCGTGCTGTTCGCCGCCGCCACCGGCCGGCCGCGCGCGTTGCTCGATGGCACCTTTCTGACCGCGCTCCGCACCGGCGCTGCCTCGGGGGCGGCCACGGATCTCCTCGCTCGCCCCGACTCCAGTGTCGTGGCCATCCTCGGCGCCGGCGTCCAGGCGCGCACCCAGCTCGAGGCGGTCTGCGCCGTCCGCCAAATCCGCCACGTTCGCGTGTTCGATCCCAGCAGGGCCTACGCCCAGGCATTCGCCGATCAGATGCAACCGGCACTGGGCGTGGCCGGTGTTGCGGCCGACATGGATGTGTCGGAGTACCGACACCACGGGCTGGAAGCCCGTGCCACCAGGTTCAGCCAGCCAGAGGCGAGTCCCGGGAAACAGGTCACACCGGTGGCCGTCCAAGTGGCAGCCTCCGCCGCCGAGGCCGTCTCCGGGGCAGACATCGTCTGCGCCGCCACGACGTCGCCGACGCCCGCATTTGCCGACGCGGACCTGGCCGCCGGCGTACACATCAACGCCATCGGTTCCTACCAGCCCTCGGTGCAGGAGGTGCCCACGGAAACGGTCCTTCGTGCTCGTGTGGTGGTCGATCATCGCGAGTCGGCGCTGGCCGAGACGGGCGATCTGCTTATCCCCATCGGTCAGGGACTCTACTCGCCCGACCGCATCCACGCCGAACTCGGCGAAATCATCATCGGCCTTCGTCCCGGCCGGCAGTCGCCTCAAGAGGTGACCCTTTTCAAATCCGTAGGGTTGGCCGTCCAAGATGTCGCCGCCGCGGCTCAGGCAGTGGCCAACGCCGAGCGTCTCGGACTGGGCACAGTTGTCGAGTTGTGAGATTGCCGGGCCACCGGTTATCGACTGCCAGCAACCAGCAAGTGACGAGTGACAAGCGACAAATGACCAGTGATGAATAGCAACGAAGACTCCCAACGCGTCCCGCACCTTGTCTTTTCGGACCATCTCCCGCAATATGGAACGATTCTGATGAACATGCACCATCCGCTTCGCGCCATCCTCGCTGCTGCTCTCGCCTCCGTCTCGCTCGCCGCCGCGCCGCCGGCCTCCGACACTGTCATCCCGCACCTGCGCAAGCAGGGCAGCGCCACCCAGTTGATCGTCGACGGCCAGCCCTTCATCATGCTGGCCGGCGAATTGCACAACTCGTCGGCCTCCGGCGTCGAGTATATGAAGACGCTCTGGCCGAAGCTGGGGGAACTCGGGCTGAACACGGTCCTGGCGCCGGTGTCGTGGGAACTGATCGAGCCGCGCGAGGGCGAGTTCGATTTCACGCTGGTCGATGCACTGCTGGAGCAGGCGAGGATGAACAAGCAGCGGCTGGTGCTGCTGTGGTTCGGGAGTTGGAAGAACGGCGTCTCCAGCTACGTGCCGCGCTGGGTGTTGCAGGACACGAAGCGCTTTCCGCGGGCCAAGGGTTCGTCCAACCGCAACACCAAGGATATCCTCACGCCGCTCAGTGAGGCCAACCGCAAGGCCGACGCGGCCGCGTTCGTGCAGCTCATGCGGCATATCAAACAGGCCGACGCCCGCGATCACACCGTCGTCATGATCCAGGTGCAGAACGAGGTGGGCATCAAGCCCGAGCCGCGGGATCTGTCGGCCGAGGGCGACGCGGCGTTTGCCGCGGCCGTGCCGCGGGAACTGATGGCGTACCTGTCCAAGCACGAGAAGGAACTGCATCCGGAGTTGCTGCGGCGGTGGACGGCGGCCGGAGCCAAGCAGTCCGGCACGTGGGCCGAGGTGTTCGGGGCCGGGCCGGAAGGCGCCGAGGTCTTCTCGACATGGCACTACGCGCGGTATATCGACGCCGTGGCCGAGGCCGGCAAGGCGGAGGATCCGCTGCCGATGTTCGTCAACGCCTGGCTCGACAACGGCGGCAAGATCGGCAGCTATCCGACCGGCGGGCCGGTGGCGCACATGCACGACATCTGGCGCGCGGCCGCCCCGCACATCGACCTGATGGCGCCGGATATCTACGGCGAATTCAAACAGGTCGTGGAGGCTTTCACCCGCAACGGCAATCCGCTGCTCATCCCCGAGGTCAGTCCCGGCCCCGACGCCGCCGCCCGCGTCTTCTGGGCCGTCGGCCGGCACGACGCCATCGGATTTTCTCCGTTCGGCATCGAGAGCATGGAGACAAGCCATCCGCTGGTGGCCAGCTACCGCATTCTTGGACAGATCATGCCGGCGATCACGGCCGCGCAGGGCACCGGCCGGATGATCGCGGTCTACAAGCAGGATGGGGAACCCAAGCTGACGCCTCAGCCCATCGGCACCTATAAGGCCAACGTCACCTACCTCGAGCGCCTGCCCGAGCGTCATCCACCCGTCGGCGGGCTGATCATCCAGACCGGCGACGAGGAATTCCTCATGGCCGGGTATGGTTTCGGCGTCCGCTTCGACGCCACCACGCCCGGCCCGAGGTTCACCCAGATCAGCAAGGTCGAACTGGGCCACTTCGACGCCGCCGGCAAATGGGTCCACGAACTCCGTCTCAACGGCGACGAATCCGGCGCCAACTACCAGCCGCATATTCCTCCGTTTCTGGCCAACAAGTTTCTCGGCGTCGATCGTCCCATGATCCTCAAGATCACCGTCTATCGACATGACTGAGGCGCGACTTGGTGTGTCGCGGGTTGGCCGCATTCCGGGCAGCGGTCGGGCGAGGCGCGAAGGTCGTAGCCGCAGGTGAGGCACTCGCCGCGGCGGATGCGCCGGCGACGACGGAGCCAATCACGCAGGCACCTGAGCGGAAAGACAGCGGCCAGCGGGACCACCGGCCAGAGCGGCACCACCAGTGAATTTGCGCGGTGGCGGAAGGAATCCTTCGGCGGGTCGGCGATGACACTGGAGCCGCCGCCGATGCCATAGCGATGCAGCGTGCCCTCGCCCATCCACTTGCCCGCAGTGGCATCGGCGGCAATGCAGACGTAGCGCAGGCGGCGCTCATCGGGATAGAGCTCCCGCCACTGGGAGACAGTCCATGCGTCGGTGGGATTGGCCGCGAGCGTGTCGATGCGGAATACCAGGTGACCCCGGCCGGCGAAGAGGCCGAATTGCCAGCGGGAAAGGCCGGCTGCATTCCAGTGCTGGCGCGTGAACCAGACGATGTCGCAGGCGGATCGGCCGCGGTACATCATGTAGCCGGCGGCGAGGCAGAGGAGCAGGCAGAAAATGGCGAGGGCGCGACGCGGCATCTACGGAACCTCGGGGCGTGTGGCCGGTAACGCAGGTGGGATGATCGTGGTCTTGACCATGAGAGCCACCGTGTCCCCGGAATTCCCGGAATCCAAGAGGGATCCGGGTTGACGCCATAGGAACAGCGCGGTTTGGCCGTCGGGGATGAGGATGGTCTTGTCCATGATTTCCAGGCCGGTGATCTCTGGGCGCTGAATGATGAGGTCGGTGCCGGGCGGCGCATCGGGGAACCGGATCGTGGCCAGGTTACGCCATTGCGGATGCTGAACCCTCATGTGGAGTTGCACGGATGTGCCGGATTGCACGATGTCCGGGCGGTACATGGTGAGGATACCACTGTGCGGGGCGTCGATGTCCGGAGTGAAGGCTGTCCTGCCGGCCTGCCGACTGCATGCGTTCAGGACGTATGCCTGGCACGAAATGATGGTGCAGAACCCTGATTGCGAGTTGAAGATTGTCACCCGCGGCGCGGTGACGATCGACGCCTGGGGCTCAAAGGACTTGCGGAAAGCCGTGGCTGATGCGTCGGAAAGCAGGATGTGCTTTGCGTCCTGCGGCGGCCAGCCTGGCGGCTCATCGCAAGCCGCGCCGACCTGGCCAAGCAAGACTTTGATCCGGCCGGCATCCTCACGCACGAACACCATCTCTACGCGGATTTGCGACCGGTTTCGAAGCGACGGATCATCCGGTTTGAGTAAAGGCGGTGTTGATATCTCCATCATCCGCACATTGTTGAAATGCGGCGTGGAGAACCCGATGGCGATGGGATAGGTTCGCAGCAGCAGCCAGCCGATCAGCGGCAGGGCAAGACAGGCCAGCCTGATGGACCAGCGACGGATCATGCTTGCAAGGTACTCCATTTGTTACCGAGTCGCCAGCGGACGATGCTCCGCCTGTAACAGGGACATCGCATTTGACCGCTGACTGTGCCGCCAGTGCCCTCACTGGCGGAAGACCGAGGGACGAACCTGCCGGTGAGGGCACCGGCCGCACTAAATGCGATGGGCCTGCCACCTGTAAAATCCGCGGAATGCAGCCCTGTCTCAGGTCAACGATATCCATGCGCCGGTCAATCTTGGGCATTGGTCTCAGGTTTTCCGTGGGTATCCTTCGACGATGATCCCTGTGCGGCAATAGTGGAGGCGTCTCGGCCGTTAATGAGGTGCTGCTCCAGAGCCGACGATGCGTGTCGAGCTGTCCCCATGCCGAAGGAACATCCATGACTATGAAACACTTGGCAATGCTGTGCGCGTTGCTCGCAACTGCAGTCTGCCCGATGGCACGCGCCGCCGACAAGACTCTGATCGACTATTTTCTGCCGATGCCGATCCAGAGTCCTCTGGTGTCCAACGTCTGGGGCGCTCCGGGCGTCTTTCCGCGCGATCCGCAGAACGGGTTGGAAGACGCCACCATGAAACAGTGGTGTTACTGGGATGGACAGATCATCAAGGGCACCGACAGCAAGTATCACATGTTTGCCAGCCGCTGGGATCAGGCCAAGGGCCACGGCGGATGGGGCGGCTCGCTGGCGGTGCATGCGGTCAGTGAGAAGGTCATCGGTCCCTATGTTGACAAGGGTGTTTGCTGGCCGGACAACCAGAAGGGCAAGGGGCACAACGTGACGGCGCTGGTTCTTCCCGATGGGCGTTATGCCGTGCTCGTCAGCGAGACGCGGCCGGGCGATGTGTTTGTTTCCAAGTCGTTGGACGGCCCGTGGGAACATCTCGGCTCGATCAAGGTGGCAGCCAATGAGTTCAGCCGCTTCGGCCGGATGTCCAATGTCAGCATCATGGTTCGCCCGGATGGCGACTTCATGATCGTGGCCCGGTCCGGGGCCATCTGGATCAGCAAGACCGGCATCCTGGGCCCGTATACCGTGCAGGGTCCCGGCGTGTATCCAAAGGTGGCCGGGCTGCCGCTGCGAAATCTGGAAGATCCGGTGGTGTGGCACAGCGGGGGGCTGTATCACATCGTGGTCAACGGCTGGAGCGACCGCAAGGCGTACCACATCACTTCCGTCGATGGCATCGACAACTGGACGCTGCGGGGCCTGGCGTACGATCCGACCAGGGACTTCGTGCGCTATACGGATGGCACCGTGAACCACTGGGAAAAGATGGAACGGCCGGGCGTGCTGATCGAAGATGGACACGTCACCCATTTCACTTTCGCGGTTCTCGATGTTCCCAAGAACCAGGAACGGGGAAACGACACCCACGGCAGCAAGGTCATCGTGGTGCCGTTTGACGGCGTGGCTTTTGACCGCGACATGCAGAAGCTTGGCAAGTAGCGGGGTTGCGGAAGGCGCGAAAAAAGTTTTCCGGGGGCGGGTGGTTTCGGGGATGTCAGACATAAAGGTTTCCTTGGTGAGGGGTTATGAGTTTGTGGATGATGGAACGGGTTGAAAAAAGCGCCCCCGAAGCGCCCCCAAAGCGCCCCCCAAATCTCCCCCGGAAGGGCGGTGACCGGTGATCTGTCATCGGTGATCGGTGGACTGGTGGTCCAGAGAATGACGAAATTCGAAGCACGAATGACGAGAGAATCCCGAAGCACGAATGAGCGAGGGTTGGCGGCATCATAATGTTCTCCTCCCTATTATCCGTGGCGCTGCGCGCCCGGCGCTCCGGGCGCGCAGCGCTGCGCAGCGCGAAAGTGGGTTTGGCGCTATAGGGGTGCGCCAGAAGAAAATTGGAATTCTGCCGCGCGCGCAACAGGGGCGCGCAGCGCTTTTGTCGGATAGTTGCTCTTGGTTATTTGTTAGTTGTTGTTTGACAAAGGGTTACAATCGCGAGGTCGAGAGTTGCCGGTGATGAGCTGGAAGCGGAGGCCGTTGCGGAGTGATGCTGTATAGGCTACGCTCTATGACATCGGATGGCGTTCCGGGGTGGGGAGCGGGCGGGTTGACCGCGGATGACCCGGATATCCCGGATCTGAGCCGTCAGTGTCAGTCTTCAGCTCGTCCGCGGTATGCGGGAATCAGCCGCGAAGACACAAAGGCGCGAAGGCGGACGCGAAGAAAAGGGAACCTTGCGGCGCGGCAACGCCACGGCAGACGGCGGAGTCGCGCGCAGAGGCGCGGGGACGCGGAGAATGCGGCGGAGCGGAAATCGGGCAGAAAGATGGAGAATGGCAGGAGGCCATGCCTCTGCGCCTGATGCATCTGCTGCCGTGTTTTTCTGCCTGCCATTTTTGTGCCAGAATCGCGTCGTCCCAAGGCACGGAGCGGGCTGACCCGGCGTTCGCCTTGCGGTTAACCACACACCACAGACGTAGTATGGCATGGGCATGCCGCGCTGGATTCGCAACGCTTGGGGTGGGCTTGTCCGTCACGTCATCAACGGTGGCGTGCCGCGGCCAAGGAATCGGTTCGCGTC
>JBIOJL010000279.1:0-8207 GCA_044450885.1 Tepidisphaerales bacterium
ACCGAGACAATGAACTTGTCGACGTTCTTGCCGCCGACGACGTTGCTGACCATGCGCAGGACGGCCACGTGCCGGTTGTCGGCGCTGATGGAGAGGCTGCGGGCGTCCTTGCTGGGAAGCTGCCCGAGCGGGGTCTCCGTGGTCTTCAGACCACCCGGGTTGGCTGCGGGTGCAGCGACCGGCGCGGCAACGGGAGCAGCCGCGGGCGCCGCGGCCGGCTTGGGTTCGGCGGCCCGCGAGACGCCGGCGAACAGAGCCAAAGTCAGCGAAACCCCCATCGCGAGGGCTCTGGGAAACGTGGTCATGTGCATTCTCCTGTCATAAGAAGACATGTTGATCTGCCGTGCTTTCGCACCGCGCCTGATGGAATTCCACCGGCCGGCGTGGCATCGGCAAGCATTCTTGCGCCTGCTCCTGCCACAATCAATGCCGGGTTCACGCCCGGCTGTCTCAAAGATCGGCATCCAACGGCAGGGGCATCATAACGAATTGCCCGGCAAGTGTTAACGGCCGCGGATGGCGTAATATTGCCGGTTGTTCGGAGTACCGCCTTCAGGCGGCTTTTCAGACCGCCTCAAGGCGGTACTCCGAACCTGACGCCTGTGCTACGAAATCCACGAAACTCATGCCCTCGCCGGGCGTATTACTGGACGTGAAAACTCATTACCGCCAGTTTCTTTCCCTGCTGGTTCTCGCGTTCCTGCTCGCGCCGGCCCTCGTCAGCGGTGCGCCGGCGACCCAGCCCGCCACCCGGCCGGCGACCCGGCCGACCAGCCAGCCGGCCGTCGATCAGGCCCGCCAGAACCGCCAGCGGCTCATGCAACTGACCCGCAACGCCATCAACCTGCTGCAGTCGGGTAAACCCGCCGAGGCCGAAACGGCGCTGACCGAGGCCCTGGCCATCGATCCGACCGAGGCCATCAACCTGTACAACATGGCGTGCGCCAAGGCGCTGCTGCACCGGCCGGACGCCGCCATCGACTACCTCGAACGGGCCGCCCTCGAGGGTTTCACCGACTTCGTCCACATCGCCGGCGACACCGACCTGAACAGTTTGCGCGATCTGCCCCGCTTCAAGCAGTTCCTCACCCGCAAGAACGAGTTCCAGCGCCGCTCGGCCGGCCTGGTGCTGGATTTTCTCAAGAAGGAGCTCGGCGCGCACTACCTCTACGAGCTGGACGAGACGCACAAGCTGATCTTCGCCTCGGACACCGACAAGGAGACGCTGGCGTCGCTCAAGAGCTGGCTCACCCGGCAGGCGACCAGCCAGTGGGCCCAGATCTTCGAGCACAAGCCCGACAACTACATCGTGGTTCTCCTGCCCAACCCGGCCGACTACCGCAAGATGGTGCCCATGCCCGGCGTCGGCGGGCTCTACAGCCCCGAACGCCGCACGCTCATCTGCCAGAAAATGGGACAGGTTGTCACCCATGAGTTCACCCACGCCCTGCACGCGGCCGACATCGAGCCGCTGGCGCAGGAGCACCCGATCTGGCTCATGGAAGGGCTGGCGTCGATGTTCGAGGCCGGGCGCTTCGAGGGCGACACGCTGGTGCCGACGGACAATTTCCGGCTCGAGTTCCTGCAGCGGGCGGCGCGGACGCGGCGGCTGATCGCCCTGAAACGCCTCACGGAGATGGACCAGCCGGCCTTCATCCGCAACGCCACCATGGCCTATGGGCAGGCGAGTTCGCTACTGCTGTATTTATATGACAAGAAGCAGCTCAAGCCGTTCTACGATGCGTACAAGAAGAACTGGGAAACCGACAAGAACGGCCAGAAGACGCTGGAGAAGGTGCTGGGCAAGCCGCTGGCGGAGATCGAGGCCGACTGGAAGGCCTGGATGCTGGCGCGCAAGGCCCCGGTGATGTTCACCGGCGAACAGGGCGTGGTCATCGGCGCCGGCTTTGCCGAGCAGAACGACGGGCTGCGCGTGCAGACGCTGGCCCCGCGCGGCCCGGCCGCCCGGGCGGGCGTGCTGTTGGGCGACGTCATCGTGGGCCTCGGCGAGGATGAGGTGCGCGACCAGCAGTCGCTCGTGCCGCTGCTGGCCCGCCACAAGGCGGGCGACGCGGTGGCCCTGCGGATCCGGCGCGAGCACGAGTATCTGACGATCCCCGTGACGCTGGCGAAGCGCTCGGACCTCGGCGCGCCGCTGACGCGCCCCGCGACGAGGCCCACGACCATGCCGGTCGCGCGTGCAACCGTCCTGCCCGCCACCCGGCCCGCACCGCGGGGACAGTTGTAGCCGCGATGGGCCATCGCGGCGGCGTTCGGAGTTACAGCTTCAACTCGTCTTGGGTGGGCACTTCGGCGGACGGTACAGACCCCAACGGGGTCGGAGATTACAGCCCAGGGTTGGGCGAAGCCCTACCCTGGGTCAAGAACGACCCACACATCCTCCACCCTGAAAGGGTGGCGGAGCGTCTCCGAAAGACACGCTAAAGCGTGAACTCCGAACCACGACCGACTTCGGCGATCCTGGATTTGACGGCAACAGGGCCATCCCCTCCCGGAATACCCCCGCCAGCGACGACTGTAGCCGCGATGGGTCATCGCGGGGGCCGCGATCATCGATCGCGGCTACAGGACGCGGTCCGCGGTTGACGACAACAACGCCATCCCCTCCCGGAAGACCGCCGCGAGCGACGGATGCAGCCAGTTCTGCCGCAGGGCCCACTCGGCGCCCGCGCGCAGGGTGTCATCGTCCAGCGTGGTGATCCGCCGCTGCTGGCGCAGCAAGGCGCAGAAAATGGCCGCGTAGTAGAGGATTCCCACCCGTCTACTTCGGGGCCAGTTTGCTCTCGATGTCCTTCTTCGCCGTCGCCGCGCGCTCCTTGGTGCGGGCGTTGGTCGATGAAGCCGTGACCTGATCCAGCACCTTGATCGCCGCGTTGCGGCCGGCCGCGTTGGTGCCACGTTCCTTGTTCAGACGGTCGGCGGCGGTGACGGCGGCGGCGTAGGCCTCCTCGCGAATCGTCGCGGTGTCGGCGAGGGACATGGCCATCGCCAGCGACTCGGGCCTGCCGATTTCGCTGAGGGCGGCCAGCAGCAGGCGGCGCTCGTCGTCACGCTGGATCATCGTCGATGCCTGCTTGCAGACGTCGAAGCGCTCGGCGGCGGGGAGCTTGGCGTTGGCGGCGGCACTCAATGCACCACGAAGACACAGCAACTTGTCGCTGTCGTTGGCGGAGCT
Organism: Tepidisphaerales bacterium; assembly: GCA_044450885.1. Classification (GTDB taxonomy): domain Bacteria; phylum Planctomycetota; class Phycisphaerae; order Tepidisphaerales; family Tepidisphaeraceae; genus JANYKD01. The sequence goes on from JBIOJL010000279.1 coordinate 3,197, forward strand.
CTTGGCCAGATCGAGCAGGTCCTTCGCGGCATCAATCGTCGGCCACTCGGCCAGCACGCGGATCGCCGCGGCGCGGACCGGTTCGTTGGGGTCCTTGATGCTGTCACGCACGGCGGCCAGCGCCTTGGCGCCGCCGACCGCCCGCAGCACCCGCAGAATCGCCTGCTTCTGCGCCGGCTCGGCCTTGGCCATCGCCGCCGCCAGCTTCTCGGCCGTGGCGTCGGCGTTGCTCGTCCGGGCGGCGACCGTGCTCAGCGTCTGCTCGGCCGTGCGCATCTCCTGCTGATCTTTTGCCTTGGCCAGCAAATCGAGGAACGCGGGGATGTCGTTCTCCCCGGCCAGGTCGCCAAGCTGCTTGACGGCGGCCAGGCGGATGTCGGCGTTGGCATCGCTGGAGAGCTTCAGAAGCTCGGGCACGGCGCTGGTCAGCCGGCGGCGGGCGACCATGGTGATGCCGTCGAGGCGGCGGAAATTGTCGGCCGATGCGAGCATGGCCATCACCGCGTCGTCGGCTTCCTTGACGCCGATGGCGGCCAGGGCGTTCTGCGAGGCCGCGACGATGTCCTTGTCGGCGTCGGCGAAGTTGTCCACCAGCACCGGGACGGCCGATGCCTGTCCCATTTCCGGCAGGGCGGCAATGGCGGCCAAGCGCACCGGCTTTGGTCCGGCCTTGGCCAGCGGCAGCAGCGCCGGCATGGCGGCGGCATCGTGCCGGCGCGACAGCGAGGGGATCATCTGCGCCTGGCGGTCGGTCGAGAGCTTGGGCAGCTCGCCGACCAGGGCCTTGGTGGCGGCCTCGCCGGGCAGCTCGATGCCGACGCGGAGCGCGGTGGCGTAAGCGTATCCATCGGCCGAGTTCAGCGACTCAACCAGGATCGGGATGCCGTCGTTGCCGCGCGTCAGGATCGCCCCGCGCAGGGCGGCCGAGCGGGTGACGAACGGCGCCTGCGTGGCGCGGACACGATCGTAGATGGCAATGGCGGATTTGGTCTGCCCGGCCTTGGCGAGGTTCTCCGCGCAGATGACCGAGGCTTCGAGGACGGACGGGGAGTTGCCGGCGGCTTCGAGCGCCTTGGCGGCGGGCTCGGTGCCGATCTTGCCCAGCGCATACGCGGCCGCGCCGGCGATGGCGGGCTCGGCGTTCTTCAACAGCCCGGCCAGCGCATCCACCGCCTGGGCGTCGCGGCGCACGCCGATGGAGTTGATCACGCCGATCAGCGGCTTGCCGGAACACTTGGGCAGCGCATCGCGCAGCGCCGCGTCCACCGAGGCATCGGGAATCGGCTCCAGCGCATAGCGGGCCATGTGCGACATCTTCTCATCCGGCAGCAACGCCGCCAGCACCGGCACCGCCCGCTTGTCGCCGAACGTGGCCAACTCGCGGCAGGCGTCGAATTTCGCCTTGATTTCGGACGCGGGGTCTTTCAGGGTCTTCAGGAGCGCGTCGGTCTTGTCCTGCGCCGTGCCTGACAGCGTCAGGCCAAGGAAAAAGGAAAAAGAGAAAAGGAAAAAGGGAATTCGGGATTTGAAATTTGAAATCTTGAGATTTGAAATCTGAAATTTGAAATCTGCGATTTGGTATTTCATGGTTCTTCCTTCCTGGTTATTTAGATCTGATAAGGTTCTCTCGCCGCTCTCGAGCGGAGGCGGTTGGCTTCGGCATCATTGATAAATTCTTCCTTCACCGGATCCCACTTCAGCGGCCGCCCGAGCCAGATGGAAATGTTGGCGGCGTGGCAGGTGGTCATCGTCCGGTGCGCCGTCTCCGCATTGGACACGGTGACGCGCCGCGTGCGGACACAGTTGAGGAAGTCGCGCATGTGGTTGGTCGGGCGCTGCGTGCGCTGGGTGTAATCATTCACCAGCTTCTTGAAATCGGCCAGCAATGCCCGGTTGGACAGATCCGGCGCCGCGTAGCCATCGGCACAGGAGACCCAGCCCTCGGTCCCCTCGTATTTCACGCCGCATGACCCGCGCCAGCCTTTGAGCGCGAAGACACACTTGATGCCGTTGGCGAAGGTGGCGATCAGCCCGTCGCCATCCTGCTTCGGCGCCGAGCTGTATTCGACGGCCGAGGTGTGGTCCATGTCGATGCCCATCTGGCACTGCGACACCGTGTGGCTGCCCCATTCGCCGACGCTGCCGGTGTGCATGTCATATTGCCCATGCCAGCCGCCGCGCGTGTATCGTTTGTTGTACGGCCGCCAGGGAATCGGGCCCAGCCAGAGGTCCCAGTCCAGTTCCTCCCTGGGCGGCTCCGGTTCGGCCGGCAGCCAGTCGTGCGTCAGCGTGCCGCCGTAGACGTGGGCATAGACGGTGTGGATTTTGCCGAGCCGGCCGGTCTGGGCCACTTCGTTGCAGAAGATGAAGTTGGCCTCGGAACGGCGCTGGGTGCCGCTCTGGTAGACCCGTCCCGAACGGCGGGCGGTGTCGGCCAGCACGCGCCCGTCGGCGATGGCCATGGACGCCGGTTTCTCGCTGTAGACATCCTTGCCCGCCCGCATGGCGGCCACGCCCATGGCCGAGTGCCAGCGTTCCGACGTCGCGATGATGACCGCATCCACATCGGTCCGCGTGGCGAAGAACTCGCGGTAGTCGCGGAACTGGGCGCAGTCGCTGGTGCCGTACTTCTTGTCGATGATCGCCTTGACCGCATCGCGCCGGTCTTTGCGGACATCGCAGATGGCCACGAACTGGACGTCGCGTTCCTCCATGGCCCAGTGCAGATCGCTGGTGCCCCGGCCGCCGATGCCGACGCCGGCCATGATGATCCGCTCGGACGGCGCCACGGCGCCGTTCTTGCCCAGGGCCGAGCCGGGAACGACCAGCGGCGCGGCCAGCGCGGCCGCTGTTTTCACGGCCTGCCGTCGGGAGATGCCGCGGGTGTTTGGTGTGTTGTGATACATCATAGGCGTTCGCGGGCGAAAGTACGGTTGCTTCATGGACACGCAGTCCGCACTGCCGCCCGGCCAACCCGGGCGGCATGCTCTAGTGGATACCACCGTGGGCCGGTTGTGTTTGGGGCAAGGGTCGATGGTTCAAAGGTTCAAAGACGACCGGATTTCGTAGCACAGGCATCTTGCCTGTGGTGTCGGTACTCCGACACATCTGTGCCGCCCGGAAAGATGGTCACGCCTGGTTCAACGGTTCAAGAGTTCAAGGGTTCCGGGTTCACACGGGGGCATTACCGGACAGTCTGCGGGGGATACATGTACTGTTGAGAGACGCCGATCAGCAGCGCCAGGACATGGGGTAGCAGGAACGACAGTGCCGCGAGAATCAACGCCAGCGCCGCCATGGCTTCTCCACGGAGCGGCCGGGCGGATCGGCGGATGCGCCATTTGGCCGCGACGCCAAATGCGGCAGTGGACGCGGCCAGAGCAAGCCACACCAGCAAAGGCACGCTCCAGCCACGCAGGGTGGCTTTGGAGAACACGGTCGGACCCAGCCCGGACCAGACAAGAGTCAAGACGGAGAGAGACAGCGCCACGACGGCCAGACGGGTCCGATGCGCGAGTGTGCGTGGGTATGGGCGTTGTTGGTATTGAAGAACGACCGATTCGGCAGGTCTGGCGGAGACAGGTGGAGCTTCAGTGGGAGGTCCGGCGCTCATTTCGTGAGTGTAGCACATCGATCTCTGGAACTCACCCTCGAATGTCGCCGCGCCCGCGCGTAAGATGGCACGCTCGATGGTGAAGAACCGGCGCAGTCTTTCTCAAGGAGATCATCATGTCTGGAGACCGTTTCACCGAAATCAGCAGCGAGTCGTGGTTTGGCCGGCTGGGCAACGCGATCAAGGGAGTGCTTATCGGCGCCGTGCTGGTGGTCATCGGAGTCGTCGTGCTTTTCTGGAACGAAGGCCGGGCCGTGAAGACCGCCAAGGGCCTGGCGGAGGGGGCCAAGGTGGTGGTGAGCGTGAAGTCGGACGCCATCGACCTCGCCAACGACGGCAAGCTGATCCACTTCACAGCCCAGGCGATCACCAGCCAGCGACTCGATGATGGGGTCTTCGGGGTGGCGCCGTCCGAAATGGTGCTGAAGCTGCGCCGCGAGGTGCAGATGTACCAGTGGAAGGAAACCACGAGCAGCAAGGAAACCAAGAAACTCGGCGGCGGCACGACCACGGAAACCACATACGATTACACCAGGACCTGGGAACCCAAACCCGTCAGTTCCCAGAACTTCAAGCACCCGGAAGGCCATCAAAACGCCGCCGCCATGGCCTACAGTGCGCAGACCTTCGTCGCCTCGCCCATCAAAGCCGGCGCGTTCACGCTCAGCTCCGCGCTGGCCGATCATCTCACCAACTTCGAGAAGTACCCCGTGGCCGCGCCCAGCGCCGCCCCGGTCGGCCCGGAGGCCGCGCCCGTGGAAGCACCTGTTACGCCCTCGCCCCGGCCGGTCGCGATGCCGACTGGGATCAAGGGCTTTGACGGCGGCTATTACAAGGGCGCCGACCCGGCCAGCCCGCAGATCGGCGATCTGAAGGTGACGTTCTCCGTGGTCAAGGCCGGGCCCGTCAGCGTGATCGCCAAACAGATGTCCGGCCAGCTCGAGGGCTACCTGACGCAGACCGGCACGACCGTCCTCGATCTGCGCAACGGCACGCTCTCCGCGGCCGACATGTTCACCATGGCCCAGGCGGAGAACGCGCAACTCACCTGGATCCTCCGCGGAGCGGGTTTCCTGGCCATCTGGATCGGCTTTGCGCTGATGCTCAGCCCGCTGACGGTGGTGGCCGACGTCATCCCGCTGCTCGGCGACCTGCTGGGCGTCGGCGTGGCGGTCTGCAGCGGCCTGGTCGGGGCGTGTCTGTCCCTGGTCACGATCGGGATGGCCTGGCTCTACTACCGCCCGGTGCTGGGGATCGCCCTGTTCGTCGTCGCCGGCGGAGCGCTGGTTGCGACCAAGATGATGGGCCGGTCGAAGAACACGGCCGCCCGCGCCGCGGCCGCGGCGGGATGACCGCGCTATCCGGGAGGATGCGTTCGTGATCGAGGTGATGGATGCC
>JBIOJL010000280.1:0-8184 GCA_044450885.1 Tepidisphaerales bacterium
TGCGCCAGCGGCGAATCGCCCGGCTCGAACTTCACCAAATCCACTGCCAGCCGAATCCGCTGCCGGTGCTGGTTCCAGTCGTAACGTGCGGCCACATCCGTCAGCAGTTGCTTGAGCACCTGCTTGTCGGTCGGGCCGAAAGGCAGGATGTTGCTCTCTTCAATGGTCTGCGGCAACTCGGCAGCGTCGGTGGAGGAATTGGTGGGAGCACAGAGCTTGTCGGTACAGAGGATGTTCACCCGGCCTTCGAGTTCTTCAAGCTCGGGACAGGAGGTGACAGCGGCCGAATTGTCGGCGATGAGCATCTGATCGCGGCCGTCGAGGGCGGCTTCGATGATCGTGGCGTGTTCGACGTCCACCCGAAGCACATCCGCCACCACGCCGCGGATGAACGGGAACTTCTCGGCCCGCTGCCGCAGGATGGACTTCACGCCTTCGGTGAAACCTTCGCGCTTGGCTTCGAGGTCGGCCAGCAGCTTCTGTCGCGAGAGCAACCCCGAGCGGTGCTCGCGGGCCGAGCCGAGCTGGGCCGACAGTTCCTGAATCTGCCTGCCCAGCGCCGCCGATTCCTTGACGCACGTTTCCATCTGCCCATGCAGGCCGGCCAGTTCCTCCTGCGTCGCGGAGAGAGCGGCCTGCAATTCGGCGCGGGCGGCCTCGAGCGTTTCGAGCTCGCCCATCACCACCTGCCGCCGCTGGCCGAGCCGCTGCTGGTGGTTGGCGATGTTCTTCCGTTCGATCTCGATGGCGCCCAGCCGGTTGGCAAGCTGCGCCGAGCGGCGCATGAGGTCCAGAATGGCCGCCTTGTTCTGTTCGATCTGCCGGTTGATGTCGTTCTGTTCGAGCTGGGTGTCGTGGAAGGCGTTCTGTTTCTGCTCGATCTCGCGGCGGTGCGCTGACATCTGCGCCGTCAGTTCGGCGAGCAAACGCTGGTCCTGGGTCAACTGAGCCTGCACCTCCGCCGACTTGGTCTGCAGGTTCTCGCGGTCGGCCTCGAACTGCCGGAGCTGGTCCGCGATCTGCTCGAGCTGCTGGCGGGCGTAGTGCTGCTTCTGGCGGGCCGACTGGAGGGCCGCCTCGGTCTGCACGCGTTCATACTCCGCGCGCTGCTTACGTTCGGAAAGTTCGTCGTAGCGCTGCCGAGTCTGCCCCAGATCAAGCTGTTTCTCGGCCAGCTCGGCCTCGACCTTCTCCAGTTGCGACGTGGCGATGCCCTGCGCTGACACGTGCTCCTCGAGCTGGCCGTGGAACGTGAAGTATTCCTGCAAGGCATATTTAAGCCGCAGCTCGCGCAGGCGCTCGGAATGCTCCTTGAAGGTGCGGGCCCGCCCGGCCTGGATGCGCACGCTGCGCAGCCGCCGATCGACCTCGTCGACGATGTCCTTCACGCGGAGCAGGTTCTGGTCGACCTTCTCGAGCTTGCGCTGGGCCTCCTTCTTCTTCTGCTTGAACTTGGAGATGCCGGCCGCCTCCTCGAAGATGAAGCGGCGTTCCTGCGGGTTGGCGTCGAGCATGGCCGCGACCTTGCCCTGTTCGATCACGCTGTAGGCATCGACACCCACGCCCGTGTCCAGGAACATCTCGCGGATGTCCTTGAGCCTCGCCGACTGGTTGTTCACCTGGTACTCGCTGGTGCCGTCGCGGAACAGCCGGCGGCTGACGGACACCTCCTCGGCTTCGACGTGCAGCATGCGCGTTCCGTCCGGCCGCTGGGGATTCTCGAACACCAGGACGACCTCGGCCATGCCCGAGGGCTTGCGGGCCGAGGAGCCGTTGAAGATCACGTCCATCATGGCGTCGCCGCGCAGGCTCTTGGCGGACTGTTCGCCCAGCACCCACTTGAAGGCGTCGACGACGTTGGACTTGCCGCAGCCGTTGGGGCCGACGATGCCCACGATGGGCGCATCGAAGACGAACTCCGTGCGGTCGGCAAAACTCTTGAACCCCTGGACGATCAACTTCTTCAATCGCATGTGGTCCTCCGTGACCGTTGATGTCAGCGGCCATCCGGCCCGCCGAACTGTCTTTGCTAGTTCTTCAATTCTTTGTCGCTGTCCTTCACAACACCGGGCATTTTCGGCAGTTCCTGGCCGGGAATCCCGGTCTGACTCGGCCCCGCCGGGCCGCTGCCGTCGGGTTCGACGATGGGCGGAGCGTTCTCGATGGCATCCTCGAATCCGGCCGCATCCTGGAGCATGAAGCTCGCGGCGATGGCCTTCTTCTCCGACAGCTTCCTGAGCACGCCGACGACATCCGAATAGGCGAACTTCAGGCCCTCGTCGCCGGAGGCGCCGAGGCGCGTCGCCAGGTCCAGGATGTCGGCCCGGCTGACGATCGACTGGCCGGCCGCCAGGCGATCGTTGGTCCGGTCGAACACCACCAGCGTGCGCTGGTCCTTGTTGGTCGAGATCGTCAGTTTGTCGTCCATGGCGCTGAACATCAGCGGCAGCGGGATGTTCATGTCCTTGCCGAAGAGCGCGATCCGCGGCAGGCCCGAGCGGGAGGCGTAGATCAGCGGCGGTCCGTCGCAGAACACGCGGTCGACCATGAACTGGTCCCCCACGCTGCGGGCGAGAATGGCGGGCGCGCCGTGGTCGACGAGTATCTTGTACGCCTCGACCCGCACCAGCGCGTTGTTCACCGACAGCAGTTCGGTCAGCATGTGATCCACGCGCGTGGACGGTTCCAGAAAACCGATGGTCTTCACGGCATTGATCTGGAACGGATGCCCGTCGGTGCGGGCGATTTCCAGGATCGCCTCGGCCCCGGCGGCGTCCTTCAGGCACGCCCCCGCCCGGGCGGCGGCGTAGGCCACGCCCGGCGATGGGTGCGTATACAGCGGCCGGATGAACGGCAGGGCCTCGTCGGCCAGCCCTTCCCAGGCGTAGGAGATGTTCAGCAACTTGGCGTCGGGCTTCACGGCTTCGGCGGCGAGTTCCCGGGCCTTGGCGGCCGCGAACCCCGTCGAGCCGTTGAGATACAGATGCATGGCGATGCCGAGGAAATGTTCCCAGTCGCCGTTGAAGCTCTTGGGCACGAACGCCCAGACGATGCCCTCATCCTGCGTGCGGGCGGTCTCCCTGGACTCGAACCGCTGGTTGATGCGGAACTCGATGGCGCGGGCGATCGACAACTGGGGGTCCCGCACGCGGAGCCAGATCGGCCGGTCCCTCATGCACACCCCGCCGCCCAGGATCGCGCCGTTGCGCAGCGAAGCCCTCGCCGCCGAGGTGGACTGGGCCGCATCGCCGAGGTAGCCGGGGTTGACGAAGACCGGCCCTTGTGCCTTTATGTAGGCATTGATCTTGCCGGTCGGGTTGAGCGGATCGGCGCCGTTGACGTACAGGCCGCTCAGGTACAGCCGCCCGCGGGCCAGGCTGCGCGTTTCGCTGCCGGTGGCGGACTGGACGTACACGTCCACCGGCTGCCCCTGCCGGGCGCCCGGCGGAATCAATCCATACACCTCGACGATCGCCGTCGATGGATCGGCCAGGATGCGTTCGGGCTGCATCTTGCCCAGCCCCATGTTCAGGGAGCCGAAGCCGTGGCGCACCATCTCGTCGACCATGTAGTTGCGCACGGCCAGCGGCGTGCCCCGGCTGTTGCCGGTGCCGGCCAGCCCCACCACCAGACCATATCCAGAAACCAGATAAGGCTCTTTGTTGCTCGAATCAGCCAACGCGAAAACAGTCCCCTTGAGATACTCCGGAACCTGCTTGGGCGGAAGTTTCTCGTGAACAGGCTTCAGTTCGACCTTCTTCGGGGCCTCGTCCACGCAACCCGCGACGGGCAGCACCAGGGCCGCCACGGAGAACAACAGCAGGAGTCGGCCCCGGCCGATGAACGGGTGATTGTCCGGCGATGTGCTGATCATGTGGTGTTGACCTCGAAACACCCACCTGCCCGTTAGTCACCGGACACCGCGTCCGGCGCTGACCAACCCTTGGTCGTTCGCGAATATATAACCGGAAACCGCATCCTGTGGAAGCGCCTCTTCAAACCGCAACCGCTTGGGGGCAACCATTGGAGTTTGGCGCTTTGCGGCGTGGTCGGTTTACCGACCACGTCAAACGGACTATCGCCGAAACAGCATCACTGCGACCACGACGATCATGACCATCGCCACCATCGAACACGTCAGCGCCGCGATGGACAGGGCTGTCAGCCGCGAGTGCTGCCGGTGGACAAGGTCATGCACGGACTGGTCGCGCTGCTGGATACTGTCCTGCAACTGCCGCAGCACGTGAACCCCGGATTCGCCGCTGCGTCCGATGTTCTCCATGCTGCTCGATACATGGCGGAGATTCTGGGCCATCCGGTCGTCGTGTTCCAGCACCGATTCCACGCGCCCGTTGATGTTCTCCAGCACCAGCCGCTGGTCATCGTACGACTGGGTCGCCTTGGCCATCATCTCCGCCAGGCGGCCCTGGTGCTGGTTGTGCTGCTGGATCTGCTGCCCGATGGTCCGCAGGGCCTCGCTCTGCATGCGCTGCGATTCGGGCAGCGAGTGCATAAGCTCCGGCAGGTGCGCCAGATAGGAAATCATCTCATCCTGGCGTTTCCCCTGACGTTCCAGGTTGTCGCGGATCGAGTGCATCAGTTCCGACAGCGCTGAAAACCCCTGCTGCAGCCCCGCGATGGCCGCGTCACGCCGGCCGAATGGGCGCAAGAAAAGCGGCCGCCGGGTTTCCGTCCGTTGCAGGGGAGCCAGTTCGTTGGCCGTCTTGCGGAGCGGCAGATCCGGCGGCGAGCCGATCATCCAGTGTGCCAGCCGCGACCAGAATGCTTTGTTCTCCATCATCCACACGGTCCTTCCCGGCGTCCATGCCTTGGGGGCCTTGTCAGCCCTGAGCGTCAACTCTAGCATCCTTGGCCGATGGGTCAACCGTGGACAACCTCAAGCAGGGCCAGCCCAAGCAGGGCCAGCGTCCTCGCTGGCCACGAGCGTCAGACGATTGACGTTTCAGGATGGCCAGCGAGGACGCTGGCCCTACTCTTGCCTTTGGCCTTCTCCCTTTGCGGCTGCCATCCCGCTGCCAAGACGACCCGCCCCACCACCCGGCCCACGATCGTTTCGCTGGTTCCCGCCGCCACGGACCTCATCGTCGGCATGGGCGCGGCCGACCACCTGGTCGCCGTCAGCAACTACGACCGGCGCGAAGGCCCCATCGCCGATCTGCCCCGGGCCGGCGACTACGCCAACATCGACTGGGAACGGATCGCGTCGCTCCGGCCGGACGTGCTGATCGTCTTCATGGCCCCCGAGCGCATGCCCCCGGCACTGAAACAGAAGGCCGAGGAGTACCACCTGCGCCTGGCCAATGTCCGCATCGAGCGGTTGGAGGATGTCTTCGGCCAGTTGCGGGTCGTCGGCGACCTGGTACAGGAGCCGGCAAAGGCCGCCGCCGTGGCCGCCCGCCTGCGCCAACAACTGGACGCCGTCCGGGCCCGCACCGCCGGGCAGGCGAAGGTTCCCACGCTGATTGTGCGCGAAGCGAGCCTGATGGGCGTTGTCGGCCGGGAGAATTTCCTCAACGATCTGCTCGAAATCGCCGGCGGCGAGAACGTCATCGACACGCCCGGCTGGCCCCAGATCGACAAGGAGAAACTCCTCGCCTGCCGCCCCGGCGTCATCATTCACCTCATGCCTGGCGCTGACGCCGCCGCCGTCGCCCAGGCCCGGGCGGCCTGGCGCAACCTGCCTCTGGGCGATGAAACCCGTGAGCACATCCACATCCTCACCGACTGGCACCTGCTCCAGGGCGGCGTCCACGTCGGCCAAACCGCGGAAGAGTTCGCGCGGGTGCTGCATCCAGCCCCGTAGACGGCGGAGGAGTTCGCGCGGGTGCCGCATTCAGCCCGTAGGGGCGATACACATTAGCCCACGGCGTAAGCCGTGGGTAGATGGACGTATACACAATTGTCATCAGCCCCGTAGGGGCGACAGAAACGCGCTTTGGCCCCCTCCGGCGCTGATTCTGCCATCGTGGCTTGTTCTTTCGGGTTCGTCTTCGCTCGGAGTTCACGCTTCAGCATGTCTTGCCTCGGTTACGACCGGCAGACACGCTGAAGCGTGAACTCCGAACAGGGCGGGCTTGTCAACGGCCCCGGAAACCCTTATCCCAATGTCGTGCGACGTTTCGGACCAACCCAACTCCTGGTTCTGCTCGCCGGCGGCCTGGTTCTCTGGCTGGCGGTGGCCGGGCTCTCCCTGTGCGTCGGGTCCAACGGGCTGCTCGGCTGGCCCAACGCCACCACCCGCGGCATCCGCCTCGACTCGGTCAAGCTGGCGTCGCTGATAGGGGCGGCCCTGGCGGCGGCCGGCGTGGTCTGCCAGACGGTTCTGCGCAATCCGCTGGCCGATCCGTATCTGCTCGGCGTCTCCAGCGGCGCCACCCTTCTCGCCTTCGTCTGGCGATCCACGGCCGTCGCCACCATGCTCGGGCCCGCCGGATTCGCACTCGGCCAGCAGGGCTTCGCCTTTGTCGGCGGCATCGGCGCCGCCGGTGCCGTCTTCATCATCGCCGGCCGGCGCGGACGCCTCGAACCCATCACCCTTCTCCTGACCGGCGTTATCGTCAATGCCGTCGCGGCCTCCTGCTATCTGCTGCTCAACGCCCTCTGGCGCGACCGCCCCGGTGCCGGCGACCCGATCACGCTGCTCGTCGGCAGCATCAACACCACCGTTCTGCGGGCGGACTGGTATCTGGTGGTCGCCGTGGTACTGGTCGGCTGCGCTCTGCTCCAGGCGCTGGCCGGACAACTCAATGCCATGGTCCTGTCCGAGGCCGAGGCCCAGTCGCTCGGCATCGGCGTGCAACAACTCCGCTGGCTGGTGCTGGGCATCGCCTCACTGGTGACCGCCAGCGCCGTCGCCCTCAGCGGGCCCATCGGCTTCGTCGGCCTGATCTGCCCCCACCTGGCCCGCGGCATCGTGGGCCCGGACGTCCGCCGGCTGCTGCCCGTGAGCATCGCCGCCGGCGCCATCGTGCTCTGTATCGCCGACGCGGCCGCCCGCATGCTTGCCGGCCTGCACAGCGTCAGCACAGTGCTCCCCGTCGGCGTCCTGACCGGCCTCCTCGGCGGGCCGTTCTTCCTCTGGCTCTTGCTGCACCGGCAGAGGAGGTGCTGCGATGCTGATTGAAATAGTGGTGCCGGTGCCCTCACCGGCAGCTTCGCTGTGCGGTATTGAATGGTGTGTCCCGGCGCACCCGACGCGAGAAGGGGTGCGGCGATGCTGATTGAAGCAATTGCATTACGCGGCGGCTACGGCCGCCAGGACATACTCCACGGCATCGACCTGCGCCTGGACGCCGGGCAAATCGTCGCCCTCATCGGCCCCAACGGCGCCGGCAAGAGCACGCTCTTGCGCATGCTCGCCGGACACCTCCGCCGCCAGGGCACGCTCCGCTGGCTCGGCCGGGAAAACTGGCCGCGCCAGGAATTGGCCCGCACGGTCGGCTACCTGCCGCAGTTCCCGAGCTTCGAGGAAGAGCAGACCGTCGGCGACGTCCTGCGCCTCGGCCGCGTGCCCCACCTCGGCGCCTTCGGCTTCGAATCGCCCGCCGACACCGCGAGCGTACAAGACGTCGCGAGCCTGCTGGAACTCACCGCCCTGCTCGACCGGCGCATGCGGCAGCTTTCCGGCGGCCAGAGGCAGCGCGTCTTCATCGGACGCTGCCTGGCCCAGGAACCCCGGATTCTGCTGCTGGATGAGCCGACCAGTGCGCTGGACCTCAAGCACCAGGCCGACCTGGCGCAATTGCTCCGGCGGCTGGCCGGCGAGCAACAACTCGGGATTGTCCTGGCCTGCCACGACCTGAACCTGGCCGAGGACCTCGCCGACGAGCTGATTCTCCTGGACACCGGCCGCGTCGCCGTCGCCGGCCAGCCCGCGACCGTGCTCGTGCCGCAAACCCTGGCTGCCATCTACGGCGTCGCCATCGAGCGCCGCCCGGCGCTGCGGGCCAGGTCGTGAGCGCGCAAGCAGCCGGAAACGTTCGGCGGGTGGAATGGACCCCAACGGGGTCTAAAGAACAAAGCCCAGGGTTGGGCGAAGCCCTACTCCATCGCGGCGGAAATTGTGGTGGGGGGGGGCCGCCGGCCCCCGGCGGGCAGCCGGCCCCCCAAACCCCCAGCCCAATTATACGCCGAGGGCCAACCAGGGGGGGAAGGCCACAACCA
>JBIOJL010000281.1:0-8164 GCA_044450885.1 Tepidisphaerales bacterium
GGCATCGAGCAGCGGGTTGTCTGATTGACGTGGGCATGAGTTCATGGGAGTAGAGAAATGCAAACATGCAAAGCACGGGCGGTCCGGGAGATCCTGTTCCATGGTTTGACGGTGTGCCGACGGTTGGTTCGGCGAAGGAGCCTCAAGGTGATGGCTCTCGCCGCGAGCGCCTGGTTCTTCTCGGCCAGCCAGGTCCCGGCGGCCGACCTGTACTGGGATGTCAACCTCACCTTGAGCGGCACGGGTGGAAATGGCCCCTGGGGCACCGTCGCTACCTGGCGCAAGGGCTCGGAGACCGGTACGTTTCAGGCGTGGGCCGACAACAACAACGCCATCTTCGGCGGCACTGCCGGCACAGTCACCCTGGGTTCGACCAAAACCGTGTCGGGCATCACCTTCAGCAATGCCTCCGGCAACTATAGCCTCATTTCCCAGACGATCGTACTCGGTCAGGCCAACACCGCGATCAACACCGCCACAATTGCGGCGACCAATACGACGATCAGCTCGCTTCTTGGAATCTCGTCATCAGGCAACACGCTGGAAAAGACCGGTGATGGGACCTTGTCATTAACAGGCAATCTGCGTGATCCCAACACCGGCATCAAAGTCTCCGCGGGCACCTTGAACATAAACAAGTCCGGATACACCTGGGGCAACCTCGGCCTGCTCACCATGAATGGCGGCACGTTTGTCAATCAGACGGGTGCGGCCGCCCTGAACGCCGTAACCTGGCAGTCTGCCACGGGTGCAATCTCCTCAAATACGAATGGCAACACGATTACTGGAACGATGACGCAAACCAGCGGCTCCAATCTCCGCATCCGTAATGGCACTGGCGCGGATTGGACGATCAGTGGCCAGATAACGGGGTCTGGTGCGCTGGTCTTCAACCAGGACGCCTCCAACGGCGCCACGTCCAACTTCGGCGTGACCAGCAACACCGCCAACGACTATTCCGGCGGCACGCAGATCAATGGATGTACGCTGCGGCTGGGCGCCTCCGAGGTCATTCCCAGCGGGGCCGGCAAGGGCGATGTGTCGCTGAGCCCCGGCGGCAGCGCCGGCAGTGCGTACCTCGACTTGTACGGCTACAGCGAGACCGTCAACGGCCTTGCCAGCAGCGGCGCCGCCCGCATCTTCAATAACAGGGGCAGCGGGACATCGCTCCTGACCGTCGGCGATGCCGACGCCACCAGCATCTTTGCCGGCGCGATCGCGGACACGAATGCCGATGCTCAAGGCGTGACGGCGGGAGGGAAGGTCGCCTTGACCAAGATCGGCTTGGGCGCACTCACCCTCACTGGCGACAGCACCTACACCGGCGACACCCAGGTCAACTCCGGCATGCTCGTCGTCAATGGCTCGCTCGGCAACACGGCCGTCACGGTCAACGACGGCGCCACCCTTGCCGGCGGCGGGACGATCGCCGGTCCGGTTTCCATCGCTGCCGGCGGCACCATCAGCCCCGGCAACAGCCCCGGCAGCCTTGCCACCGGCGATCAGACCTGGATCGGCGGCGGCCAGTATCACTGGGACCTGGATCAAACGAATTCTCTCGGCGGCTTGCAGACATCGGGCGCTGACACGCTGGCCATCACCGGCGCACTCGACCTGAGCGGCCTCAACCCCAACAGCCGATTCATCATCGACATCAACTCGACCCACCAACTCGGTTCTCTCGTCGGCGACAACTGGGATCCCGCCAAAAGCTGCTCCTGGATCATCGCCGGCGCCACCACCATCCGGGGCTTCAGCCCGGATCTGTTCACGCTCAAGACCGACCGGTTCGCCTCAACCGAGCCGGTGACCGGCACGTTCAGCGTGACAGAGGATGGCAACAACCTGGTCCTCGCCTATGCCAATGACGCTCCCGCGACGGTGCCGCTGCCCACGGCCGCGTGGTCGGGCCTGGCGCTGCTCGCCGGCGTGTGTGTCGTGAGACTCGCGCGGGCCCGGCGGGCTGTGGAATAGGCGGGGATGAGAAGCGCGTTTTTGCAATCGGGTCGCCACTTGCGGCGGCAGTGGGCCCAGCAAGCCACCTCGATCACTTTCCCGTTGTGGTAGATGCCGTCGTACGCGCCATACGCGTCGGCCTGCAAATATCCCTGGTAGCCCGCCAGCCACTTGACCGGTCCATCCCGCGAGCGGTCGGGGGTGTATTCATAAATGTCGTAAGGATTGCTCTCATCCCCCAGATAGACCCAGGTTCGCCCGCTCTTGCACTTGCCCTCTGCCTGCACCGGCACCCGCGTGTCGTCGGTGTGGATCACCGCCGACCGCCGCACCCGGACGGCCATCAGCTCGTACAAGGGCCTGACCAGGACCGCCATCGCCAGCATCCAGGCGCACATGGTGCTGCGAGCGATCTCCACGCGCCTTTCCGCACCGCAAGAAACGAAGATTCCACCCGTCGAGGTCGGCAGTCTCGCCGGCGACATTTGCGACCGTCCGGCCAACCGCGAATCCCTCCTATCACGCAAACGGCCCTCCACCAGATCATCAAACAAAAACCGCACAAATTGTGTTGACATATACCTAATAATGTGATACATTCACAGTTATGTTAATCGATCAACCATCCTCGCGGTGCTTCGGCGCGAGCCTCGACCATCTCGCACTTTTTCCCACCCCACTCCGCCTTCCATGGCAACAGGCAACCAACAACTGGCGACTGGTGACGCCGGTCGGTTCCATGGTGCTTCCACGTCGATCATACGTCGGTTCTATGTCGGTTGAAGGTCTGTTCTATGTCGGTTCTACGTCGGTTCCCGGTCGGTTTCCGGTCGATTTTTCCGCCCCTCGACCCCGTCTCGGATTTCACAAACCCATGTAAAGGAGACACTTATGCCTGACACGACCCGTGCCCAAAACGTCTTTTTACGCGCCTTCCGCCTCCAACCCGCCGGCCCAAACCCCGACCAGTGGCCCTCCCCGGCCATCCTCCGTCGCTGGCTCCGCAGGCCGACTTTCCGCCGGGCACTCGCCTCGATCCAAGATACCCTGCGCATCCAATCCGACTTCCACCTCGCCACCGCCGCCACCCGCGCCTCCGCCCAGCTCGCCTCCCTGCGCGACCCGTCCCCCGACCAGACCCAATCCGAATCCCTCGACACCGTCGAATCCATCCTCCGCCTCGCTCACGTCCGCCAGCGCTTCGCGGCCATCGAATCCCGCCACGACACCACCCGGACCCTCGCCGGCGAACTCGCCACCGCCCAATCCGAACTCACCGACCTCCGCGCCCAACTTGCCGCCGCCGAGCACAAACTCAGACTCAGCGTCCCCCTCGACCCCTACATCGGCCAACGCGCTGAGCTTGCCGCAGAATGCGAACGACTTAACGCTCCGGGCAGATAACCACGCCGCTTGCTGGTGCGACGTTTGGCGCCACCGCGCCTGGGAATCGGAAGCGCTTCGCCATGACGAAAACGACAACCATATTCGTACACGACTTCATCCGGGGCTTGTCGGGACCCACCAACAGCACTGCCCCGCACCCGCGGAAGCTGGCCCTACTTCTTCCCCAACGCCCGCTGGTCGCGGAAAAACGCCCGGAGGATTTCCGAGCACTCCTCGACCAGAATGCCGGAAAGCACCTCCACCCGGTGGTTCAGCCGGGGGTCGGAGCAGATCTGGTAGAGCGTTTTGACCGCGCCGGCCTTGGGGTCGTCGCAGCCGTAGATCAGCCGGGGAATGCGGGCGTTGACTATGGCCCCGGCGCACATGGGGCAGGGTTCCAGCGTGACCACCAGGGCGCAGTCGAGCAGCCGCCAATGGCCGGTCTCGGCGCCGGCCTGGCGGATGGCGATGATCTCGGCGTGGGCGGTGGGGTCGTTGTCGAGAATGCGCCGGTTGTGTCCCCGGCCGACGATCCTGCCTGTCGGCTCATGCACGATCACGCAGCCGATCGGCACTTCCTCCTGGGCCCGGGCCTGCCGCGCCTCCGCCAGCGCCTCGCGCATCCAGTCTTCGGCGCCGTTCATTCCTCGCCTCGCCGGGAGAGGGCGGTTGCGACGGCGATCCAGCCGACCAGCAGTGCCGCCGCGGCCCGCAGGCTCCAGCGCAGCCACTGCGGTTCGAAATCCAGGCGCAGCCACGTGACCAGGATCGGCTTGAGCTCCAAATGCAGCTTCACCACTGCGACGACCCAGCTCGCGATCAGCAGCAGCAGCGAGAATACGAAAACGCCGGCCGCTTCGCGGAGGTCGCCGTTGTCCGGGCGCACCAGCAGGCTCGAACAGAACGAGCAGGCGGTCGCGACAATCGCGGTACACATCACGATGGCCGCAACGGTCGGCAGCGTGAACCTGGCCGGGAAGGCCAGCAGCGGCAGCATTAACCAGCCGAGGCAGGCCGCGCGATGCGCGCTCTGATTGAGGCGATCGTGCCAGAGATCGGCCGGGGAGCAGGGCTGGACGGTTTGGGAATTCATGGCGAAGACCCTCGTTCAATCAGAGCACGGGCACGACGCGAGTGACCTCCGGGACTTTTTCGCGGAGGTTGCGCTCGATGCCCATTTGTAGTGTCATGGTGCTGGACGGGCAGCCGTGGCAGGCGCCGTGGAAACGGATGGAGACCTCGCCGTCGGCCGCGACGTTCACCAGTTCGATGTCGCCGCCGTCGGCCTGCACCGCCGGGCGGATGAGGTTGATGATCCCCTGCACGCGTTCGCGCACGCTCTTGCCGGAGTTCTCGGTCGGATTGGTCTGGGTCATGGGCATCTTATCCACGGCACATGATAGCAGGTATGGGCCGATGAATCCCGTCCTTATGGAACCGGGCGATAGGGATCGACGTGCGTTCCCGGGCCGGCCGGATACACCGGACGGCCGAACTGGTCGATCGTCATCGGTGATCCCGGCACGTGCGGGTGGTTGACGCCGGGCACAGTCACGCCGGGGGCGCTCCTCATCGGCATCTGATAGGCGTTGCGGTTGATCCCCGGCACTCCGGCATTCGGCAGCCGAGCATCGTTCGCGCCCATGGTCCCCCAGCCCGGCGCCGCATTGCCGCGCCTGCCCGGATACAATTGCTGCGGAAAACTCGGCAGGTTGGGCGCCGTCGGCGCCATCGGCTGCTGGATATACACCGGCCGCTCCACCACGATGCGTTCCCGCACCGGCGTGCTGATCACGGCAGGGCTTCGCTCCGGCGAGGAGTCGCGGGACACGGCCACGAAAAACTTCATCACCATCACCAGCGCGGCGATGACCGGCAGGGCGACCAACAGCGGCGACCGCGACTTCTGCGGCGGCCGGTTGGCCACGGCCCGCACAAGCGCAGGCGCCGGCCTGGCCATGGGCCGGGCGACCGCCGCCGCACGCCGCGGTTCTCCACAGTTGCCGCAGAAAGCGCTGCCATCCTGCCGGTCCTGGTTGGCGCCGCACCGCCTGCAGAAGAACATCCCCTGTCCAACCCCGGCGAATTCCGGCTGCAATTCCCTGCACCCGCAGCGCCCGCAACAGACCGCGCCATCCGGCGCAGACCGTCCGCACCGCGTGCAGCGCGAGGATCGGACCTGTTGAAATGCGTTGTACACAGCACGCCTCCTGAATTCGCCACTCTTATTCTATCCGTTCGGTCGGCGCTTGGGAACGACAATAATGAGTCGGTGGGCGTGCCCACAGATTCGGGAGGGCCGTGCTTCTGCACGGCCGCAATGGTCGCGCCACGAAACGGCCGCAGAGGACTGCGGCCCTCCCGGAAGAATGGTCACGCCCGAGTCGGTGCAAAGTGCCGCCAGCGTCCTCACTGGCGGTCTGTGGCGTGGTGTACACGACTTGGCTCCCGCCGGTGAGGACACCGGCGGCACTGCGTGTGATTGTCGTCGCCGTGGGGCCGACGCCCCCGTCGGCCGCTTGGAGGCCACCGCGGACGGCCGACGAGGACGTCGGCCCCACTTTGCATCACCGCCGGCGGATCACCACCACATCCAGCACCTTCATCCGATCCGCATACGCCAGCCCATGCCGCCGGGCGATCTCCTGGTATTCGCCGCGTACGTCCGCCGGCAGCTTGCGCCACAATGCATCCGGCAACACCACCCACCGGCTCCATTTCTTCCTGGGCGTGATGCGGAAGTAGTCGTCGTCCGGCTTGTCGATCGTGCCGCCCTGGTACCAGTACAGCGAATCCTCCTGGTAGTCGATCATCCCCACGTCGCCCGCCCGGGTGGCCCCCTCGCGCTGCAGCACGCCGGCGATCTGCTGCGGCAGCCAGAGAAATCCCGCCCGCGGCAGGTAGACCAAGTACACCCACATCAACACCACCAGCATCCCTCCGGCCATCGCCAGCATCGCCCGCTCGATGGATCGCCGGAACCAGAGCACCCAGACGAGCGTAGCCCAGATGACACCGAGTGTCGCCAGCCCGATCGCCGGCATCAGCAGGGCAACGCGATACTCCGGGAACTTCCAGACACCTGCGAATCCGACGATGCCCACCCCGGCCACCGCCAGCGACCAGATGCTCACCGGCACCACGTTGAGCCGTCGCGTGAGATCCTGGTGCCGCCCCTGCACGCAGCGCACCACCAGGTCGGCCGTAAGCAGCGCCAGCGGCGGAAACACCGGCAGGATGTAATGGGCCAGTTTCGTCTGCACTACTTCCAGCAGCACCCACGGCCCGATGATGGCCGCCAGCGCAAACCGCACCACCGGCCGGCGGCGATTCTTCCACCCGACCACCAGCACCGCGATGAGCATCAGACTCCACGGCATGAACGTACCCCAGATGGTCGCCAGGTAATACCCCGGCGGGCCCTTGTGCCCTTCCAGCGCCTTGGATGCCCGGTTGACGATCTCGTGGCCGATTGCCGTCGTCAGAAACGTCGGTTCGCGAAGATGGACCATCACCAGCCATGGCCCGCAGATCAGCACCACGATGAGCAACCCCGACAGCGGCCGGGTTTGACCCAGCCACACCAGCGGCCGCCACCAGACAAACGCAGGCCGTGGAATCGCATAATCAAGCACTCTGCGCTGATCGGGCTCTTGCGGGCCATGCCCACACTGAGTGGCACGGGCTTCCAGCCCGTGTGCCGCGGTGCTCCGCGGCATCAGCACTCCCTTCCCCTGTGGCAGAGGGCCGGGGTGAGGCCCGGTGCGGTCAGATTGCCCGAACGGGCGGGTCTCTCGCCATTTCTCCCGCTTTTGCCCGACGAGGTCCATCACCGCCAGCACCAGCACCGTCATCCCCGAAACCGCCAGCACGACCGGCCCCTTGGTCAGGATCGCCATTCCCGCGGCCACCCACATCAGCATGGCCAACCGCCAATGGCCTCGGTCCAGCATTCCGCGGCCAACATCCGGTGTGCCATGGGCAAGGAGTCTTGCCCGTGTCTTTGCCGCGCCGCCGCCATGCACGACGTATATCGCACACAGACACACCTGCGCCAGCGTCACCCAGAACAGCAGCACGGCATCCGTGATACACATCTTCCCCGCCGCGGTCGCCAGCCCGCTGCTCCCCAGCACCACCACCGTCCAGAACCCCCGTTGCCACCCCAGCCACCGCCCGACGGCCAGCCCCATCAGCCCCAGAGTCCCGGCCATCCCCAGCGCCGACGGCACCCGCGCCGCGAAGTCCCTGGTCCCCAGCAGTTTCATCGACGCCGCCTCGCACCAGTAGATGAAGATTGGCTTGGCCGTCCGCACCTGGTCCAGCAGCCGCGGCACGACCCAGTCGCCCGGATTGCTCAGCAGCATCTGCTTGGATGTCTGCGCATACCGCGGCTCGTCGCGGTCCCACAGCCCGACGCGATCGTTGCCCGCGAGGTAAACCCCCAGCAGCACCACCACCGCCAGGCCCGTACCCCACCGGTATTTCGCGGACTCATTCGGCATCGTCGCGCATGGTAGCGGAAGCCCTCTGACGAACGAAGCGGGGTCCACGACCGTTGTTGCAGATGACCCGCCGGGCATTCGCCGCGGCGCGGCGCAGGTCAATAGCCAGGGGCGTAAGCCCCTGGGCGCAGACATCCGAGGTGATCGGCAGCCGCGAAGCGGCGACGGTGGTTGGGGCAAGCGTGCGTGGCGACGAAAACTACCGTCGCCCCATTCGGGGCTTTCGTTCGTGCTCCACATCTTCCCAGCGGCTTGCGCCGCTGGCTATTGACCGTTGCCGCTCCGCGGCAAGGAAGTCCGATATCGCCTGCAACCAC
>JBIOJL010000282.1:0-8135 GCA_044450885.1 Tepidisphaerales bacterium
CTATCAGTTCTGAATGTGTCGCGTGAACGGTCGGGAAAGCCCCGCGCGGCAGTTGGCCGCTGCTGCTTTGATGTGGCACGCGCATATCTTGAAGATAAAGCTGGCATGACCATGTAGTCATGCACATCCCGCACCCGACTCGCACATGAGCGATAGATTACATTCTGTCTCATGCGCTGCAGGTTCTGCAACGTGGGACGCTCCGGAGCATATAATAGACCACCGTGCGAAGTTGTCGGGTCGCGGATGAGGAGAAGCATGCTGGCACGACTGTCGGAGTTTGGATTACTACGCCTTCATCTGTATCCGATTCGATCTCGGCGTTGCTTGCCCGTGATGGCCGGGTTGCTCCTGTTTTTTGCGGCCGGGTGCCAGGGGCCGCGGACCGCAGTGGACGCGGATCACCTCAGGGAAGTCGATGCGATGGTCTCCAACAGCACAACCTCACGGATCGACGCCCTGGCGCTGCTGGCGTCCGATCCGCGCCTGCCGCCGGAGCCGCCGGTGGGAAGTCTGACCCTGCAGAATGCCATCGACCGCACGCTGGGGCACAACCTGACCCTGATCGCCAATGCGGAAAACCTGCCCATCGCCCAGGCACAACTGGCACAGGCCGGCCTGTGGACCAACACCACGCTGGGGCAGACCGGCTCATTTGCCTGGCCGATCTCCGGGCAGGGCGGAGCGGTATCGTTCGACTTTCTGCTGACGCAACTCATCAACACGTTCTTCACCCGGCCTTACAAGGTGGCCGTGGCCGAGGCGCAGCGGTTTCAGTCGGGCATCGACCTGGCCAGCCAGGCCTTTGACCTGTCGCAGCAGGCGGATGCAAAGTACCACGAAATGTCGCACCTGATTCGCGACCGCAAGCTCGCGGAGAAGGTGGCCGCCTCATACAAACGCGCCTTCGAGGCCGCCGAGGCCCGGGCGAAAGTGGGCATGGTCCCCACGCCCGATGTGAACCGGGCCAGGCTCCAGTACGAAGATGCGCAGCGGCAGGTGCGGCATTTGCAGACGCAGTACCAGCGGGCGGCGCGCGAGATGAACTGGCTGATGGGCGTCTCCTCGCCTCCCCAATGGCAGTTGCCCGAGGAGGCCGCCGAGGCGCCGCGCGACCTGGCGCTGGCGCCCGATGCGGCCATGCTGGAACAGATCGGCCGCAACCATCGCCTGGATCTCCGCCGGGCCGATTTCGACCGACGGGTCAGCGAGGCCAACGTCAAGCTCGCCAATCTGGGCATGCTCCCGCAGTTGACCCTCGGCGTCGACGCCGCGCGCGACAGCGCCAAGAAATGGTCGCTCGGGCCGTCCTTCAACGTCGAACTGCCGATCTTCGACAACGGCAAGGTGGGCGTGGAACTGGCCAAGGCTCAGCTTCGCCTCGCCGACAAGACCTACGTCGCGCTCGAGGGGCAGGTGCGGCAGGATGTGCGGGCGGCCGTCGAGAACCTGCGGACCTCGGACGAGGATGTCCGCTTCTACCGCGACAAGCTGATCCCGCAGGAAGAGGAGAACGTGCAGCTCGCGCAGAAGTCCTTCCAACTGGGCAACAGCGACCTCGACAGCCTGCTCAACACATTGCGGGAATACGTGTCCGCCCTCCAGTCATACGAGGATGCCATCGACACCTACAACGGCAACCGGATTGCCCTGCAACGCGCGGTGGGTATGGTCTGGCCTAAAATCATCGAAGAAAGCAATTCCGCGACAACGCGGCCATCGACGCGCCCCGTGGAGACGGCGGCGCCGGCGAAATAATAAGGAGTAACCTATGAGCTCGCTAAGAAAATACGGCAACTGGATCATCATCGGCGTGGCGGGGATCGCCATCGGCGGCGGATATACGCTCTACGGCGGGCGCCTCCACGACGCCATTCTGGCGGCCTCGGAGAACAAAGGGGCGTCGGAGGCGGATGCCGACGTGTTCAAGGTCGAGGGCGACACCATCGGCGTGCCGGAGTCGGCCGCGAGAACGCTGGGGCTGGAGACCACGGTGGCCGTGCCCCGGCGCGTGCCGATCACCCTCCGGCTGACCGGCCGCACGGGATTGAACATGGAGCGCGTGACGCACGTGCATGCGCAGTTTCCCGGCAAGATCGTGGATCTTGGCCCGGCACTGGGTTCGATCGTGAAGGGTCCGGAAGTCCCCGGCGGGCCGGACACCCTCTGCGTCATCGAGTCGACGGACCTGGCCGGCGCCAAGGGCGACTACGTGAAAGCGCGGGTGCAGCTCGAGGTTGACAAGGACATGCTGCGCCGCACCAAGGAACTGGTGGAACAGAAAGTGCTGGCCGACAAATTCCTGGAGGATGCGAAATCGGCCGTGAAGAAGAGCCAGGCCGACTACGACGCCGCCCGCCAGCGCCTGCTGGTTTATGGGCTGAAGGACGCGGACTTCAGCGAAATCGAACTGCAGGAAGGCCGCCAGCGGATGGTCTACCAGATCACCTGTCCGCGCTCGGGGATCATCACGGAGAAGAACGTCACCCGCGGCGAACTGGCCGACCCCACGCTGAACCTCTTCACCATCGCGGACCTCTCGCGGGTCTGGGTCTGGGGCGATGTCTACGAGCGCGACAGCCGCCGGCTGCGCGCGGGGCAGAAGATGAAGGTCATCGTCGCTTCGCACCCGGACGAACCGCGCGAGTGTACGGTGGAATGGATCAGCCCCGTGCTGGACAGCAACACGCGCAGCATCCGCATCCGGGGTTCCCTGGACAATTCCGACGGGCGGCTGCTGGCCGACATGTACGCGACCATCGTTCTGATCCTGGACGACCAGACGGACTCGATCGTCGTGCCCGCCGAGGCGGTGGTGAGAAAGGGGAACGTCAATTTCGCCTTCGTCGGGCGCAAAGGCGCCGATGACGCCCGGGTGTTCGAACGCCGGGTCGTGAAGGTGGAGTCGATCGGCGGCGGCATCGGGTTCGATTCCGATCCGGTCGCGCCGGGCGGCACGACCCGGCCCGCGGGCGAGTCCGTGGACAACCAGTCGCTGGAATCCCGCCCGTCCAGGCCGGAGATGCTCCGCATCATCGAGGGCATCCATGCGGACGAGGTCGTGGTGACGCGGGGAGCGCTGGGGTTGTACTACGAAATCGAACAGCACAAGGCCCGCTGAAACCATGATCCGCAAACTCATCGACTTCTCACTCGATCACCGCCTGGTGCTGATCGGCCTGCTCCTGGCCTTTGTCCTGCACGGAATCTACGCCTATCGGCTGGTGCCCATCGAGGCATTTCCCGACCCCGACGATATCCACGTGCAGGTCATCACCCTCTGGCCCGGGCAGGCGGCCGAGGAGATCGAGGCCCTGGTCACCCGACCGACGGAGCAGGCGCTCAACGGCACCGCCGGGCTGGCCAGCCTGCGTTCGATCAGCATGTTCGGGCTCTCCGTGGTGACGTGTACTTTTGAAGACTCGGTGAGCGACGCGACGGCGCGGGCGTCGGTGCTGGAGAAGATGCAGACGGTGAACCTGCCGGCCGCCGCCAACTGGCAGCTCGCTCCCCTGGCCACCAGCACCGGCGAAATCTTCCGCTACGTCATCCGCGGCTCGCACCACAAGCTCGCCGAACTCCGGGCGCTGCAGGACTGGACCATCGACCCGGCCTTGCGCCAGGTGTCGGGCGTGGCCGACGTCACCGCTTTCGGCGGCGGCATCAAGCAATACCAGGTCATCGTCAAGCCGGAGCTTCTGTTGCAACAGAAGGTGACGCTCAGCCAGGTGTTCACCGCCCTGCAGAACAACAACGCCAACACCGGCGGCAACGTGCTGCGGACCGGCGAACAGATGCTGGTGATCCGCGGGGTCGGCGCGCTGGCCAACGAAACCGACATCCGCAACGTCTGGATCAGCAATCAGGACGGCCACCCCGTCTACATCCGCGACGTCGCCGAGGTGATCCAGGGGATGGCCCCGCGCCAGGGCGTCGTCGCGTGGTTCAAGCGCGGCGACAAAGGGCCCGATGTCGAAATCGACGATCTCGTCGAAGGCATCGTCGTCCAGCGCAAGGGAACCAACGCCCTGACCGTGCTGGACGGCCTCCGCGCCAAGGTCGACGAACTGAACCAGAAGACCCTTCGCCCGCAAGGCGTGGAAATGGTCACGACCTACGTCCGTAGCGACCTTGTCCATCAGACCGTCCATACCGTGCTGCACAACCTGGTCGAGGGCGCGCTGCTGATCCTGGTCATCAGCCTGATCTTCACCGGCAGCATTCGAGCGGCCATCATCATCTGCCTGGTCATCCCCCTCTCGCTCATGGCCGCGTTCGTCGCGCTGTACATGATGGACGTGCCGGCCAATCTGCTCTCCTTCGGCGCGGTGGACTTCGGCATCCTGGTCGACGCGGCGGTGGTGATCGTGGAAGCCATTCTTGTCGCCAAGATCGCCGCACCGCCCGACGCCGACCTCCGCAACATCACCCGCCACACCAGCGCCAACCTCGGGCGCCCCATGCTCTTCTCCAAGCTGATCTTCATTGTCGCCCTGATTCCCATCTTCACCTTCCAGCGCGTCGAGGGACGCATCTTCCGGCCCATGGCCCTGACCATTACCGCGGCGATGGTCGGCGCCATCCTGGCGACGCTCACGCTGGTGCCGCTGGCTGCGTCGATCCTGCTGCGCGGCGTAAAAGCGGGACACGAGAACCTCGTCTCCCGCGTCCTGAAATGGGGATACGGCTACGTCCTCGGCTTCTTCCTCGAGTTCAAGGCCGCGGCGCTGGTGCTGACGCTCGTGTTGCTGGCCGTCGGCATACTGCTGGGCTCCCGGCTGGGCACGGAATTCCTGCCCAAGCTCGATGAAGGCAACATCTGGCTCACCGTCGAGACGCCGCTTTCTATTTCCAAAGACAAGGCCAAGGAAACCGAGCGCTGCATCCGGAAGATCCTCAAGGAATTTCCCGAATGCCGCCAGATCTACACGCAGCTTGGCCGCCCCGATGACGGCACCGACCCCAAAGGGTTCAACAACATCGAGTTCGGCGTCGACCTGCTGCCACGCGAGCAATGGACCACCCGGGCGGCCGACGGCAAGGTCGTGGACAAGGACGGCCTGATCAAGCTGATGAACGGCCGCCTGCAGGAGATTCCCGGCGTCGAGTTCAACTTCTCGCAGGTGATCGAGGACAACGTCGAAGAGGCGCTCTCGGGCGTCAAAGGCGAACTGGCCATCAAGCTGTTCGGCGATGACCTCAAGGAGCTACAGGAGAAGGGCGAGGAAATCCACCAGGTTCTGGCGAAGATCCCCGGCGCCGCCGACGTCGCGGTCGAGTCGCTCTCCGGCCAGCCGAACCTGACCATCGCGGTCGACCGCGAGGGCATCGCCCGCTATGGCGTCGACGTGCAGACGGCGCTCGCGTTCGTGGAAACCGGCCTGGGCGGCAAGGCCGCAGGAAGCGTGCTGGAGAACCAGCGCCGGTTCGATGTCGCCGTGCGCCTTTCCGAATCGGCCCGCAGCAGCGTGGATCGCATCGGCGACCTGTGGATCGACACCCCGGCCGGACAGCGCATCCCCATCACCCAGCTTGCGAAGGTCAAGACCGAGGAAGGCGCCTCGCGCATCGGCCGCGACAAGAACAGCCGGCGCATCGCCATCAAATGCGGAATCCGCGGCCGGGACATGGGCAGTCTGGTCGCCGAGGCGCGCAAGGCCGTGGAAGAGAAGGTCAAGCTCAAACCCGGCTATTACACGACATGGGAGGGACAGTTCGAGAACCAGGAACGGGCCACGGCAAGGCTGCGCATCATCGTGCCGCTGTCGCTGCTGGGCGTGCTGATCCTGCTGTCATGGGCGTTTCAGCGAATTCGCTACGCCGTGCTCATTCTGTTGAACATCCCGTTCGCGTTCTTTGGCAGCATCGTGCTGCTGTTCGCGACCCACACGAACCTCTCGGTTTCGGCGATGATCGGTTTCATCGCGCTCTCCGGCGTGAGCGTGCAGAACGGCATCGTGCTCGTCGGCCAATTCAACATGCTGCGGCACAAAGGGCTGTCGCTTCGTGATGCGGTCTTCGAGGGCTCCAAGGCCCGCGTGCGCCCGGTCCTGATGACGGCGCTGATGGCGTCCATCGGCATGTATCCGGCCGCCGTATCGACGGGAATCGGCTCGGAAGTGCAGCGCCCGCTGGCCCTGGTGATCGTGGGCGGCATGCTCTCGGCGGCGGTGCTGACGCTGATCGTGCTCCCGGTGATTTACGAAATGTTCGAGCACTACTTCCCGGCCAAGGTGACGGTGCCGGAGGGGCTGGTGGAGTGAGGGGAGCGGATCATCCAACCAGATTGGCCGACCGTTTTGGGTCTGGCCACCTCATGCCGTACAATCGTAGGAACTGGGTCGATGCAGTTGCTTTGCAGGCCGCACGGCCGTCGTGTCCGGTGGCTGCTGGAAGAGTGCCTGGGAAAGGCTTGGCAACATGGTCCAGTTCTTGCGAATGCTCCTCGGAAAGTTCCTGCGTTATGGCTCGGCTATCGGCCTGGTCGTCGTGGCGACGATCGTAACGCGGCACATCCAGGTTTACCTCGGCGAGAGCATTTCACCCCTGTTCTTTGCCGCGGTCATGATCAGCACCTGGTTTTGGGGGCTGGGGCCGGGGCTGACTGCGACCCTGCTGGCCGGCTGGGCAAGCGCCTACTATTTTCCGAATAACCCGCCCGGCGCCGCGCTGTTCTGGTGGGACGATGCGATCCGTCTGGTCGTGTTCCTGATGGTATCGCTGCTGATCGGTTGGCTGACCGCTGTTCGCAAGCAGGCACAGCGGTCGAACGAGTTGTTGCGCCAGAGTGAGGAGCATATGCGGCTGCTCTTGGAAGGCATGAAGGAACACGCCATCGTCATGCTGGATCCGACCGGGCGGGTATTGAGCTGGAATGCCGGGGCCGACACCATTGAAGGATATACGTCCGACGAGGTGGTCGGGCAGCATGCGTCGCTTTTTTTCCCACCCGATGAGGCCAGTCAAGGCAAGCCTGAAAAAGACCTGGCAGTGGCGGAGAAGGAAGGCCGCCACGAAGGTGAAGGATGGCGAGTTCGCAAGGATGGCTCGCGCTATCTGGCCTTCGTCGTGACGACCGCTCTGCGAAAAAAGGAGGGCGGCATTCGCGGTTTCGTCCAGGTGATGCGGGACATCACCGAACTGAGGGATCTGGAGCGGCAAGTCCTGCACATTAGTGATGCGGAACGACGCCGAATGGGGCATGACCTCCACGACGGACTGGGCCAGGAACTGACGGGATTGGCTCTCCTGACGCAGAACCTGGCGACCAAACTCGATCACCAATCGCATCCACTGGGCGCCCAGGCCAATCGAATCGCCACCATGATCAACCACACGATCGACAAGACCCGTGACCTGGCGCGTGGCTTGTCGCCGGTTGAAATTGGTCCCGATGGTCTGCGGACGGCGCTGGGCAATTTGGTGGCCAGCGTCGGCCAGATTGACGGCCGCAAGTGCGAGTTTCGCTGCGAAGGCAACATCTCGCTCCACAGCGATGAAGCGGCCATGCACCTCTATCGGATCGCCCAGGAAGCGATCAACAATGCGCTGCGGCACAGCAAGGCCGATCGCATTGAGTTGACCCTGCGCCAGACCCCTGGTGGCATTGTCCTGTCGGTCCGGGATAATGGCGTTGGCCTGGCGGACTGGCCGGTCGTTCGCCGCGGCATGGGCCTGCGCATCATGCAATATCGCGCCCGCATGATCGGCGCCGGCGTGGAGGTCCGCCCCGGCGACCCGTGCGGAACCATCGTTTCGTGCATCTACTCCAATCCCGGGCCTTCCGAATGCCGGAGTGTTTCGGAGAAGACGCCGGTGAGTGCAAGGATACCCTCATGACCAGCAATCCCGGTCCAACGATTCCAGGCAGTCCCAGCCGCATCCTCCTGGTGGACGATCATCCCATCGTGCTGGAAGGGTTGGTGGCACGCCTGGAAGAGGAGCCGGATCTGTCGGTCTGCGGCACTGCGGCCGACGCCTATGCGGCGATGGATGCCATCGGCAAGCTCAATCCCGATCTGGTCGTCACGGATCTGTCGCTGGGCACCAAGCCGGGCCTGGAACTGATCAAGGACATCACCAAGGCTCACCCCGAGCTGCCGACGCTCGTGCTATCCATCCACGACGAGACGCTA
>JBIOJL010000283.1:0-8073 GCA_044450885.1 Tepidisphaerales bacterium
CTGGTGGAGGCGGTGTGTTCCACCGGCACGCCCACCGTGGTGGTGCTGATCAACGGACGGGCGCTGGCGGTGCGCTGGATCGCCCAGCACGCCCCGGCCATCGTCGAGGCGTGGCTGCCGGGCGAAAAAGGGGGACAGGCACTGGCCGAGATTCTCTTCGGCGATGTCAATCCGAGCGGCCGGCTGTCGGTGACATTCCCCCGGCACGTGGGCCAATTGCCCGTCTACTACAATTTCAAAAAGTCCAAGAGCTACTGGCTGAAGGTCGGCTGGGCCTCCGCCTACGTCGATATGGAACCGACGCCGCTGTATCCCTTCGGTTTTGGCTTGAGCTACACGAGCTTCCAGTACAGCGACCTGGAACTGAGCGCCAAGGAAATCGGCCCGGCCGACGGGATCGAAGTGCGGCTGAAGGTCAAGAACGCAGGCGACCGGCCGGGGAAAGAGACCGTGCAGCTTTACATCGACGACGTGATCAGCAGCGTGGCCACGCCCGTGAAACAACTCCGCGGCTTCGTCAAGGTGGACCTGCAACCCGGCGAGAGCAAGGCCTGCACGCTCAAGTTGGGTCCCGACGACTTGGCGCTGTACGACAAGGACTTGAAGCGCGTGGTCGAGCCGGGCCGCTTTCGCGTGCTGGTCGGCTCGTCCTCGGATGACATCCGGCTCAAGGGCGAGTTCGACGTCAAATAGCTCGTCGCGCTTCCTCGCCGCGATGACCCATCACGGCTACAATAATGCCCCATGCGAATCCTCATTTCCGGCGCGGCCGGCTTTATCGGTTCCCATCTCGTCGATGCGCTCCTGGCGCAGGGCCACGAGGTCATCGGCGTCGACAACTTCTGCACCGGGCAGCAGGCCAACATCGCCCACCTCATTGGCATCCCCAAGTTCCGCCTGCTCGACCACGACATGGTCCAGCCCGTCGACGCCGACGGCCCGCTCGATCGCATCTACCACCTGGCCTCGCCCGCTTCGCCGGTGGCGTACAAGAACATGCGGATCGCCACCTTGAAGGTCAACGCGGCCGGGACCTGGAACCTGCTGGAACTCGCCTGCCACAAGAACGCCCGGCTGCTGGTCACCTCCACCAGCGAAATCAACGGCGACCCGCCCAAGGAGATCCAGCGCGAGGACGACTGGGGCAACGTCAACCCCATCGGCCTGCGCTCCATGTACGAGGAATCCAAGCGCTATGCGGAGGCCTGCGCCATGGCGTACCACCGCGAGCGCGGGGCCGACACCCGCATCGTCCGCATCTTCAACACCTACGGCCCGCGGATGCACCCCGACGACGGCCGGGTCGTCACCAACTTCGTCTTCGCCGCCCTCTCCAACCACAATCTTCCCGTGGTCGGCGACGGCACGCAGTCGCGCACCTTCTGCTACGTCTCCGACACCGTCCGCGGCCTGACCTCGGCCATGGAAGCCGACTTCCACGAGCCCATCAATATCGGCAACCCCCAGGAGACCTCCATTCTCGAACTGGCCCGGACGGTCCTGGAACTCGTCCCCGGCACGAGGAGCCGCATCGTTTTCGAGCCGCGCGGCGACTACGATCCCCGCAGCCGCTGCCCCGATACCATGCGGGCCAAACAGATTCTGGGCTGGTCCCCGGCGGTTGGGCTCAAGGACGGGCTGGCAAAAGTCGTTGAATACCACAGGACAGCAATGCGGAATGCGGAATGATGAATGCGGAATCAATCCGCATCGCCCGATAAGCCCGGCCTGCTTCATTCAGCATTCCGCATTCAGCATTCCGCATTATGACCGACTCGCTCAAACGCATCCTCGTCACCGGCGGCGCCGGGTTCCTCGGCTCCCATCTCTGCGACCGCCTGGTCGCCCAGGGCCACGATGTCATCTGCCTGGACAATCTGTTCACGTCCCAGAAATTCAACATCCTGCACCTTCTGAGCCGCCCCAATTTCGAGTTCGTGCGCCACGACGTGGTGCAACCGTTCTTCTTCGAAGTCGACGAGATCTACAACCTCGCCTGTCCGGCCTCGCCCGTCCACTACCAGTACAACCCGGTCAAGACGCTCAAGACCTCGGTGGTGGGCGCCATCAACGTTCTCGGACTGGCCAAGCGGGTCCGCGCCAAGGTGCTCCAGGCCTCCACCAGCGAAATCTACGGCGAGCCCCGCATCCACCCGCAGCCCGAGTCCTACTGGGGCAACGTCAACTCCATCGGCCTGCGCTCCTGCTACGACGAGGGCAAACGCTGCGCCGAGACGCTCTTCTTCGACTACCACCGGATGAACAAGGTCAACATCCGTGTCATCCGCATTTTCAACACCTACGGCCCGCGCATGCACCCCTACGACGGCCGGGTGGTTTCCAACTTCATCATCCAGGCCCTCACCGGCCAGGACATCACCCTCTACGGCGACGGCCTGCAGACGCGATCCTTCTGTTATGTCGACGACCTGATCGACGGCATGATGGCGATGATGAACGGCGATGACTCGTTCGTCGGCCCGGTGAACCTGGGCAACCCCGGCGAGTTCACCATGAAGCAACTGGCCGAAGAGGTGATCGAGCTCACGGGTGCCAAGTCCAAGATCGTCCACCTCCCCCGCCCGGCCGACGATCCCTCGCAACGGCAACCCGACATTTCCCTGGCGAAGGAGAAACTCAACTGGGAGCCGAAGATTCCGCTACGGGTCGGCCTGCGCAAGACCATCGACTTCTTGCGCCGTATCGACCTCAAGCAGTACCGTCGCCCGACCGACCACACCGCTCACAAGTCGATGGGCTTGTAACACTGAGGCGTTTGGCCACCAGCCAGCAGACGACTGCCCACACCAGTCCGGCCGTCCAACCCGCCAGCACGTCGGTTGGATAGTGAACGCCCATGAACACGCGGCTGACCCCGACCAGGAACGTCAGGCTCAGCGCCACAATCAGAATGTAGACCTTGCTGCGCCTGTTGTGTACGAGTCTCGCCAGCAGTGCGCCCAGGGTCAGGTAGACGACGGCCGACAGCATTGAATGCCCACTGGGGAAGCTCGAGGTATACACCTGCGAAAGATGCTCCACGAGTTGCGGCCGCGGGCGGTTGAAGAAACCCTTGAGCGCGACGCTCAATCCGAGTCCCCCGAGTGTCGCCACCAGCAGGAACCCCATCGACGCATATGCCCGCCGCATCACGAAGAACCCGAGCACGGCCGTCGTTGCCAGCAACAGGACGGCGACGCCACCGAGCGCCGTCAGGTCGCGAGCCACTTCCTGCGTCCAGGCCGGGCCGATGGGCACGCGCGGATCGTCCGCCCGGCGCAGCGAGCGAATTGCCCAATCGTCGAATTTCTGTGTCCGTTCATCCTTCACCTGGTCGGCCAGTTCGATGAACCCCCAGGTTCCGCCCACGACCACGAACACACCCAGCAGCACCGCAAGTTCCTGTGCCACCACCACGCCGACGAGTTTGCCGAACCATCGCATGATGGTTGCATTGTCGACCA
This sequence comes from Tepidisphaerales bacterium, assembly GCA_044450885.1. Lineage (GTDB taxonomy): Bacteria > Planctomycetota > Phycisphaerae > Tepidisphaerales > Tepidisphaeraceae > JANYKD01. The sequence continues at coordinate 3,465 of JBIOJL010000283.1, forward strand.
ATTTCCCAGCGCAGGCAACCCAGGAAGCCTGATGGCCAGGTAGTGGCGACGGAACTTCTGCCGCCCCTGACGGGGCTGGTGAATCACTCGTGCTGATTTTCCCCATGGCTGACGCCATGGGCTAACATATGTCGCCCCTACGGGGCTGAATGCGGCCAGCGTAATGCGGCCGACGTGAACGACACGTCTCACGCCTCCGGCACGACCTTCCATCCCATGGCGTCGGCCAGCGCGAAGACGCCTTCCTTCATGTCGCCGTAGAACGTCACCCGGTGCCAGCCCCACTGGTCCCACATGGTGAAGAGTTTCTCCAGGTCGCCCACGGGCTCGCCGCAGAGTTTTGTCCGGCAGGCCCGGTCGTCAGGATCGTTCGCAACGGCCTTGGCCTGGTGGAAGAGAATCTGCTTGCGGTCGGCCGCGATCTCCAGGGTCGTCGTCATGTATCCGACGGGCAGGATCGACCGCACCGAAGCCCCCTGCCGGTCCTCCGAGTGGGTGAGGATCTGGAACGGGTTGGTCTGGCCCTTGGGTCCGAAGGCGTGGTTCGAGGCCACGCAGTGGGCGTAGATGATCTGCCGCCTGGCAGTGTCGATGACCGGATCGGAAATGTAGCCTGGCCGGCCCTGGCTGAGGGCGCCGAAGGCCACCATCGTTGCCGTCGAGCGAATGTCGCACTCGCAGGCGCCGACCAGTCCCTCGTTGTTCAGTTCGTGGAAACCCAGGCACGGATAGGCGTGGATGTGCCCGCCGTAGAAGCCGCCGAGGCAGTTGATGGTGATGGCGTTGGCCCCGTGCTTCTTCATGACGGCCTTCTGCGCCAGGTACATGGCCGCGGACGTTTCGAGCGTCTGCCGCGAGACGCCGACGACGGCGGCCGCGGTCTTCTGCCAGCGGTCGGCGATGGCGCCGGACTCGTCCTTGTCGGCCGCCTTCCATGCCTCGTTGACCTCGGCGAACGAAACGTTCTCCATGGGGATGCCCATCAGATCCGGCGCCGGTCCCGAGTTCTGGTCCCGCACCGCGAGGATCCTCGACGCCTTCATCCTGCGCAGGCATTCCTCCGGCGAAATGGTCTTGAGCGCGTCCGCCTTGCACGCCAGATCGCTGGCTTTCGGCGTCCGCTCCAGACGCAGTTTCGCCGTCGCCGCGACGAATTCGGCCACCGATCCTCCCTTCTTCACCGCCTCGAAGCACTTCACCGCGTCGGCGACGTCTTCGATCTTCGAAGAAGCGACGAAAGCCACATTGGCCGCCTTGCTGCGGAGGAACGCCGCGGTATAGACCAGGAATCCGCCGCTGCCGGCGAACTGGAAGTCGGCGTAGAGCACGGGCTTGTTGGATGTCGCGATCGTCTGCACCACCCGGTTCCAGCAGTTCATCTGATAGACGACATAGCCATCGATCCCGGCCGAGGCATCCTGCTCCAGGATCTTCTTCGCCTCCTCCGGCCCCTTGGCCAGCGACGGCAGGAACTCAAACCCCGGGCACCGTCTGGCCAGTTCGCCGTTGATCCGCTCCATGACCGGTGCGAAATCAAAGCCGACGTTGGGCCAATCCGGCCCCGGCTGTTTGACGTCATGCAGCGAATAAACGATGCGGATTCGTACCTTGCCGCCGGCATCGGCCGCCGCCGTGAATCGCGGTCCGGCGACCAGACCGGCCGCACCCGCACACGCAACGCACCCGGCGACAAACCGCCGCCGGCTCATGGCGCAACCCGCACAATTCAAAGTCGTCAGTGAAGTCTTCACGGACCCATCCTTTCCGGCTCGTCGCCATTTTCTGGACTGAACAGTCTGAACATCCCTATTGGTCAATATCCGGGAACCCGCAAAGAGTTGCCCTGATTCGCTCCCGTCGGATAATCGGACGCGGGCACGAACCCGCGCACGCTGTAGCCCCTCGCCACGACGCTTGGAAATCTTGAACTCTTGAACCCTTGAACTCTTGAACCCAAGAACCATGAAACTTGGAGACTCGTCCCCCATTTACCCATCCCCGCGCCCCGAATAGAGTACCCGCCATGACCCTACCCACCAGCACCAATCTCAGGCTCGAACTCTCCCAATCCGTCCCCGCCCCGGCCGATGGCTTGGGCGTGGCCCTGGCGGAGAGCCCCAATACCCGCTCCCTCAATCTCCCCGACGCCGAACGAGCGACCGTCGACCGCCTCATCGCCGCCGGCGTCTTCCGTGGGAAACCCCGCGAAGTCGCCGGCGAACTTCTTCCACACAAGCAAGGGCTGCGACAAATCCTCGCCGCCGGCCTGGGCCCGGCCGACAAATTGACCCTCCAGTCGCTCCGCGAAGCCGGCGCCGCGCTCGCCCGCTCGGCCCGCAAACGCCGCATCAAGCACCTCGCCATCCTCGTGCCTGACAGCCCGAACTGGACCGCTGCCGACGCCGTCGACGCCGTCGCCACCGGCGTCACACTGGCGCTCTACCGCTTCACCGAGTGCAAGGGCACCGCCGCCAAGAAGGACAACGACGACCACGTCGGCCCGGCCGCCATCACGCTCATCGTCGCCAAGATCGCACCGGCTACTCAGGAGGCGCTGGCGCGTGCCCAGGCCATCGCCGACGCCCAGAACTTTGCCCGCACGATCGCCTACCGTCCCGGCAACAACGTCAACCCGCCGGAACTGGCCCGGATCGCCCGGGACGCCGCCAAGCGCGTCGGCCTCAAATGCCGCGTGCTCACCGACAAGGACCTCAAGCGCCTGGGCATGGGCGGCCTCCTCGGTGTCGGTTCCGGCTCGGCCAACCCGCCGCGCCTCATCTCCCTCGAACACAAACCCGTCACGGCCTCCGCCGCCCCGCTGCTGTTGGTCGGCAAGTCCATCACCTTCGACACCGGCGGAATCTCCATCAAGGCGGCCGACAAGATGCAGCGGATGATCTTCGACAAATGCGGCGGCATGGCCGTGCTGGGGGCAATGTGCGCCATCGCCCGGCTCAAGCTGCCGATTCATGTGGTGGGGCTGCTGTCGGCGGCGGAGAATCATGTGTCCGGCCACGCCTACCGGCCGGGCGACGTGCTGCGGATGTACAACGGGGTCACGGTCGAGGTGACCAACACCGATGCCGAAGGACGGCTGGTGCTGGGCGATGCGCTGGCATGGGGCATCGAGCAATACAAGCCGGCCGCCGTGCTCGACCTGGCCACCCTCACCGGCGGCGTCGTCGTTGCCCTGGGCAAGGTGATGGCCGGTGTCATGACCAATCACGACGGCTTGTTTGCTGAGTTGCAGCAGGCGGCCGGGGCGGCGGGCGAGAAGATCTGGCGGTTGCCGCTCACGGATGACTACAAAGACCTCATGAAGTCCGAGCCGGCCGACATCGTCAACTCCGGCGGCCGCGAGGCCCACCCCACCCAAGGTGGAATCTTCCTCTCCTACTTCGTCAAACCCGAGGTGCCCTGGGCCCATATCGACATCGCGGGCGTCTCGGATGTCGAGAAGGAAACGCCGCTCTACGGCAAGGGACCGACGGCGTGGGGAGTGCGGACGCTGGTGGAGTGGGTAGAGCAGCGGACGGTGCCATTTTGAGTTCGTAGCACAGCCGTCCCGGCTGCGTCGTGTCGGTGCTCCGACACATGTCATGCAAAGTCATGCGGACGCACCCGCGGAAGCGCTGTACAATGCGAGCGTACGGATGGCATCATGCGCAAGGAGGCACAATGTTCGTACTCAGACGACAAAAGGGCGAATCCGTGATGATCGGCGACGACCTCATGGTCACTGTCTCCACGATCACGGATGCCAGCGCCTTGGTCCGCGTCTCGCGCAGAGCACTTGGCGGGCGCATACGGGCCTTTGAAGATGTTTCTCAGACATGGCTCAAACGCGACGACTCCATCCCGTTGGGCCATGACGCTTCCTGTACCCTCGTGGACATCGTGGGCGACAAGGTTCGCCTGGGTCTGGAGGCGCCGCTGGCAGTGTCGGTCCACCGAAAAGAAGTCTACGACGCGATACAGCGGGAGAACCGACGGGGACTCGATGACGATGACGATTACACCATCGGCTCTCCCGTTCCCAGATGATGCGACGATCCGCGAGACAGTGGTGTTTTGTCTGGGCGGCACGCCCCACCAGCGAGAATCGAGGTTCAATGCCCTTGATAGACCTTTCACCAGTCGAGCAACAGGTAGTCCACGAGTGCCTTCGCGCTTCCGTAACCGGCCCGTTCTTCCCGATGTGCGAATTCTCAACACTCTTTGGCCTGACGCATCAGCAGGTCGCGGACATCGCATTCAGCGCACCCCCAATCGATGACTCTCGTGAAGACGTTCGGATCGCAATCAACAACGCACTGAACATGCTGACCGGCTACCCAATCAAAAGCAAAGATGTCTGGGGAGAGTATATTTCAGTGCCACCGGCCGAGGTCCGCCGAATCCTGAAGAAGTGGAAGGGGACGCCAACCGAAAGCCCATTCGCACGCGATGTGTTTGATGAGATGATGTAGGCGATTGGCGTGCTGAAGCAGCAGGGCCAGCGTCCCTGCGGGAGAAACGGAACGGCCGACAACCTTTAGGTAACTTCCATCGCCGCCTGCGCCAACTCAATCTCCTGTTCGCGCAGCTCGACGCATCGCTCGCCCAATAC